>NZ_JAMPQL010000012.1:0-148566 GCF_028482435.1 Providencia sp. PROV119
GGGCGATTAGCTCAGTTGGTAGAGCATCTCCCTTACAAGGAGGAGGTCACTGGTTCGAGCCCGGTATCGCCCACCATTTATTTACAAATATGTGAAACTTGTCATGAAGTGGGCGATTAGCTCAGTTGGTAGAGCATCTCCCTTACAAGGAGGAGGTCACTGGTTCGAGCCCGGTATCGCCCACCACTTCATTAGTTACTCGCATTTTCATAAATACTGGTTATAAAAATTAATAGATGGGTCGTTAGCTCAGTCGGTAGAGCAGTTGACTTTTAATCAATTGGTCGCAGGTTCGAATCCTGCACGACCCACCATCTTAATATTAAAATCAGTCATACCAGATGGGTCGTTAGCTCAGTCGGTAGAGCAGTTGACTTTTAATCAATTGGTCGCAGGTTCGAATCCTGCACGACCCACCATCTAATCAAATCCCCTAAATCAACAATAACCACCTTATTTTCATGATGTTTATTTAAGTATCAATGAAAAACCGCATTAAAATTCTAATCAAACCCACTGTAACCGCTTTGCGATCATTGAACCCTGCTTATCGATAGCGTTTTTGTCATGTCTGCGAAGCTAGCAAACAGAGATTTAGCCAATACACCGAGCTTAATGATTTGCTAGCTTGTAAAATTGATAAATAACCACTCACATAGATAATATCACTTCAACCTCTCATTTTTATTCAATTTTGCTCTAGTGCGCAGCGTGCTAGATAAAATAACAGAAATTCATTTCTCGGATAGCTCCATTAAATTTCCCATTGTAGAGTGAGCTAAATGCGCATATCTCAGCATTTTAGTCTTAATTGACTGTTAGCTGGGCATAATAATAAAAAAACTTGTAAACGCGTTGAGTGCAAATTGAACGCAGTCATTAAACTCGCTGAAAGCAACGTCTAAACCTAAATTTAGATATTAAATATTACCCAATGTGCTAATTGATGAAAATAATCTCTTATTAACTCGAGCGCATTATCTTTGCTTTATTATCACTTACCGTTATTTTATTTAATGAAAATATTAATGATAATTAGTTTTAATATTTACAATATCGAAAAATATTCATTAAGTTGCTATTAGTCACTAATCAGGTAATTAATAAACCACCTAAAATATGTATTAATAAAAATGTTTGGTTCAAAAATGATCATCAATAAAAACTTATCAATAAATGATCGTCATTAAAAGATGATTTTGCATGGTGTTTATTTGTCGCTATATCTACGCTGTATATGAGTTATAAGGAAGGTAGGATCAAAAAAGGAAATAAATTTCGAATGATTATTGCTAGAAATAGTCTTCTTATTGGGCTAAGAATAATGGTTAGATAAAATCTACATTGTTACTCTTATAATGCTGTAGATGTTCTTTTTGTTGAGGATTAGATTTCATTTGTCTATATCAGATGCTAAAAACAAAAAAATTGTAGGAGTATCAGTCGAGCTTAACATGATAAAAATCTGCCGATAAAAATTTTGTAGACATAAACTCCCCATGTTTAATATATGTAAAAAATCTATAAGAAAAATATCACTTTTAGAGTGTTGTGGCGAGATAAAAACCTGTTTATTTGTGGGAATTTAATTTTTTGTTTTTTGTGATATGCTTCATGTATAGCAAAGCAAAAAGATACTTAACGTTAATGTTTTGTTATGTTAGCTATGATAGCTGTAGTCTGTTTTTTTTGTGCTGCTTTAAAAATTAAGTATTTTCTGCCGATTGTAACAAAAGGACTATTGTTATAAGTTATTGATATTTAAGTTATCAAAATGATAATATGGGAAAAATTTCCATTTTTTACTTTGTTTTACAGTATTGCTGTAATTATCCTATTATGCGTATTCATAAAATGAATATTGATTTGAAAAATCATTAATAGTGTTACAGTATTAAATTATTCTGTTTATTTCTTTTATTTTTAGATTTTTTATCGGTTAAATGAGGTTAATTTAGATTATAACTCTGCCGCTACCTGTTAGACTATGTCTGCATAGAACAACAACTATTAATTGTTAAACAGATTAACTTATTGAAATTAAAGAATAATACTTAGGTGGTGGGCTTTTTGTGATTCTGATAATATTTAGTTACACATTTGCAATGTCATTTTTGGATTAGTTGAAACTAATTATATGGCTAGTATATCATCCCTCTCAAGATATATGCTGAATCGTCGTTAATACACCCAAATGGCTATATCATAAATAAAGATAACAATAGAAAAACACAGAGAATCACCTGCTGATTTTTTATTTCATTAATAATATAAGTTGAAGCGAGAATGTTTATGAATACAAAATATCCTGTCGCTTGTGCAGTTGGACAAAAAATTAAATCGTTAAGAAAATCTCAAGGCTATACCGTTTTTCAGTTAGCTAAAGAGATTGATATCAGTGAGCAACAACTATTTCGTTATGAACGTGGGGTAAATCGTATAGATATTGATTGTCTAGTTAGAGTACTAAAAGTATTAGATGTAAATATGGGCGAATTCTTCAGTGAAATCCTGCAAGATGATACTCATGCTAATGAGGACAAAGAATCTAAAGGGTTTGATGACTCTATTTATTCACTCATTTAATCATCAGTTATTATGTTCCAAAGTGGAAATTAATTAAGCAATTAAAACTTAATTGTTTCAATTAAGAACATTAATATGCTAATAACAATTGAGAATTCTCTCTATTGAGTATACTGATAATTTATTGTAGCTATCTTTATTTATACTTTGCGAAATAAAAGCCCGTTTACGGGCTTTTATTTTTTGTAGCTAAGAATCTAGAAAATTATATGAGTAAAAATAACAACTCATCAAATAGTCTAAAGAAGATAAAGCTATCAACAATACACCCAGATAAAATCGCACATCCAGACAATAAAAGAGGCTGGCAGATATAAACATCAGTTAATTTCATTGTAAATCGAATTAACTGATGTTTGCCGTTGAACTAATTATCTTCTTGTGGAAGGGGCTCTAATACTGCCGTCACAATTCGAGAGCCGATCATCTCACTAATTCTTATCTGTAATGTCGCTAAGCTAATGACGGTGTCTTGTACTGGCTCATTTGCTGAAATGCTATAAATAAATTGATCCAGTGTCTGGTTATTCTCATTATCGATTAAAATGCCATAAGACTCATAAATCTCATCTAACCTTGTTGTGCCCTTTAGACTGAGCCCAGAAGTGGGTAATTCTATCGGGGTTAAATCAGGAGAGACTTGTTCAGAGAACAGCCGTTCGAGGAATAAACGATTTTCTGGTTTCAAGACGACAAACAAATGGTCATCGGCAATTAGTCTTGTTGAACCACGAGGGGGGAGCACGCTTTTACCACGAGTGATCATTGCGATGACAGTTTGGTCAGGTAGTGCCAACTGAGATAGACGGCGGCCGACAGCAGAACAGTCCTCACCCAACGTATACTCTACTAGGTCAGCATCAATTTGATCGACAGCGGTAATGTCCAAAGTTGCAGCGGGCAGTAATGGTGGTGGCTGCATTAAATTAAGTTTGCGTGCGACATAAGGTAGGGTAGAGCCTTGTAACGTCGCTGAGATTAATACCACGAAGAAAACCACATCAAAAATTAAGTTAGCACCTGGTAGACCATAAATAAAAGGGAAGATCGCTAAGATAATAGGAACAGAGCCACGCAGACCAACCCAAGAAACCAGAGTGATTTCTTCACGACTGAATTTAAAGAATTTTAATACAGGCACGACAGCGATGGGGCGAGCGATAAAGGTGAGTACCAGTGCGATCACCAACCCTTCAAACCAGACCTCTAATAAAGAGCTTGGGTTAACTAGCAAGCCTAACATAACGAACATGATGATTTGGCTGAGCCAAGCCAGCCCATCATGGAATAAAAAGGTATTACGTTGGAAAACAAAGCGAGCATTACCAATCACAACGCCTGTAACGAAGATAGATAAAAAGCCACTACCTTGTAAGTTACTGGCTAGACCGAATGATAATAGACCACACGCCGCCACTAATACTGGGTATAACCCTGTTGCCAGTAACTTAATTTTATTAATGATCTTGATTGAAATCCAACCAACACTTAGGCCGACAAGTGTACCGATCCCCATTTGGCTAACGAACAGTAATAATAATTCGCTACCAGAAGCGCTTTGATTCATGAGGAGTTGCAGTAAGCCCACGGTTAAGAAAATTGCCATTGGGTCGTTGGTAGCACTTTCAATTTCTAACGTTGATTGTAAACGTTCATTAAGGTAGATACCCGCGTTACGCAATAGGGAGAATACCGCCGCCGCATCTGTTGAGCCGACAATGGCGCCAAGCAACAGCCCTTCAAGCAAGGGGATGCCAAGAATATAAGCCGCGGCGAGTCCGGTGATGCCCGCGGTAATTAACACCCCAAAGGTGGCCAAGGTAAATGCAGGCTTCCAAACAAGTCGAATCGATTTAACTGATGTTTGTAGGCCACCGTCGAACAAAATCAAGGCTAATGCGAGTGAACCTACAGCATAGGAAACATTCACGTTGTTAAACGCGATTTGGCCTATGCCATCTTCACCCGCTAACATTCCTATAAACAGGAACATAACAAGCATAGGCAAGCCTAGCCGAGCAGAAAGTTTGCTAGAAAAAATACCCAGTAAAATCAGTATGGATGTCAGTAATATCAGTTGTTCTATTGTTGGCATAATCAGATTTAGGTTAGAGGTTAATAAAACGCTGATGATGCAGTAGTGTTGCGTATAAAGTAATCAGCAATAAGAAGAAAAAACTCAGATTAACATGGCATTGATAATGTTTTTGTTTAAAACGACTTAAAAACATTTCCATTGACATATCATTATGATTATACAACAGATAACAACAAATAAATTGACGATTAACTGCATTTTTTTAAATTGTTATGACATGCTTATGCTATTTTTATAAGCTTTTGAACGCATTGTTTGGTGGAATCAACGGTTTCATTTATATTTTTTTGTGGGATTTAACTTTAAAGTTAGTAAAGGTTGGCGTTTTGTGTAATTTTCACGCTAATCAATAAGCTATAAATTAGAAAAATAATTATTTAGAGGAAAACAGGCGAAAAAGATGCGGAGATTATCAATAAAATGATGCATTGGACGGAAAAGAGTAGATTGACCGATATAATCTGATATATCGGTCATCTAGAATTAGTGGAATCTTGCTTTCTTAGCAAGATAATCACCAATCATTTGTATTCCTTGAACAATAATGACTAATGTAACGACGGTGATTGCCATAGCAACGTTGTCGAAACGTTGGTAACCGTAGTTGAGTGCTAGGTCACCGACACCGCCACCACCGACCGCTCCAGCCATGGCTGTCGCTCCCACTAAAGTGATACTGGCTGCGGTTAAGCTTAAGATTAGCGATGATTTAGCCTCAGGTAAGATAAAGTGCCAAACAATTTGCCAATTGGTCGCCCCCATTGAATCTGCGGCTTCAATGATCCCCGAATGCACACTTAATAATGAGTTTTCAATTAAACGAGCCGTATAAGGTGCAATATAGATAACTAAGGGCACAATGGCAGCCGTAGTGCCGATAGAGGTGCCAACCATAAAACGTGTTAGAGGGATCATTGCAACGAGTAGAATAATAAAAGGCAATGAACGGACCGTATTGATTATTGGGTTAATAATGCGATAAACCCATTTATTTTCCCAAATCCCATCAGGGCGCGTCACAACGAGTGCAATCCCCAGTAAAATCCCCAATAGGGAACCGATAACCAGTGCAATTGAAACCATAGTGAAGGTTTCAGACATCGCGAGTAAAAATTGTTTACTCGTTAATGCGGTATCAAGCCATTGTGTCATAGTACCCCCTTATTGACAGCAACACCGCGCTGACGTAAAAATGCGATCCCTTGGTCGATATCTTCATCATGGCCGACGATCTGGACAAACATACTGCCTAACACGACACCACTTATCTCTTTCATATTGGCAAACAAAATATTGATTTTAACTTTATCCTGTAAGATCAGTTCATTCACAACGGGTTGCTGTGCGGAAGCACCTAAAAACTCTAAGCGGTAAACATTGCTTTGATGCTCTAAATTGTGCAAGACACGTTCAGGGATTTCTTCGTTAAGTACGGTACGGACAAACTTTTTTGTCGTCGGATGTTGTGGCTCTGAGAAAATCTCTAAAACAGTGCCTTCTTCGACAACTCGACCCGCCTCCATTACCGCGACACGATTACATATCTGCTCAATCACCTCCATTTCATGAGTTACCAACAAAATGGTGATATTTTGTTCACGATTAATTTTTTTTAATAATGACAAAATAGATTGTGTCGTTTGTGGGTCAAGTGCAGAAGTGGCTTCATCACACAATAAAATTTTCGGATTATTGATTAATGCTCGAGCAATACCGACACGCTGTTTTTGTCCGCCTGATAGTTGCCCAGGATATTGGTGTTTTTTATCACTCAGCTCTACATAGGCTAAAATATCATCCACGCGTCGCTGAATTTCTTTTTTGTCGACTCCTGATAGCAATAACGGCATGGCGATATTCTGTGCAACGGTCTTCGTTTCTAACAAATTGAAGTGCTGGAAGATCATGCCGATGCTTTTTTTATGGGCTCGAATTTCAGTTGCACTATGGTGAGCAATATTTTTCCCATTAATGATCACTTCACCTGACGAGGGTTTTTCAAGTTGGTTGACGAGACGGATCAAGGAGCTTTTTCCTGCACCGCTATAGCCAATAAACCCAAAAATATCACCTTCATGAATCTGCAAATTCACATCCTGTAAGGCAGTGAGTGAATGGCCTTCTTTTTCATAGACCTTCTGAATATTTTTAAATGTAATCATCAATCACTCCACATTACTCGTTTGTGGTGTTCGCTGGCTATAGGGGAGAGCAGGTTGCCATTCATCACCTAGTAGCTCCGCTTCAGTGCTATTTTTTACCTGCTCTAAATGTTGCTCATGATGAGCGAGGTACAACTGAGCAGCGATATGTTCAGCCAGTTTCTGCGCGCCCGTATTGGTATTAGGGATCAAACCAATAAGTGGCCCCATACTTAAGGATGCAGCTAAGTTAAAGCAGTAAATATTACTGAGCTTAGGTAACTCACAATCGGTTTTAGGGAGAAATTCAAAGTGATGGCCTAAATAGGGATAGGAGGCAAACTCACTATTTTGTTCAGCTTTAGAAGGGGTATACACATCACCCCATTTACGAATAAAAGGCGCGATGTGATTAAATGCACTGTGGCGCTGCCAATTAATGCGATATCCGGTCGCTAAGATCAGGTAATCGACCACATATTCCCCTGTGGTTGTGGCGATATGCAGTTTCTTACCATTGACGTCTATCTTTTTGACCTGTGTATTAAAGTTAAAATAAGCATTTTCATGCCGAGAGACTCTCAGCGTGCTGCCATGCGGGGCCGGCGTTTTTGCTTTAGCAACATAATCACTGTAATGCCATTTTTGTGCATCGGTAAGCTGGTGATAAGCTTGAGTAAAGCCAGGGTTGCCTGCGACTTTTCCGCGATTCACCCTTGGCATATCTTTCGCTCGGATCAATAATTCAACAGAGCGAGCACCCTGTTCAAGTGCTGTTGCCGAGCTATCCATAGCACCGGCACTGTATCCTACGACCGCAATATCTAACCCTTTAAACCGGCTGTAATCACTACCGGCGTAAGAGTGCTCCCAGTAAGCAGAAGGGATCTCCGCCATAAAGCTTGGAATATTAGGTTCGCTAAAGGATTCCATACCTGTCGCAAGGATCACATGCTGTGCTTGATATTGCTGTTTACCGTTAGGTGTTGCAAATGTGAGTAGGCAACCTTGTGGGTTGACTTGAATATCAGTTAATTGATATTGATTGAAAACCACTGGCGACGTCATGGTTTTAAACCATTGTAGATATTCCCCCCATTGTAAACGAGGAATTTTATCAAGTGCTTCCCACTCATCGTCACCAAACTGAGCTTTAAACCAAGCTTGAAAAGTTAAAGAGGGTGACGCGAGTGCAGGGCCAACCACCTGTTTTGGTGAACGCAATGTTTCCATCAAGGCCGGCGTTTGCCATGGGCCTTCTTGACCTTCTGGGGCTTGATCAAAAACTATCGCATCAATCCCTTGTAATTTAAGGGCAAAGGCTGCCGTGACCCCTGACATGCCCGCACCGATAATTGCAACATCTAATTGATGGTCATCAGACTGGTTTGGCGATAATGACCAGCGGTTTAATGGCAGATTAAGGTTTTGTAGGTCTTGAGTGATTTGCTCTTCCAAAGCATTTAACCCTTTTAGCTGTGTCACGAGATCACTCCTTGTCCTGTTTAAGTTCAAATGGTTCACCGAGTGAGAGCATCAGTCGATTAGCCCAAGAGAAAAAGGCGGTTGATTGGATCAAATCAAGTAGCTCTAGCTCACTTAGCCCTAGTTGACGTAGTGTCTCAACCTGTTGATGCGTGGCTCGTATTGGTGTCGTTGATAGCGCTGTCGTGAAATCCGTAATCGCCGTTAAACGGTCATCAAAACCCTCAGCTAAAATCGCGCCTACTGGCGTTGCGATAAGCTTCTCAACATCCGCTTTATGCTCTTTGGCATATTGGCTGGCTTTACGAGCATGTACCGAAGCACAATAGATGCAGCCGTTCACCTTGCTAACCGCCGCAGCAGCAAATTCACGTTCCCAACGAGGTAAGCCGCCGAGGGTATAAAAGACGCCACGATCGATAAGCGTACGTAGTGTTAGAATGTGACTTTGATGGGCGAGCAGCAAAAAATATTCAGAATTAAGTTGGCCGAATTTTTTCATCACCTGAGCTTCATCTGCTTCTAGCGTCTGTGGATCTCTCGCTCGTAGCCATGATTCCCATCCAAGTTGATCTTGAGTGAAGGCGGTCGGAGCGGGTTGGCCTTGATGAGTGTGTGAGTTGCTATTCCATTGTCCAGCAGTAACTGGCTCAGCAGATTTGGTGATAGTACTGTTACCTTGCAATAATCTTAACCCTTCAATTAAACGGGCTTGATAGGTGACAAAAGTTATTAATTGCGCAAGTAGGATAATATCCGCTTCGTGCCACCCTTGTTCAATAAGGGCATGAATGAGGGAGTAATGAGTTTGTTTTGGCTGGCTCACCAATATGCGTAAATAGTGTTCAGCGGCTTGAAGCGCTGGCGTATTCAAGTGAGGTGAGCGCTGCCCTAATAATTGATTGTAAAAATCGGCTAGCACATAGCTACCTGTCTGTTCAGCGATAATTCGCGCAAATAAAAACTTAATTTCTCCGGTTAATTGGGGTGACGGTGCGGAAAAAATCGCTTCAAAAGCAGCTTGCGTATTTTCTGTCGCGTTTGAACGTTCTTTCCTTGCGTCTGCTAAGGTAGACTCTGGTGTTATATTGATTAGCGCATCAATTAAATCATAATTTAAAATCGGCATTTCATAACTCACTTTTTTTTAACGTTTTTTATCTCCTTCATTACATATCAAGCGAATCGTTATTCGAACGAACAAATTATTATATTCATATACCTAAAAGGCATATAAAATAGGTTATATATTCTTTTTGTATTAAGTTATAACGAGATGATCTAAATAAGATGTAAAAAATATGATTATACTGGCCACATTATTTACACAGGGTCGTAACATCATGTTGAAACAAAAAATAAAATACTTATCGCTTATTGCTACCGCTGTTATTGCATTAGCTGCATGTAATGATAATAGTGAAAAGGATAATCCGAATAAAAAAGAGATCACTATAGGTTTTGGGGTTGGTAATTATATCGACCAAGTTGAGAAAGGGATTGTACCCATCTTGGAAAAGAAGGGTTATAAAGTCAATTTACGCCAATTTTCGCAAAATAGACAAATAAATCCCGCCTTTGAAGAAGGTTCTATCGATGCCTCGGTAAACCAGAGTCGTGCATATATGGAAGCTTATAATAAGAAAAATAATATTAATATGGTGGCATTAACTGATTCTCCGAGTGCACCACAAAGCTTACGTTCGAATAAACATAAATCATTAGACGAAGTGAAAGACGGTATGATCGTTGCTTTATCCAATGACCCCGTAAATGCAGAGCGCGGCGCACGTATTTTAGAAGAGTTAGGTTGGATAAAAATCAAACCGAATATCAGCACATTAACCTTTAGTGTTAATGATATCGAACCTGCTAAATACCGTTTAGATATACGTGAAACCGATGCAGCTCAGGGGTTACGTTTATTAGATGATGTTGATTTTGTTGTTGTTAACGGCAACTATGTTGCCAGCGCTGGTCAGCGTATTGCCGATGGGCTGGTTGTAGAAAATTCACCATTAGAGCATCGGGTGATTGTGACTGTTATGCAAGACAATGTGAATTCCCAATGGGCAAAAGATTTAAAAGAGGCTTTTGAATCTAAAGAATACGCTGATTACATTCGTTCTCAGTCTATTTATGATGGTTTTATTGAACCTCAAGCATGGGCTAATTATCCAAAACCCTAGTCTATTTATTATTTTTTATTATGTTACATTTGACCACCTAATATTTATATTAGGTGGTTTTTTATTTGAGTGATACGATTTTCTCTTCTATTTTTAATATGAAAATTCCTCTCTTTACTGATCTAGACAAATTGTGTTTTTTTCGTTAATTAGTTATTGAACAAGCTAAAAATTAAAAATTGAATTAACACATCATCAGGGGAATATTATGGAAAATGACTTAATCACAGCACTTAAATTATTAAAGTCAAAAACATGGGTTGATTTAACGCATCCTTTTGATAAAGATTCACCGCATTTTTTTATGTTTGAATCGGCAAGCATAAAGACATTATTTGATTATCCAGATGGTTTTTTTGCCCAACAATTTACTTTTCCAGGCCAATATGGCACACACATTGACGCCCCCTGCCATTTCGTTGAAGGGAAACGCTATCTACATGAATTAGAACTAAAAGAGTTAGTTTTACCCCTAATTGTGATTGACCAATCAAAAAGAGCGAAGCAAGACCCTACGTTTGCATTTTCACGTCAAGATGTACTCAATTTTGAACAAGAGTACGGAAAAATAGAGCCTGATACTTTTGTTGCACTACGGACTGACTGGAGTCATCGCTGGCCATCTCAGGAGGCGATGGATAACAAAGATGCAGAGGGAAATAATCAGATACCGGGTTGGGGGATTGATGCATTGAAATTCTTATTTGAGGAAAGGGGGATCAAAGCAATAGGTCATGAAACCTTTGACACCGATGCGGCTCAGGATTTTCGTCGCCATAATGCATTATTAGGTGAATACTATGTTCTAGAGCAGGACACCTATCAAATTGAATTGATGACCAATCTGGACAAATTACCGACGAGAGGGGCGGTTATTTTTAATATTGTTGCCAAACCTAATAATGCGAGCGGTTTTCCCGTGCGTTCTTTTGCTATCTTACCTTAATGCTTCCCTTATCTTTATCAACCTGTTGTGAGGCAGGTTGATACCTTTTAGCGATAAATTTATTCGCGACCTCCGTATTTTGCTGAATATCGTTCCTTAGATCGATGGTCAACGAAGGTTATTTATTTCTATATTAATAAATAAATTAACGTTGTTTTAACAATTCCAGCGATAGGGGGGTTGAATGAACTCAAGATCCGTCATCATTACAGGAGGTGGCACAGGGATTGGTGCGGCGTGTGCGCAACTATTCACACAGCAAGGGGATCAGGTTTTTATTGTTGGACGGCGTGCAGAGCCGCTAAATGCAGTTGCACTTGAAACAGGTGCCATTGCTATCGTTGCTGATGTCTCAACTGAAACTTCATGGAACGAAATTATTTTGCCACAAATTAAGCAACATACGAGCACTATTGATGTGCTGGTGTGCAATGCAGGCGGAATGGGGTTGGGGCGTGTTGAAGATATGAATGACCAACAGTGGCATCAAGCGATGAAAGCTAATCTTGATAGTGCTTTTGCGAGTGTTCGTGGTTGTATACCCCTATTAACGCAAAGTCACGGTAATGTCTTATTTGTCGGCTCACTGGCATCGTTGGCCGCAGGTCCGGAAGCGTGTGGGTATGTGACAGCCAAACACGCCTTAATAGGATTGATGCGCTCCGTTGCACGTGATTATGGTCATCAAGGTGTCAGAGCGAATGCGGTTTGTCCCGGCTGGGTTAGAACACCAATGGCAGATGAAGAGATGCAGCCTTTAATGGAGCAGCATCAATTTACATTAGATGACGCTTATCGATATGTATGCCGTGATGTACCGTTACAGCGCCCTGCAACGGCAAAAGAGGTCGCATTGGCATGCCGATTCTTATGCTCTACTGACGCATCAATGATTACAGGTGCTGCACTGGTTATTGATGGTGGTGCAAGCGTCGTTGATTTACCTACACTCGCTTTTACTTAAGGAGCTATTATGATTGAAGAAGTGGCTTTTATCCAAGTTGGCGCATTGTCAGATGGTTTTGCTCCAGATAGCTATATTTTAGAAACCAATAACCAATTAACAGGTAAAACATTTCAATTGAGATTCGCTGAAAAAGACCGGCAAGAAGATATTTCTTTTCCAGCAGATCAACAAATTGAATGGCAAGGTGTGACAATTGATTGCCGTGTTACCTCAATTCGTTCAGGGGTTTATTTCGTCAATTTTATCTCCCCAGATGATTGGCAAGCCAGTGTTACCTTAATTATCAATGAAAAAGACGGTAACTGTGTATTAGTGCAAGGTAAACTCCCTGACGAAGCAGATATTCGCATTTCTGCCTTTAGTAAAGTAGAGCAAAATCGCCCTTTGACAGATGTCGAAGTGGAGATTTATTTTGGCACTTTAGGAGAGGCTCAACGCTCCTTACCAGCCTACACATCTGAATTAATTGGTATGCGCAATATGTATACCTATAATCCAAAAGAGCGCTATGAACATGTTTATCTTAACGAACAGTTTTATGCGTGGCATTGTTTAGATGGGGTCGAAAAGGGGTTAGCTGATGTTGACCGCTGCCACTATATTAAGGTGTCAGAGCAGCTATATTTATTTATTTGGCGTGAGAAAATTATTCCAACACTCGGCATTATCCTGATTGATTTAGATATGATGAGGACGGATGGTGGGATCATGGGGTATCAGGATCAGGCCTTTAGTGCGGTTAGCCTATTTCCCGTTGGGGCGCATGCCACTATTTTAAATAAAACCAGCTATCCGAAATAATTATTTATATGCCACTCGCTATTACGCGAGTGGCATTCTGCTTAAAGCACCAAGACTATCCATGCTGCTGCTAGTAGCATACATAATAAAGCGACGATCCCTCCTGATTTGGCAAATTCCGAAAACGAAATTTTCACGCCATAAGCGGCAGCTTGTTCGACCACAATGATACCGGCAAGGCTACCAAAGACGAATAAATTACTTGAAAAACCCGAGCCAAGTACTAAGGCGGCACCTAATGAATCGGTATTACCGCTGGATGATAAGAAAGGCACCAGTAACATTACTGCGGGGTTATTACCAACAATGGTACTTAACACACCAGTGATCAAGAAAAGTACGATAGGGTTATTTAGCTCAACACCGTTATTCCGTAAATCATTTAACATTTGCTGAGGCAATCCCGTTGATGCAAATGCAGCATTGACGACAAATAATCCCATAATCAGTAATAACAGATTACCATCAACTAATTTCAGCATATCACTTGATGCAATCGAGCGATTTAGCAATAAAAACCCAGCCGCAGTTAATGCAATAAGCTCTCTTGGAATATCACTGATGACGAAAGCGATAATAACAATTAACGTAATAATGCCCGCTTTACTGGTTTCCCATACATCAAGTTTTGTTGCAGGATCAGTAGATGGAGTAGGGGTGACCGCGGCTCCATCCACGGATGTTTTCGCCAGATACCAACGGTTCCGATAAAGAAAAACTAAAACAGCCCAAGTCAGTGGTAATGAGAGTAAGGCTGGTACAGCCGAAGCCTGGAGTAACCCAACAAATGAAATATCTAGTCCTTGGGCTGCGATCATATTTTGTGGGCTACCGATCAAGGAGCCAGAAGCGCCATTATTTGCAGCAAAGCAAAACCCTAACAAAAAAGGGACAGGGTTTAATCCCCGTGACAATGTAATAGAAACTAATAATGGGGTCATTGCCACCACAACAACATCATTGGTCAATAAAGCAGAAAGTAAACCACCTACAGCAATGAGTACAGCGAGTAACACAGGGGCACTGACTTTGAGCATGGCAACGCGGTTTGCCGTCCAGCTGTAAAATCCAGATACGACAAAAGAGGCGGAAACCACCATCAACCCAAATAACATGCCAATAGTACGATAATCGATCGCATTCCATGCTTGAGGAGGGGTAATACTACCGACAGCCATCATGGCTAAGGCACCAATAACAGCAGCACCGGTTCTATCCACTTTAAAACCGGGGAGCTTACCAAACCCCATCGCAATATAAACAAGTAAAAAGATAATGATTGTGAGGCTCATAAACCATTCACTCATATTAGTAAAATTACGGGTAATTTAGCGGTGAAGGATCAATGAAGCAAGTTAGAATAACCTTTAAATAATAATAAGTTGTGAAAAGTCATTTAATGATAATCCTAATCAGTCTGGCTTAAATAAAAAATATTCGATGGATGGCGATCATAACCGTTGAATAGCATTCACAGCAGGTTTATTGGGCAAAGGTTCAATCACATAACATAGGCTATGGTGTTAGCATGAATAGGCAGCAAATTGCAGTAAAATTTCTTACTGATGGGAAACCAATGGTCCAATAAATGACGCGATAAAAGGGTTCCATTGGTTAGTGCGGAATGTAGATCAAACTAGAATGGGAGAGTTCACTCGATTGCCATTATACTTCCGTTCTCCCAATATATCTTTCTTTCAGTAATGAGGCGTGGATTGCAATATCCAATATCGGTGATGGTGGCAAATAGTTCGCTTGCCCAAGTTGCTGCATGGCATCAATTAAAGGGTTATCAATTCCTAAAGCATAATCTGCCAATAATGTTCCTGCTATGGTTTGTTTTGAGATCCCAGCGCCATTACAACCGCCCGCGCTATACACGCCTTTCATGAGTTTGCCCCAAATAGGAGCACCATTTCTGGTAACGCTGATTGTACCGGACCAAGTATTTGTTATTGGAACGTCGGCTAATTGCGGGTAGATTTTATTGAATAGCTGTTGATGCTGTTGTGTCACTCGATAAGTTTGTTCTGCACTGATCCGCCCACATATCGCAGGGGTAACATGCTGGCGGATCAATATACGCTGATCTTTGGTATAGCGTAACGTTGCGCCAGCAATAGCATTCACAGGTGTTAAGCCCCAGCTCTTCATCGCTGGTAAGCGTTGTTGTTGTTCGAGAGAAAGTGGGGCTGTGATACTGGCAAATGTCGCCATTGCTGCTTGGTTATGATTAATTGGTGTTAATTCTCTAGAGAGTGCATTCGTTGCTAACATAATGTTTGCTGTACGAATATTGCCATAAGGAGTCAGTACCTGTATGGTGGCGCCAGGCTGTATTGCCATAACGGGAGTGTAATTATACACTTTCACATTCTCAGGTAATGAGCGTGCTAAGCCTACCACCAATTTTGCTGGATTAACGAGAATTGAATTTGGTGTGTATATCCCTTTATGATAAAAATGCGTACCTAATTTGTGATAGAGCATCTCCTTATCGAGTAATTGATAAGGTTCACTCATTGTATTGAGATTATCGACATACTCTTGTAAAACACGTTCATTCTTTTTATCAACTTGGCAATGATATTTGCCGGCACTTTCCCAGTCACACTCAATCGCAAACTGTTCAGTTAATGTCGCGAGCTGATGAATGCCTTCTTCAAGCAACGTGCGATAAAATTGGGCTTTCTTTAGTTCGGCCGTTGAACTGCCAATATTATGAGGTAACCCAATAATAAATCCTGAATTTCGAGCAGATGAACTTTCGGCTGCCGTTGCGCAATCAAGGAGAATAATTTTAAGGTTCGGATTGTTGTGTGCAAGTCTTCTTGCAAAAGATAAACCCGCGTAGCCGGAACCTATAACTACCCAATCTGCGTCGGTATTTTGATTTAAGGTCGGATATCGGGGAGTGCGTGAAGTTTCATTTAACCAACCATTTTCGTTTTGATTAAATGGCACGGATGCGTATTTCATCTAATTTTGCCTAATAATATCTTGTGCTAGCGACGATATATGATGGGTATTGACATCATAATCAAAAGGTTAAATAACACTTAAAGATCATGACTATAACGTAAATTTGATTTTTTGATAGTGAAGAAAACTCAATTTCACATAAAACAGAGCGATGCTCGTGTGGTAACAGAGTGATAAAACGCGGCATATTGTTTTCATAAACGCTATCTATATCGAACGTATAAATATTCCATTAATAATCAGTTATATGTTGATTTTTTTACCAATAAGGCAAATAGAGAATCTCCATATTATTGGGGATTCTCTATTCAGTGATTGATAAAAAGGGATGTTAGCGAGGTGATTAGTGTTTTTTATCCTGACTATAGGGTTTAGATGCATCTATCGCATTTAAGCGCTCTTTCCATAGAGGATGGGTACTTAATAGCTTACTCTTCATTTCAGGTGATATGTTAGCCAGCTTGATAAATATTGATTCCATCATCTCTAAAGGGCGTTCTTGTTTTAACATATACTCAATAGCAAATTGGTCAGCTTCTAATTCCATATCCCGAGAGTAGCTCAATGTCATTAATTGATTACCTGAATTTAACAATATGTCTTCAATCCCTGATGATTTGCGCAGTATCCACATGCTGACAAATTTTAACGATGATGAACTCACTAAAGAATTCATTATATGATGATGATAATGATGGCCCATTTCATGTAATAAAACGGAAACAAGTTCACTTTCATCTTCAATTAAGTTAACTAACTCATCAGTAATGATGATTGTACCGTCAGTTAATGTTAATGCGTTGGCTTGTTTCGGGTAGTCTCTAAAAATAAGCCGTGGTTTTAAATCATAATTATTAAATTCTTGAGGTGTAATTCTTTCAAATAGCGCCTTAAGTTCTTGCTGCTTTTTTAATGGCAATTTACTTGGTTCAAGTACACTTTCATCTAAGAGTACGAGTGTTTCTTGGCCAAGGTGCATTTGAATTCGAACAGGAGTCTCTTTAGCAATAATCGATGCCATTGATGGCAGATAGAATTGGAAAAAGAGATATACCATAGGAATAATACAGGCTAGTAAATAAAGGCTAGCCATTTTATAACGTTCTAAAAAGTGAATAACACCAAAATGGAGTTTGCCTTTTTTCAGAACGAGTTTGTTACGTAAATGTTGCTCTTTATCACAGGTAAAACATCCACCATCAGAAAAATAGATAGAGTCTGGTAGTGTTCCTAGTGGTTTTGATAAATGAATATCTTGGTATAGATATGTTTTAACTTCATCGTTAACGTGAAGAGTAATTTTATGCTTATCATTATCTAACTCAATAAAGGCACTGTGTTTCAGTGCCTTTTTATTATAAGTATATTCACCCACTATGTTCACAACGATAATCCAAAGTCGAAGGAATCAAGCGTTTCATCATGAAAAGAATTGGAGTGAGTCTCATCATGAGCGAGTTCATTCTCTAGAGACATATCGCCTGTAATTTTAGTGTTCATGGCGAAATATCGTGCATGGCGAATTTGAGCAATAGGTGTAGCTAACCCTAGCGTAAATATAATAATAAGACTATTAGAGAACAGTAGAATTAGGTAAGAAAAATAGGTGATGGATGAGCTAAATTTTAGCTCGTTACTGAATTCTAATTTATTGAAAAACTCACGTCTCATCATGATATGAATGTAACTATAAGAGAAGAAAAACCCTACGTATAAGTATAAATATATGAATAAAAACAAAAAAACAGGTGGTTCTAACTCACTGAAGTTGCTTTCGTGTATGATAACGGTTTTTATCATAGAGATGATGCTAAACCCGCTTAAGATGATGAAAGGAACCAGTATTAAAAAAGCGATACTATAAATTTTAGCCACTGCCCGATAATTCATTTTTAGCTTAAATGCAGATTTGCCAAAGTAAAAGTTATTTGCGAAATACTCATACAATTGTTTGGTTCTTATTGCAAAAATGGCATATAAAGAAATCGCTATTAATAACAAAGTCGCGTATGTGCCGATAAAGTATCTACTCAGATTTATATGTTCATTGGTATTCGCTGA
This sequence comes from Providencia sp. PROV119, assembly GCF_028482435.1. Lineage (NCBI taxonomy): Bacteria > Pseudomonadati > Pseudomonadota > Gammaproteobacteria > Enterobacterales > Morganellaceae > Providencia > Providencia sp. PROV119. Next base: position 18,257 of record NZ_JAMPQL010000012.1, read on the forward strand.
ACTAAAGATAGCGATTAAACCTATGACTTGTCCTACCAAGAATGAAAAAGCAATTGCACCTAATAAAAGTAATAATGGAAGGATAAAAAAGTACCAATACCCTTTTTTATAACTGCCGAGAAAATTAAATCTTACATTTCTATAGCTTGTCATAATGGCATGGAAACGACATGAGCGAATAATAAAGTAAGGTAGCATCAAGAAAAACAGGGACAGAATAACATATGCTATTGGTTGGAAAAGATAGTTAACGGCTAAATATAATGCAAAAAAGAAAAATATAATAAGCCTAGATACTAGAATCCTTACAGGTGAAGCATGATACTCAAGACGTGAGCCATTAACCTCAGTATTACCTAAGAAGTAGCGTCGGGTTCTGACGGTGGCCCAAGCTGAATATATACCTAGAGTGAGTATCGTCAATAAAACATTCACTATCCATATAAAGAAATACTCAGTATTGTCACCATGAAATTTAACATGATGAACTTGACTACGTATATCTTCCTTTTCAATATCGATATCCAAAAGGTTTTTTGTTGCGTTTTCCATAAGGTTACTCTATTTATGTTTTATTTACAGTGTGCTGGGGATATAAAAAGTAACTTACATTTTAAAACGCTATACGTAGACAATTAGGCTGAAACTAATGAGATATAACGCATAGTGATGTGTATTTAGATGAAAATGACAGTGGTTAGTGAATTTTCAAGTATAAAATACAGCAAGCTAAATATGATACAACGGTTTATTCGTTAAAAATGTAAATTCCCAGCTTTACCAATCACAAATTTTGTGACTTAATCTAAATTATTATTAAGTAAAACTCAATATAAATAAATCATCATATGAGAATTTTTATCTTCATAAAGGGACAACTTATGGTTGTTTATTAGCTTTAATAGAGTAAAAGAGTTAATTCAAGAATTATCCTATTTTGAGTGAATGTACTGTATGACTTACACTTTATATGGGACATGTCTGGATTTGATGATTTTTATCATGAAATGGAAAGCTTTCTTTTTTTAGATTATTGGGACTTCCGATACTATAGTGGTTCATTTATAGCGAGTGACAATAGCATTTTTGATTTATCGACTCTGTTGGTTCAACATTGATAACAGTAAAAATCTCTTTATCTAAGGAAATAAAAATGATAGGCCGCACAGTTAATAGGGAGTGCAACAACTACCAAAGACAAAAAATATATTCCATCGGGATAGAGGATTTGTATTGATGTTACTTAGCTAATGAATAGTAAAAAATACGGATACGTTATTTAGATTAGAAGATATGTAATTTCAGATATTAATGATGGTTACTTTCACTCTCCACACAAAATGGAGAATGAGTTAGAAGTAAGAAATATCCGAACGTTGTAGGGTAATTTGAGTTTGTTGAAATGCGTATTAATAATAATTTTTACTAAGCAGTAATCCCTTTCGTGAGGCTGTTATTAAATGCTATACATAATACAAAAGCTCATAAAATGTTTTAGATGCGTTATCAGAAAAAACAGTGATAAACTTAGACGTTGCAAAGCATTGCGTTAGGCAGGTGAATGCATTCATGGAGGATGCTATTTATCCTGTAATTAGATTTATTTTCTATCGACCCAAACTTCGTGGATTAGTCGGGATAGCTAAACCAGCTCCTTAATGAGTAGGCTTCGCCAATGTAATGATAGTGCGTTATGGCATTCGTTCTTCTCGCTCATATCTTAGCGATGGCGTAAACTTATTTTAACTTAAATGCGGTTGTATTGTGTTTTTTCACATATCGGAGATGGTCATGTCGGCTTCGTTATTGACAAAACAGAATCATGGAGATACCGCACGACCTAATGTAGCAGTTGAACAAGATTAGTGATGATAGCTGAGAACGAACAGCAGGCGATGTATTTGCTAAATTACATTAGAACGGAGTGTTTACAATAAGTTAAAAGAATTCTGCAAGCTTACTTAAGGCTTTTATGGCTGAAATTGCCACATCCTTATTGGGGTCCTTGCACAACTCAATAAGCCTAGAAATAGCAGTTTGCTGTTCAATCGTTGCCTTGTAATCTCCGAGAGCGGTGATTGCGGCTATTTTAACATCGTCATTACCTCTATTTGTTAATTCAACGAGTGTATGAATTATATTATTTTCCATATAACTTACCTTCAAATCCATATTTGATTTCTCATTTTGATATATTAAATGGAATTAAAGAATATTTTCATTCATTTATTGAGCACTAAATGAAATTAATTGTTATTTTAACTCGGAATATGTTTGGAATCTAACTTAAACGGGTAATGGATGTCACAGTGCTGGGATTTAGTTAAAGCAATGTGGGGCCTTGAATAACATGCCTTTGAGGAATTTCCAGTGTACAAGGAAAAGATTTTAGGGTAGCAGGCACTAGCGACGAATGGCGGGAGCACATTGGCAAATATTGCGTAGGAAACGCTAGGCTGGCGTTTTCCGTGAGTCTTGCCTTTGCATCGTCGTTATTAAAATTAGTCGGTGTGGGGGGCGGTGGCTACCATTTAAAAGGCGAATCAACAGATGGTAAGACCACCACAATGAAAGTGGCGGCTTCGGTTTGTGGTGGTACGGATTACTGGTACACATGGCGGGCAACAGGTAACGCACTTGAGGGAACGGCTTGCCGTCGTAATGACGCTACGTTAATGCTGGATGAAATCCGCGAAGTGGACGGACGCGAAGCGGGTAACATTGCTTACATGCTGGCAAACGGTCAAGGTAAAGCCCGCGCAAAAACAGACGGCAGCGTCAGAGAAACAAACCGCTGGAACTTACTGTTTCTCTCGACAGGCGAACTGTCATTGGTTGAACATGCCGCCAATGCGGGCGAACGCACCTATGCAGGGGTGGAAGTCCGTATGATACAAATCCCCAGTGATTCGGGTAAACATGGCGTATTTGAGGATTTGCACCAGTTTGCGAGTGGTAAAGCCTTAGCGGAGCACCTTGAGCAAGCCGTCACGAAATATCATGGCTCTCCGTTCCGTGATTGGCTGAAATACCTCACCAATGATTTAACGTTTATTTCCAGTACGGCTAAAGCGTTATTAAAAGAGTACACCGCTAAATTGACGCCTGAAAATGCAGGGAATCAAGTCGGGCGAGCTATCACGCGCTTTGCGCTTGTGGCGATGGCGGGGGAAATTGCCACTTTAGCGGGGATTACAGGCTGGAAAGAAGGTGAAGCCTTTACCGCAGCAAAGACCTGTTTAGATGCATGGATGAATGAGCGTGGTCATACCGCTAATCAGGAAGACATGACCGCGTTAGAACAAATCACCGATTTTATTTCACGTAACCAGTTCAGCCGCTTTGCTGATTGGTATGACGAAAACAGCCGCCCGATGAATATGATGGGCTTTCGTCGTGTCGAAAAGGGGGGTTGCAATCAAGAGCCAACAATTCAATTTTACGTATTACCGACGGCATGGAAAGAAATCTGCAAAGGTTTTGACGCTCGAAAGGTCGTGCGTTTGTGTATTGAGAAAGGCTGGCTTGAAACAGGGAAAGATGGGAAAGCCCAAACCAGTATACGCCTACCAGAAATAGGGGTGAAACGGGTGTACGTCTTTAACAGTGAAGTCCTCGGTTCAGCGGATATTCTCTAATAAAAACTGACTATCTTATATTTTTAGTGTAACAGGTGTAACAAGGGTTACAGGCATGATTTAAAAGGGTTTTATCTGTTACACCTTGTGCTTTTAAATGGGTAACAAGGTGTAACACGTTAGCGATTGTTACACCTTGATTTTTTGAAAGGGTAACAAAATAAGTTCTTATTATTCAACGTTGTAACCCTTGTTACACCTGTTACCCTTTAAAATAGCAAGGTATGTATTTAATTGGCTTTATTCTGGAAGGCATTAAGGCAAAGGTGATTAATCATGCGAGTAATGAAAGTGTACTGTCCTGTTTGTGGTGAACAGGCAACAATTCGAAAAATTCAAATGGAGGGCGTTGATAACATTCCTCATATTTATTGTTCCTGTAATGACTTTGAATGTGGTCATACTTACATGTTAACTCTGACTTTTTCACACACGATACAGCCAAGTAATTTAAAGCCAGCCAGTAACCAGCCTATTTTACCGTTATGATTGATTTGTATTTTACGTGGCTATCTCACAGTAATTTTTTGAAGTGGTCACTTAAACGTTAAGTGTCATTTGGCAAAATAAATTTCATTCGATTTCAGTTTTTCAATTCTTCGCAACCCGCATAAACACTGGCTTTTCAGTTTTTGTGCGGTGCATACGCTCAAGTGAAAATCTCACGTAAAATAGAAAAATCACTTTATTTCAATATGTTATGCATTGACTCGCTAATCGGACTCCACCTGAAAACTGAAATTTACTGAAAATCTTTTCACACATTTCAGTTTGAGATTTTCGGCAACGCCCTAGTATTGGCGCGGCTTGGCGATAGGGTTTGTAGAATTTTAAAACTGAAATAATTTTTAGATCCAAATTGTGCAGGCGGGTGCGGTGTAGTGCGTTTTACGTGGCTTTTTGTTTTGTTTCGTGTGATTTACATCACGTAAAATGTGATTGATATTTTGTGATAAAAGGAGGTTGATTTGATGTGGTTTTTTGTTTTACTTGATTATTATTTTAATATTTCGTCAGAAAGAGAGGCATATAGGATTATTTGATATTTTTGATTGCATCTAGGCATCAATTGGCTACCATATATGTTCAAACGCTTTTGATTCGGTATAAAAACCATGCAGTATGGAATGTTTACTAATGCAACAAAATGATGATTTAAATATTTTTTATGCAAAAATTTTTAGGAGAAGTTTTTTTTCTTCTTTAGCTAAAGGTAAAAGTCTAGATGAAGCTTTTACTGGCTTAAAAAATAGTCTTTTAGAAACGTCAAATATGACACTAAGAGATGTGTTTTCTTCATATTTTGATATGTTGAAAAAAAATTATCGCAACGAATATGTTTATAAATCAGCAATTGTTAATAAAATTATTTTTGGAAGACATAGCCCAAGAACATGTTCAACGTCAATAGAGCTACCTATAAATAACTCTATTGTAGATGTTGCTGTATTTAATGGTTGTTCTACTGCATATGAAATAAAATCGGAGTTCGACTCGCCTAAAAGGCTATCAACACAAACCACCGATTACCTCAATGTTTTTGAAAAAATATATATTGTTACGCATCCTGATTTAGCTGAAAAGTATTGTAATTTAAATATACCTAATGTGGGTGTTATATCCTTGACTACAAAGGAAACATTGAGAATTGAAAAAGAAGCAATATCAAATTTTGAAAACATTAAGCAACATAGCCTATTTAACGTTCTTAGGAAAAATGAGTTTATTAATATTATTGAGGATTATACAAAATCAAAAATAACGATGCCTAATGGTCTTATTTATGATTACTGTGGGGATATTTTCAATTCAATGCCATTAGAAGTAGCAAATCGCTATTTTTTAAAAGCCATGAAAGATAGATCTAATAATAAAGAGTTTATCGATTATATTTATTCTCTGCCAGCATGTTTACGTGCGTTGGGATATGCAACACCATTATCAAAAAAACAAAAAGATTACATAATTAATCTAATGGACTCAAAAATAGAGTCTAGTTAAATTTGAAAGGAGAAGTTGTATGTACAGTCCATATCTATTTGCTCGAGCTGCTGAGCTATTAAGCTTAAGAGAGATAGTTGATGAGAGCGTTAATATTAATGGTTTATTGCCTATTCTTGAACCTGTAAATGCTAATACAGATAGTCTTATTAAGTGTTTAAATGCGTGGAATGGAGATGTTGTCGTAATCGTTAACCCTTATCAAAATGACTATTCATCGCCTAGTAATACTACAAAATTGAATCAAGATTTACAGCCAATAATTTCCTCAAAAAGCAATATTATTATTGGGTTATTAGTTCGGTCAGGCACAACAGTGCCGTATTTATCTCAGAAAATCCATAGTATCGCAGGAAGTAGGATTGCTCTACTTTATGATAATGCATCCTTAAGTGATGCGGATATGAATATTTTGGCGAGCAATTCAGCAGTAACTTATCATATTATAATAAATAATAGTGTTCCTATTCATCAGCATCAGTACTTGCCAATTAGTAAAATAATCATGGTTAATAACTCCTTTCGGAAATTAACAAAAAATGCAGATTATAGTGGATCAGAGTTTTTTACTAACGGGCATCAATATATAAATCAAAGTTATGTTGGTTTCGGAGATTTCACTATAACAGGAGGGGAGTTTGAGACTGGTGGGGGACCAGCCTCAGCAGTGGCTTCGCATCTTATATATAAAAATTTAACAGATAATTCCATTTGGATACAACACTTTGTTTCTAATAATACAACAAGAGGTGGGGCTCCTGTGGCAACAATGTTTCTTGATGTTTCAGATCAAATAGCCAATACCGTTCCACAACGAATAAGAGAGTTTGGAACTAACATAGGATTAGATCATTATATACATTGTAGCCAAATTCGACATTTCCCCGGATTAGCTAAAAATAAGCAGTATCAAATTACACACCATATCTGTTTGATGTTAGATGTCCTTAATGGCAGGATATAATTTATCTGCGTACCATTTCAACATTAAATTTCTATTTTGAATGTGTTGAGCATGATTATAAATTCCACGGATGGAATTTTTATCAACATGCGCAAGTTGTAATTCAATCCACGCACTATCAAAGCCTTTTTCATGCAAAATTGTGCTCATCATATGCCTAAACCCATGACCTGTTAGTCTACCTTTGTAGCCAATTTTAGCGATAACCTTATTTATGCTGGCCTCGCTAATAGGTTTTCTAGCGTCATTGCGACCCGGAAAAAGTATTAGATAGTTACCAGTAATCACTTGCAGCTTACCAAGGATTTCTAGAACTTGTGGTGATAGTGGTACTAAGTGAGGGCGACGTTTTTTCATGCGCTCTTTAGGTATTTCCCAAAGTGCATTTTCAAAATCAAATTCTGACCATTCAGCGAGTCGTAATTCAACTGTTCTAACACCAGTAAGCATTAATAGTTGAGTGGCATATTTAGTTACTTTGCTGCCTTGGTAGTTATTCAGTGCTTTGACAAATTCAGGAATTTCATTTTCACGTAGGAACGGAAAGTGTTTAGTTTCTGGCTTGTTCATAGCTCCGGCTAAATCGGGTGCAGGATTATATTTTACTCTGCCTGTAATGACGGCATATCTAAATACCTCACCACAACGACGACGGATCTTGCTTGCTTGTTCAAGTGCGCCGCGCTTTTCTATTTTCTGGAGAACAGCAAGCAATTCTAATGGAGCAATTTGGTCTATAGGTCTACTTCCAATATAAGGAAAAACGTCATTTTCAAAGCAACGCAATATTTCACTTGCATAGCCTTCTGTCCAAGTAGAACATTTGGATGTGTGCCATTCCATTGCAACAGCTTGAAATGTATTCTCAGTGGCATATTTGAGGGTTATTTTTTCTGATTTACGAGCATCACTAGGATTGATGTTTTCTGATAGTTGTTTTTTTGCTTCGTCTCTTTTTCTTCTGGCATCAGCTAAAGATATTTGGTCGTAAACACCTAAAGAGATCATTTTAGGCTTACCAGCAAACCGATAACGAAAACGCCAACCTTTAGAACCATTAGGTTCAACAAGCAGTGACAAGCCTTTACCGTCATTTAAGGTGTACGCCTTATCTTTAGGTTTGGCTTTGCGAATTTGAATGTCAGTTAGCAGCATAATGTGTATAGTTTTCCCATTGAACCTAGACCTATACGCAATAATATACACATTAGTACTTAGATTCCAGTAAACATTGTAGGACATTGTTAGACAATATGTTATTTAACTGATTGGTTTTAATGTAAAAATTGGACTTTATGAGATGTTTTTAGAAGTGGTGATGGCGTCCCCTGCAGGAATCGAACCTACAACTAGCCCTTAGGAGGGGCTCGTTATATCCATTTAACTAAGGGGACATAAATTATGTTACAACGTCCGGCATTCTACTTCTGACTTCTAATTGAATCAAGTTGTTACGTGGAATTTCTTTTATAAAAGAGTAATAAACTATAGTTTTAGGTGATCTTTTGCGCGATATGTTAATGAAACTATAAAAACACGTAATGTTATTATTGAGGGTAATTATGGCGTGAATTGCTCATCCTATACAGGGATAAGCCGTAAATCGAGATTCGCATTTTTGATGAATAATGCTTAGTAAACTCAGTGAGCGCCGATGTTTATCGCTTATCTTAAAAAGCCCATTCTAAGCCTCGTGAATACTGTACTGTTTATTACTCCATTGTAACGGATACAGTTAGCCAATCGTGCATTTGATCACTTTTCTTATAAAAACAATATACTTAATAATGTATACTTAGCGTTATGGTTGCTTGGTCATATTGAGCACTCAAATTGGTTAACAATTATATTTATTTGGTTTTAATATAAACGCATTGGTTTATAATTTGAATTGAAGTGCCATGGCTGGTGGTACAGGGAATGGAGAGTATTATGAAGTTTCGCATGAGTGGCGTTCTTCTTGCGGGGGTTTTGCTTGTTGGGTGTTCAAGCTCAATTAATCCTGAAACTCAGGAGCGCTCAGATCCGCTTGAAGGTTTTAACCGAGCGATGTTCAATTTTAACTACAATGTGTTAGATCCCTATATCTTAAGGCCGGTTGCCGTTGCTTGGCGCGATTATGTACCTATGCCTGCACGAAATGGTTTAACGAACTTCTTTGTCAACCTTGAAGAGCCAGCCAGCATGCTGAACAGCTTTTTACGAGGTGAAGTCAGCCAAGGGTTTAAACACTTTAACCGTTTCTTCCTTAACACCGTCTTTGGTGTTGGAGGACTCATTGATGTAGCTTCAATGGCTAACCCGCAGTTAGCAAAAGAAGATCCTAAACGTTTTGGTAACACATTGGGTTACTATGATGTAGGTTATGGTCCTTATGTGGTGTTACCTGGTTACGGTAGTTTTACACCACGTGAAGAGGGCGGTAATTTAGTTGATGATCTTTACCCAATGTTGAGCTATCTGACATTCTGGATGTCGGCAGGTAAATGGGCCTTAGAAGGCATCGAAACGCGTTCCCAGCTACTCGATTCGGATGGATTGCTGAAAAATTCGTCTGATCCTTATTTGTTGATGCGCGAAGCATATTTCCAGCGAAATGATTTCTTATCAAGTGGTGGGGAGTTAAAAGCGACGGAAAATCCAAATGCCTCAGCTATCGAAGATGATTTAGATTCTATCGATTAATGACAGGAAGCTATCACTCTCTTTTGCTATGTATGGCATCAGAGAGTGATAAGAGTATTATTCATTGCCTCGTTTTCCTCGAGAAGTGATTGCATCAATCAGAGCAATAACACCTAAAACACCAATAAAGCCAACCGTAAACAGTGTTCCCATAAATACCTCCTCTCTACATCGTCATATTAACCTCTTTAGAATTAACGGTTAGCTTACGATTATTGCTTAAACGTTAATTTATTTTTCCTATATGCTAGCGGCGCTACGCTGAACCAGACAATGACTACATTGTACTAGACGTAGTGACAAGAACATGCAGGGTGTGTGATGTTATGAAAATGAATTGCAAAACTATTTACAACGAAGTGATCGAGAAAGAAGAAATTGAAATAGTTTTACAGTGATAAGCCCGATAAATCATTAGTTAATACTAAGATAACATTCAAACCACAATTTAATTTATAGATTTACAGGGATAAAAGTCAAGAGCACTTCAGGTCTGAACGGCCTCAAACTCACTTTTAAGGGGATTTAAAGTAGTGTATTTTTCTGTTTTAATAATTAATGGGTATTTATTTTCAAGAAAACCGAATGGATATTAGTTAATTGTTTTGTATAAAGGTAAATTTTTGGTGTGAGAGTTTTTATTTCTGTTTGTCCGTGTTTTAGGTTTATTGCAGCTACGACATATAAGATGGAGACAGTAACTAGGTTAACACTCTTTTTTATCCTTTTAGGACTAAAAAGAGAGATTGGTGCCAATTAAAATGAGTTATCGTTTTCATTAATGACGTTCAGAAGATAATGGGAGAATCATTTTAACGATTATGTTCCTTAAACAAGAAACCCCATGTAGAAAAGCATGGGGTTAGCTAACGGTTTGGCAGAGGGATCATCCCCTGTTATTTATTTGCATCGACACAATTAGAATGTGTAGTTGAAGTTCACACCATACAACCAGGCTGACCCTTCAGATTTAAACTCATAAGCAGGAAGTGGCAGTGCGTTAGTTTCTACTAGCTTCTCAGATATGTTGACTTTTTTACCGTACATATAAGAAATACCCAAGTCTACAGAAGCATTTTCATTAAATGCATAGGTTGTACCCGCACTTAACCAATAGCGATCTTGGTCTGGGATGGAAATTGAACGGTATTTTGTCGGTACAGGGCTTTCGTCATAGGCGATACCTGTACGGAATGTCCAGTTATCATCATAGTAATAGGTTGTACCTACTGCGAAACGCCAAGCATCTTTAAAGTTTTCAGCCTTGTGGAATAATTGCCTTCCATCACTACTACGATATGCTGTTAAATCTTTGAATTCACTCCAGCCAGTATAAGCTACGCTGTAGTGTAATGCCCATTTTGGAGCAACTTTATGGTAACCTGAGAACTCCCAAATATCAGGAAGGTTTAGGTCAAGCTTACCTTTGATTTTTTCACCATCAGTGCCGACAATACCAGCGCCATTAAGGTAAGGGTTATTACTTGGAAGGTCATTTGAGTACTTACCATCTTTAAACTTGACGGTAACTTTAGAACGATAGGTTAAACTAAAACGGTTATCTGGATTGAGTTCGTAGAGGATACCTGCGTTCCAGCCGTAGCCCCAATCATCGCCTGTCAGTTTTGCCATTGTGGTACTAGCAGGAATAGGTGGTAATCCAAGTTTTGGTGTTAATTTACCTAAATCACCTGCATGGCGAGTGATTTCAGCATCGGCATAAACCGCATTGACACCTAAACCAAAACTAAAGTTATCATTTAAACGGTATGCACCACTTAAATTTAAGTTGGCTGTTTTCAGGTCAGTTTTACCGCCAATAGGGCCTGCTGCATAGTTTTTACTAAAGTCAGTTGCGAGGCCAAAGTTGGTGGTCATTGATGTACCTACCGCCCACTTATCATTGATAGGGAAAATGAAATGCGCGTTAGGCACGAGAGCGCTTGGTGCAATATCATTTGCGGTTAAGTTACTGCCTAAAGGAGATGCTCCACGCCCTTTAATATCAACACTTGGGTCAATATAAACTGCACCGACTGAAATGGCTGGGCGATCAAATAACATCATTGCAGCAGGGTTACGACTACCTTCACTTGCGTTGTCACCGAGTGCGCCGGCTCCCGAAAATGCACGTCCGAGCGCAGATGTGGAATATTCATTAAGCAAAAAACCAGCGGCGCCCGCATTAGATGAAACTATTGCCACTGCTATTGCTAAAGCTGATCGAGTAAATAGGTTTTTCTGGCTCATGACCAAAACCCTCTTGTTTATTATGTATATTAGGCGACTTCTATCGCAAGAAGCGCAGAATTGTAGGGTCGCTTGCCTCTATGACAAATCAGACCAGTTACTAGAGTATAGGTCTGACCACCTCATATGTTGCAAGCATGTTTTTCGTTTATATACAAATTGTTTTCAAAATTGCGATGTATTTAACAAAATGGCAACATCCGTTGGGCGTAATTCTGTCATTGATGAGTATTTATGGGGTTAGATCAAACTTATCTCAGATAGTCAGGGAATAGGCTTGATATACACTGGTTTTTCTCTCTTTTTCAGCGTTATGATAGCAACTTAACAGTTTGTTGATTTGGAGAGTAAAATGACTGATGCGATTAACCGTTGTAGCGCGGAAGAAACTGCTGCTTGCTGCTGTGTAGATGTGGGTACAGTTTTAGATAATAAAGATTGCACTGCATCGTATCAGCATGTTTTCGCGAGCCATGAAGAAGCGGAATCTATGTTGAAACAGCTAACTGAAAAGGCCAAATCTGTTGAGTCAGAACCTTGTGCTATCGACCATTCCATCACCAATGTTGAAGGTGGTGTTGAGTTGTCTGCAAACTTTACTTTTAGTTGTGAAGCAGAAAGTCTGATTTTTCAATTAGGCTTACGCTAATCAAACAACTGATTAACTCTTTATCTCCTTCACTATAGTCTAATTGCGCTATAGTGAAGGTGTTTTTCTATTTAATTCCCTTTATTTTCTGCTCAACTCTTTTCTGCTTTCATTAATATTCATTAAGTTGTGTGCAAGCTCGCATTTTCTTAATGTCGCTATTTTCTGAATGTAACGTTTATGTTAACAATATTAAACAGGTCAGACCTCTTTAGCGAGGGTCAGCTAGCCACAAGCACTTTTTTAACAGGTTACGAGAATCGGTTAAATATAAATAAGTTACACCTATTATTTTAAAGCGCGGGTTTCACTTGTGGCTACAGAAACCAGCATGAAAGGTTTAGAGGTCATAAAAAACGGTTTATCACTTTTTAGCAGGAGCTACCATGAATCAACTTTCCCATCATGGCGAAAGCACTTATGCAGCAAAAGAGAGGATAGCAATTATTAGCGGCCTCCGTTTACCTTTTGCCAAGCAAGCCACAGCATATCAAGGTATTGCTGCGGTTGATCTGGGAAAAGCTGTTGTTGCAGAACTGCTAAGTCGAAGCGGTATTGAAAAACAACTTATTGAACAGCTGGTGTTTGGGCAAGTGGTACAAATGCCAGAAGCCCCGAATATTGCGCGGGAGATAGTGCTCGGTACAGGTATGAGTGTCTCGACGGATGCCTATAGTGTTTCTCGCGCTTGTGCGACGAGTTTCCAGGCTATGGCAAATATTGCTGAGAGTATGATGGCTGGTCATATCTCAGTTGGTATTGCTGGAGGTGCAGATTCATCTTCTGTATTACCTATCGGGGTTTCCAAGAAACTTGCAGCAACGCTTTTGTCATTAAGTAAAGCGAAGTCATTCGGGCAAAAGCTTTCATTGATGTCGAAATTACGTCTAAAAGATCTGTTACCTGTCGCACCCGCCGTTGCAGAATATTCGACAGGTTTACGGATGGGGGATACGGCGGAGCAAATGGCGAAAACGTATCACATCACTCGTGAGCAGCAAGATGAGCTTGCGCATCGCTCACATCTGCTCGCGACCAAAGCTTGGGAAAGTGGTGTTTTGGAGCAAGAGGTGATGAGTGCTTACATGCCGCCATTCAAACAAGCCTTCACTCAAGATAATAATATCCGTACAAATTCAGTTTTATCTTCTTATGCAAAGTTAAAACCTGCATTTGATCGTAAACACGGTACGGTGACGGCAGCCAATAGTACACCACTGACCGACGGGGCGGCCGCCGTGCTAATGATGACGGAATCTCGTGCTAAAGCATTAGGTTATACCCCGTTAGGTTATATACGTAGCTTTGCTTTTTCTGCTATTGATGTTTGGCAAGATATGCTGTTAGGCCCTTCTTATGCGACACCAATAGCGCTTAAACGTGCGGGGTTGACGCTACAAGATTTGACATTAATCGATATGCATGAAGCTTTTGCCGCTCAGACGCTAGCGAATCTTAAACTCTTTTCTAGTCGCCAATTTGCTCAAGAAAAATTGGGGTTATCAAAAGAAATTGGTGAAGTAGATATGGATAAGTTCAATGTGCTTGGTGGGTCTATTGCTTATGGTCATCCATTCGCTGCAACAGGAGCGCGTATGGTGACACAAACACTGCATGAATTACGTCGCCGAGGTGGTGGGTTTGGTTTAACAACAGCATGTGCTGCTGGTGGGTTGGGCGCTGCAATGATTTTGGAGGTGGAATAATGACGCACCATTCAGAAACAGGGGTTCAAGCAGGCCTCGTGCATGAAGCTTTTCGCCTTGAAGTTCATGCCCAAACAGTGGGGGTCATTTTCATTGACGTACCAAATGAAAAGGTCAACACATTGAAGGCTGAGTTTGCACAACAGTTCCTCTCTATTTTACAGCAAGCACAGTCGACACCTGGTTTAAAAGGATTGGTGATCACCTCTGGGAAAAAAGACAGTTTTATCGCGGGCGCGGATATTAGCATGATTGCTAACTGCCAAAGTAAAGAGCAAGCCAGTGAGTTATCTCGAGAAGGGCACCTGCTTTTCGAAAAGCTAGAAAACTATCCTTTACCTATTGTTGCGGCAATCCATGGAGCCTGTCTCGGTGGTGGGTTAGAACTTGCATTAGCATGCCATGTCAGAGTGTGCTCGAATGACGATAAAACGCGTTTAGGCCTACCTGAAGTCCAATTAGGCTTACTTCCCGGTTCAGGTGGAACCCAACGTTTACCAAAATTAATTGGCATACCAAATGCACTGGATATGATGTTAACGGGTAAACAGTTACGCGCGAAACAGGCACTAAAAATGGGGTTAGTGGATGATGTCGTGCCTGAAACCATTCTGTTAGATGTCGCTATTGCAATGGCGAAAAAAGGTAAAATCCAACGCGCGCCTATTCATTGGCAACATCGTTTATTAAGCAGTAATTTATTACGTAATAAAGTCTTTTCCAGCGCCAAACAAACCGTAATGCGCAAAACGAAAGGCCATTATCCTGCTCCAGAGAAAATTATTCAGGTTGTCAAAACAGGGGTAGAAAAAGGGGCTAAAGCCGGATATGAGGCAGAAGCCAAAGCGTTTGGCGAGTTAGTGATGACACCAGAGTCAGCCGCACTAAGAAGCTTATTCTTTGCGACAACGGCATTAAAAAATGAAACGGGGTCTAGTGCAAAACCACTCGCATTTAAGCAGATTGGTGTGTTAGGTGGCGGTTTAATGGGAGGGGGGATTGCATTTGTCACCGCAATGAAAGGTGATCTTCCTGTCCGTATTAAAGATATTAATGAGAAAGGCATTACCCATTCACTGCGTTATAGCTGGGATCTATTAACGCAAAGAGTTAATAAAAGGCGTATGCTTGCTCGCGAGCGTAATGCAGTGATGGCAAAAATATCGGGCACGCTAAATTATCAAGGGTTTGAGCACGCTGATATTGTGGTTGAAGCTGTCTTTGAAGATCTCTCACTAAAACAAAAGATGGTTGCAGAGGTACAAGAGGTCACCCACGGGAAGGCGATTTTTGCCTCGAACACTTCTTCATTACCTATTCATCAAATCGCTGAAAATGCAGCCCACCCTGAAAAAGTGATTGGCCTACATTATTTTAGCCCTGTTGACAAAATGCCTCTGGTTGAAGTGATCCCTCATCAGCAAACAGATGCAGAAACCATTGCGACGGTGGTGGCTTTTGCGAAACGCCAAGGTAAAACGGCCATTGTTGTGGGGGATGATGCAGGCTTTTATGTGAATCGTATTTTAGCGCCTTATTTGTGTGAAGCAGCTGAATGTTTAATGAGTGGCGAATCAATTGAACATATTGATAGTGCGCTTGTTGATTTTGGCTTCCCTGTTGGGCCATTTAACTTATTAGATGAAGTCGGTATTGATGTCGGAACTAAAATTTTACCTATTTTAGTCAATCGCTTTGGTGATAGGTTTAAGGCTCCTGAGCTTCTGGATAAAGTGAATAAAGACGACCGTAAAGGCAAGAAAAATGGGAAAGGCTTTTATTTGTATGGGCATCAACCCACATCTAAATTGATGTTCTGGAAAAAATCTAAAAAGCGTCAGGTAGATAGCAGTATCTATTCATTAATCGGTATTCAGCCACAAAATCATTTGAGCAAAATTGATATTGCTGAACGCTGTGTGATGTTGATGCTCAATGAGGCTGTTCGCTGTTTAGATGAGAATATTATCCAAAATGCACGAGATGGGGATATTGGCGCGGTATTTGGTATTGGCTTCCCGCCATTCTTTGGTGGGCCATTCCGATATATGGATAACTTAGGTATTCAAAAAACAGTAGATACGATGAATCAGTTAGCTGAGCGTTACGGTGATAAATTCCGCCCTTGTGAACGCTTGTGTCAGATGGCACAAACAAATGAAACCTTTTTTCCAGCAAACAAAAGTTGAGTATTGTGAAGCCACTTTCAAGCAGCCATAACGGTGGCTTCTTTAATTAACAACCTGAAATACCACTTAGCGTACAACTGTGTATTTTAAGGTACGATGATGTAACCAAAAAGCCTGATGTATTTGCTTTAATATAGCAATCATCGGGTTTTTTATTGATTGAAAATAGAAAAAGTTAGATGGCCTCTAATGTAGTTAATTGGTAGGTCAGAGGGGCCGATGGGAGCGGGAGCAATAAGGTAATTAGGCCACTGCTGCATGCTTTTCAGACAAAATTAAACGCAAAAAATTACTTAAATCATTTTATTTGTCGGTAGTTTGATGCAGAATCACTTTTCGCCCCACTGATGGTGACTCTGACAATAAATTATTTTAACAAAAAGATTAGCCAGTGTTATTTGCTAGGCTACTCAGATGGTGGATTATGCAAGTTTATATTATGCGTCATGGTGATGCCGCACTACAGGCCGCAAGTGATGCGGCAAGAGCGTTAACTCAAAAAGGGAAAGATGATTCGGTATTGATGGCTCAATGGTTGAATAAACGTCATCCAGAGATTGATCATGTCCTAGTAAGTCCTTATCTTCGAGCAGAGCAAACACTACAAACTGTCCGTGAGCATCTTAGCCTACCTGAACAAGCTACGGTAATGGAGATGTTAACACCCGGTGGGAATGCGGCATTTGTGGCAGATCATATTCGTGACCTAGCAATAATGGGAGCGAATGCCGTATTGGTGGTGTCTCATCTACCTCTTGTCGGGTATTTAGTTTCAGAGTTATGCCCTCATGAAGCACCTCCGATGTTTATCACTTCTTCGATTGCCTGCATTGAAATGGATGTGAAGCACCATAAAGCCCATTTAGATTGGATGCTCAGCCCAGCTCAATTACTCTCAGTCAATCAGTAATGGCGACCAGTTAGCCCCTAGGGGCTTTTAAACGGTCTGTTGTCGTGATGAAAAATGGCTAACGTTGTATTGTGTAATATGAAGACGCTGAAAATTGCTAGCGCCTAATGTGTTCTTGAGTTTCAATTAATAAGAGTAGTGACGCATTCCCGCCCCATTCTTTAGGTGCTTGATGAAAAGCAAGAATATCTGGGTGTTGGGCTAACCACAGTGGCGTTTGCTGCTTTAAAATATGCTTACCATGGCCGTGCATAATGCACGCACAAAAGACATTTTCGCGTTTACATGCGGCAATCAGCGCCCCAATTTCCTGTTTCGCTTCTAATTGCGTTAAGCCATGCAAATCAAGAAAAAGTTCAGGAACATAATCGCCTCGACGCAATTTTTTCAGTTCGTAAGGGCTAGAGCCGGGTTTCAAATAGCGAGTTGGGCCTTCATCTTCCAATTGAGGTTGAAATTCATCTGAAAAATAAAATGAAGCATCGATTTGTTCTTGTTGGACTTTTTTACTTGAAGGATGAGTGACTTTTGTTCGCACAGGAGTATGCAAGATTTGATCTTGTGCTATCTTTTTTGTGCCGCGAATAGCTTCTTTAAATAGATGAATGTCATCTTTGTCTAATTCAAATTTATTTTTCATTCGATTAATTATCTTAGCTAGCTGTTTAATTATCTTTTTCAGATAGTACTTATCTACATTAGTGTAACCTATTTTTGGTGACGAAGGTTATAGCTGTGGATTATAAGATTTAACTAACAAAATTTTAACGTTATGGGCAGTTTACATTGACAATTGTAGCTGTATTGACTAATTGTATATACATATATATACCTGTTATCTATTGCAGTGGTAAATGTACTTATTAAACCCATAGGATCTGTTATGTCATTTAAAACACTTGCTCATGATGTCGTCTGGCGAAATGGCCGCATTGCTACAATGGATCTGGGATCTAACGTGGCATATGGACTCTTAGAAAATCACGATATGGTCACGCGAGAGAATAAGATCGTGGCGATTGAACCAAAAGGTGAGTTAGATACAGCTAATTGTAAAGTAGTGGATCTAGAAGGGCGCTTAATTACACCAGGTTTAATTGATTGCCATACGCATTTGGTTTTTGGTGGCAATCGTGCGGCCGAGTGGGAGCAGCGGATGAATGGTGTCTCTTATGAGACTATTAGCCAACAAGGTGGTGGGATTAACTCTACTGTACGTGCCACGCGAGCGTTAAATGAAGATGAACTCTATCAGGTTTCACAACCGCGATTAGAGGCGCTGATCCGTGAAGGTGTCACAACCATTGAGATGAAGTCAGGCTATGGCTTGGATTTGAAGAGTGAGCAAAAACAGCTCATGGTTGCCAAAAAATTAGCCGAAGCATACCCAGTAACAGTCAGTTCAACTTTGCTATCAGCGCATACGGTACCGCCTGAGTATAAAGATAAAGCTGATGAATATATTGATCTAATTTGTACGGATATTATGCCAACATTGTGGCAGCAAGGGTTATTTGAAGCCGTTGACGTCTTTTGTGAGACGGTGGGCTTTTCGCTAGAACAGAGCCAAAAACTATTTGCAGCCGCACAAAAATTGGGGATCCCAGTCAAGGGGCATGTTGAGCAGTTGTCCAACCTTGGAGGCAGCGAACTGGTTGCTAGTTATCGGGGATTATCGGTTGATCATATTGAGTATCTTGATCTTAATGGTATTCGTGCACTAAAAGAGAGTGGAACAGTAGCCGTTTTACTTCCGGGCGCCTTTTATTTCTTGAGAGAGAAAAAATTGCCACCTATAGAACTGTTGCGTGAACATCAAATACCAATGGCGGTATCAACGGATTTTAACCCTGGCACAAGCCCTTTCGCTTCACTACGTATGATCATGAATATGGCTGCTGTACTGTTTAGATTAACACCTGAAGAAGTATGGGCTGGAGTTACTTGTCATGCTGCGAAAGCATTAGGTCGCGAGGCAAGCCATGGACAGCTTAAGGTCGGCTATCAGGCTGACTTTGTGGTTTGGAATGCGGTTGACCCCGTTGAGATGATTTATGAGCAAGGTAGCCAGCCATTATATATGCGAGTTTATCAAGGCAATATTAGTCATCATAACTCATAAGTGAATTAAAGTATCAGATAGTTTGCACGCTGGTGGAGTAGGAACGGGATGAGAATATAAACCGTTCCTTCAAATAGAATAATGTCGATAAAATCAGCTGATTATTAGTTATTTTTGTTAGAAATTCATTAAATCATAAAATTCCTATTGTTTGGTGTTGCCAACATTATCAATTTGTTGTGTGGTAATATATGCCGTAAGGGGTTTTTGTTAGCCTTTAATTGGTAAATAGACTTGTAGGATATTTACAGAGGGTTAAGTTTTATTTGCGACTGTCAGAATATCCGCTATTTGATAGCACAACTTAATAGTATAACGGTAACCCTAAGTTTTTACTTTAAGGGTTTGGCATTTTACTTTTTAAAATGGAAACGATTGTGACAGCAGAAAAAAAAGGTAATAGAGACAACCCGATCCCGCTCTATTTGCAAGTAAAACAGTTAATAACAGAAAAAATCCATACAGGTGAGTGGCAGGCGAATGATCGTGTTCCCTCGGAATCTGAATTGGTCAAACAATTCGAATGTAGCCGTATGACGGCAAATCGTGCATTAAGGGAGCTGACAGCAGAAGGGCTGTTAGTCAGGGTTCAAGGGGTCGGTACATTCGTCGCAGAGCCAAAAGGCCAATCAGCGCTATTTGAAGTTCATAGCATCGAGTCCGAAATTCTGGCAAGAAATCATCAATATAGCTGTAAAATTATCAAGCTAGAAGAGGTTGCTGCATCGGTTTCGTTGGCTGCGGAATTGAATATCGCCCCTGAAACAAGGGTATTCCATTCAATTATTATTCATTACGAAAATGATGTACCAGTGCAAATTGAAGATCGGTATGTCAATGCGCTAGCGGCTCCTGATTATCTACAACAAGACTTTTTGACCATCACTCCTCATGATTACCTTTCTATGGTGGCGCCATTAACAGAAGGTGAGCATATCGTTGAGGCCATTGAAGCCGATGAGCGCGCCGCTAAATGGCTGAATATTGCGTTAGGCTCTTCTTGCTTATTAATTTCAAGACGTACATGGTCCCAATCATTTGTGGTGACTAGCACGAAATTATTATTTCCGGGGCATCGCTATAAATTGAAAGGGCATTTTACCTCTTAGTATCTCAAGGCAACGCTATTTTATGGGGTTGCTTTCCTAGCGTATTTTATCGAATAAATGTTGAAAATCACGTCTATATTGACCATGAGTAGAAGGTTTATCTTAATCTCATGGTGAATTTTGATATTTCCCGCTAAAACCCTTGAAATATGTGAATTAATTGTAAATTTAATGTGATCTCACTGGCAGATTTAGAAGAAAATTTAACCACCAATTTGATGTGGTTTTTTTATAATCCATTGAAACATAATATGTAATTATTATTTATCTGCATTTCATTCTCAATTTTGATGTTAAATAGGGTATTGATTGTACATGTATATACAACTATACCTATATAAAGACGTTATCAGTACAAGCTGAATCTATCGAAAGAGGGTATGAATGTGACAACGATAAA
Organism: Providencia sp. PROV119; assembly: GCF_028482435.1. NCBI lineage: Bacteria > Pseudomonadati > Pseudomonadota > Gammaproteobacteria > Enterobacterales > Morganellaceae > Providencia > Providencia sp. PROV119. Next base: position 38,880 of record NZ_JAMPQL010000012.1, read on the forward strand.
TAATAAATACAGAAATGGTGATATCAGAGCACCACGAGGTAACACTCTCAGCGCGAAAAGCTGGTTGACTGAAGCCCCTTTACGTATGCTGATGAATAACCTAGATCCTGATGTTGCCGAAAATCCACATGAACTGGTCGTTTATGGCGGTATTGGTCGTGCGGCACGTAATTGGCAGTGCTATGACAAAATTGTTGAAACACTTAAAAATTTAGAGAGTGATGAAACTCTACTGGTCCAATCTGGCAAGCCCGTTGGCGTCTTTAAAACCCATGAAAATGCCCCTCGCGTATTAATCGCAAACTCAAACCTTGTACCACATTGGGCTAACTGGGAACACTTTAACGAATTGGATGCGAAAGGGTTGGCAATGTATGGTCAAATGACGGCGGGTAGCTGGATTTACATTGGTAGCCAAGGCATTGTTCAAGGGACTTATGAAACTTTCGTTGAAGCAGGGCGCCAACATTATAATGGTGACTTAACTGGGCGCTGGGTACTCACGGCAGGGTTAGGCGGTATGGGCGGGGCGCAGCCGTTAGCAGCAACACTCGCGGGTGCCTGTTCACTGAATATTGAATGTCAACAAAGCCGTATTGATTTTCGCTTGCGTACCCGTTATGTGGATGAGCAAGCGACCGATCTGGATGATGCATTGGCGCGTATCAAAAAATACACCTCGGAAGGGAAAGCTGTATCAATCGCCTTATGTGCTAACGCGGCTGAAATCTTACCAGAGTTAGTGAAACGTGGCGTTCGCCCAGATATGGTTACCGACCAAACGAGTGCTCACGATCCTCTCAATGGTTATTTACCTGTTGGGATGAGTTGGGAAGAGTATCGCGAGCGTAGCGTGAAAGATCCTGAAGGCACAGCGAAAGCAGCAAAAGCATCGATGGCTGAACATGTTAAAGCGATGCTCGCCTTCCAAAAACAAGGCATTCCAACATTTGATTATGGTAACAATATCCGTCAAATGGCCCTTGAAATGGGCGTCAAAAATGCTTTTGATTTCCCAGGGTTTGTACCTGCTTATATTCGCCCATTATTCTGTCGCGGTATTGGTCCTTTCCGCTGGGTGGCGTTATCCGGTGATCCTGAAGATATTTATAAAACAGATGCAAAAGTAAAACAGCTTTTACCTGACGATAAGCATTTACATCGTTGGTTAGATATGGCGCGTGAACGTATCAGTTTCCAAGGCTTACCCGCACGTATTTGTTGGGTTGGCTTGGGGGATAGGGCGAAATTAGGTTTAGCTTTTAATGAAATGGTAAGAAGCGGTGAAGTTTCAGCGCCGATCGTGATTGGTCGAGATCACCTTGATTCAGGATCAGTTGCCAGCCCAAACCGCGAAACAGAAGCGATGAAAGATGGTTCAGATGCCGTCTCTGATTGGCCTTTACTGAATGCCTTATTGAATACAGCAAGTGGAGCAACATGGGTTTCATTACACCATGGTGGAGGGGTTGGTATGGGCTTCTCTCAACATTCAGGGGTGGTGATTGTGTGCGATGGCACTGATGAAGCTGCTGAGCGGATTGCTCGTGTTCTACACAATGACCCAGCGACAGGTGTCATGCGCCATGCTGATGCGGGTTATGATATAGCGATTCAGTGCGCACAAGAAAAAAATCTTAACCTACCGATGTTAAAAACACGCTAAGAGGAGCCGGGCATGACTAAGTTAACTATCCATCCAGGAAAAATGTCACTGAATGATTTGCGTATTGTGCTTGCACAGCCTGTAACGGTTGCTCTCGATAAACGCTCTCATTTGGCAATCGAAAAAAGTGTGGCAACGGTAAATAAGATTATTGCTGAAGATAAGACGGCATACGGTATTAATACAGGATTCGGTTTATTAGCCAATACCCGAATCGCTGCAAAAGATCTGCAATCGCTGCAACGCTCTATTGTGATGTCACATGCAGCAGGCGTGGGTGAACCGCTTGATGACGAATTGGTTCGTCTGATTATGGTTTTAAAAATTAATAGTTTAGCTCGTGGCTTCTCTGGTATTCGATTAGAAGTGATTGAAGCCCTAATTGCGTTAGTGAATCACCAAGTTTATCCCTTTATTCCTGCTAAAGGTTCAGTTGGTGCCTCTGGTGATTTAGCACCTTTAGCGCATATGAGTTTGCTGCTACTTGGTGAAGGGAAAGCACGCTATCAAGGTAAATGGCTCAGCGCTAAATCGGCACTTGAAAAAGCAGGGCTAAAACCGTTGAAACTGGAAGCGAAAGAAGGTCTAGCACTATTAAACGGCACCCAAGTATCAACGGCGTTTGCGCTAAAAGGGTTATTTGAAGCTGAGAACTTGCTGCTAAGCGGTATTGTTTGTGGCTCTCTGAGTGTGGAAGCGGCATTGGGGTCACGCAAACCATTTGATGCGCGCGTCCACGAGGTGCGTGGTCAAAAAGGGCAAATTGATGTTGCAAGACTATTTCGTGAGGTGTTAACACCAACGAGTGAGTTGGCTCAATCTCATGAAAATTGCGTTAAAGTACAAGACCCTTATTCGTTACGTTGCCAGCCTCAAGTGATGGGGGCCTGTTTGACGCAAATTCGTCAAGCGGCTGAGGTAATTTTAATCGAGTCGAATGCTGTTTCTGACAACCCATTAGTCTTTACTGATAATGGTGACATTATCTCTGGCGGTAACTTCCACGCGGAGCCAGTGGCAATGGCTGCGGACAACATCGCGCTTGCTTTAGCCGAAATCGGTGCAATGTCTGAACGACGTATTGCGTTATTGATGGATACGCACATGTCTCAATTGCCACCATTCCTCGTTAATAATGGCGGGGTCAACTCTGGTTTTATGATTGCTCAGGTAACTGCGGCAGCATTGGCGAGTGAAAATAAAGCATTAGCACACCCATCCAGTGTTGATAGTTTACCGACCTCGGCAAACCAAGAGGACCATGTCTCTATGGCGCCAGCAGCAGGCCGCCGCTTGTGGGAAATGGCAAAAAATGTGACAGGCATTTTAGCCATTGAATGGTTATCGGCATGTCAAGGGATCGACTTCCGTGAGGGCTTAAAATCAAGCGAGGTATTAGAAAAAGCCCGTCACATATTGCGTGATAAAGTCGCGTATTATGATAAAGACCGCTATTTTGCCCCTGATATTGATGCGGCAATTCAGCTCATTACGGAACAAAAGCTATCAACATTGTTCCCTGAAAACTCGGTTTTTCCTAAATAATACATCACGCAAATAATAAGCGGTCGGCAATGTATCGGCCGCTTGTAGTATTTATCTGCACGACCATTATTAAAAATAGTACCCATTAATCTTCAAGCGACATGAGAGATAGATATCTGTCTGTCACCTTAGTGAGCTTGTGTCTACTCATCATTCTGATAAGTAGCTTGAATGATTTAGGGTATATAAAAAACGAAGGATAAATCATGCAAAGCACAACAAAACTTACGCGTGGACTTTCTGCGCGTCACATCCGGTTTATGGCCCTCGGGGCAGCGATTGGTACAGGTCTTTTTTATGGTTCAGCAAAAGCGATTGAAACGGCAGGCCCTGCGGTTTTAATTGCTTATATTATTGGTGGCGCGGCGGTTTTTATGGTGATGCGCGCCCTAGGGGAAATGGCGGTACATAATCCCCTTGCTGGCTCCTTCTCACAGTATGCAAGTCACTATTTAGGTCCACGAGCAGGTTTTTTTGCTGGTTGGACATATGTTTTTGAAATGCTCATTGTCTGCTTAGCAGACGTCACCGCATTTGGTTTTTATATGAAGCTCTGGTTTCCTGAGGTCGCTCAGTGGATCTGGGTTTTGAGTATCATCTGTTTTATCGGGGCAATTAACCTTTGTCATGTAAAAGTATTTGGTGAAATGGAGTTCTGGCTCTCTATCATCAAAATTGTTGCAATTATCGCGATGATCATCGGCGGTGCGGCGATTATGGTGTTTGGCTTTGGGCAAGCCTCTGAGCATGCAGTCGGTATTACAAACCTATTTGAGCACGGTGGCTTTATGCCAAATGGGATCGGAGGGGTTATCGCATCGTTTGCCGTGGTAATGTTCGCCTTTGGGGGCATTGAAGTCATTGGTATTACGGCAAGTGAAGCTAAAAATCCTGACGTAACAATTCCTCGTGCTATCAATGCGGTACCAATTCGTATCCTACTCTTTTATGTCTTAACTTTATTTGTCTTAATGTGTATCTACCCTTGGAATCAAATTGGTCACCAAGGCAGTCCATTCGTACAAATTTTTGATAGCCTAGGCATTGCATCGGCTGCAAACATTTTGAACGTGGTAGTGATCACCGCAGCAATCTCCGCTATCAACAGTGACATCTTTGGGGCGGGCCGTATGATGTATGGTATGGCACACGAAGGGCAGGCACCGAAAGTATTCACTAAACTGACCAAAAATGGTGTGCCATGGATGACCGTACTGGTGATGTCAATTATTTTGCTGGTTGGGGTGGTATTGAATTATCTGATCCCTGAAAAAGTGTTCTTAGTGATTGCATCGATTGCAACCTTTGCCACGATTTGGGTATGGCTGATGATCTTGGTATCACAGGTAGCCATGCGCCGCAAAATGACGCCAGAGCAGGTGAGTAAACTGAAATTCCCTGTACCATTATGGCCAGTTGGTCCAGCACTTGCCATCATATTTATGCTATTTATCTTTGGGGTACTCGGTTATTTCGAAGATACACGTATTGCTTTATATGTGGGTATTGTTTGGTTGGTGATTTTAGCCGTCGTTTATGCACTGTGGGTTAAACAACCCAATGCGGAGACTGACGTAAATTACAACGCTGAGTCGGTAGAATAACGACTTATCCTAAGAGGCCTCCGGTTTAAACAGGGGGCCTCTTGACATTAAATAGCTTCCCCTCTGTTTTCCTCGCGATTTTATTGTATTAATCTGCTGATTTGTGTCTCACTTCGTGGCAAACTTGAACACTTTCGATATACAGTCTGGAGAAACCCTTCTTGGAAAAGATCTTCGTTGATGAAGCTGTTGCTGAGCTTCATACCATTCAGGACATTTTACGTTGGACAATGAGCCGCTTTAATGCTGCCAATGTTTATTATGGTCACGGTACTGATAATGCATGGGATGAAGCGTTACAATTAGTGCTACCAACGCTTTACTTACCTCTTGATGTACCGGATGAACTATTGACCTCGCGCCTGACTCCAACGGAGCGTCATCGTATCATTGAACGTGTATTGCGTCGTATTAATGAGCGTGTTCCAGTGGCTTACCTGACTAACTGTTCGTGGTTCTGTGGACATGAGTTCTATGTGGATGAGCGTGTATTAATTCCTCGTTCACCAATTGGAGAGCTTATCAACAACCATTTTGTTGGCTTGTTGGCTGATGAGCCGCGAACGATACTTGATATGTGTACAGGGAGTGGCTGTATCGCAATCGCCTGTGCGTATGAATTCCCTGAAGCGGAAGTGGATGCGGTCGATATCTCGACCGATGTGCTTGCCGTTACTGAACACAATATTGCGAATCATGGTTTAGAGCACCGCGTTATTCCTATCCGCTCTGATCTGTTTAGGGATATGCCTGACGTTAAGTATGATTTAATTGTGACTAATCCACCTTATGTTGATGCTGAGGATATGGATGATTTACCGGAAGAGTTCCGCGTTGAGCCTGAATTGGCGCTAGCGGCGGGAAGCGATGGTTTAAAATTGGTGCGTCGTATTTTAGCAAATGCACCACGCTTTCTGAGTGATGAGGGTGTATTGATCTGCGAAGTCGGTAACAGTATGGTACATCTGATTGAACAATACCCAGAAATTCCCTTTATTTGGTTAGAGTTTGAGTATGGTGGTGATGGAGTATTTATGTTGACGCGTGAGCAATTAGTTGAACATCATGCTCATTTTCAACTTTATATTGATTAAGAAAATATTGCGCGGCATTCTAATCAACCACAACATCAAAATAACAATCATGAAATATTAATTAGGAATTTGGTATGGCAGGAAATTCAATAGGGCAACTGTTTCGGGTTACCACTTTTGGGGAATCTCATGGCTTGGCTTTGGGGTGCATCATTGATGGTGTGCCACCAGGGCTAGCATTAACAGAAGCCGATCTACAAGGGGATCTTGACCGCCGCCGTCCGGGAACGTCTCGTTATACTACTGCACGTCGAGAGCCTGATCAGGTCAAAATTCTATCTGGGGTATTTAATGGTGTCACTACGGGAACCAGCATAGGCCTATTGATTGAAAATACCGATCAACGTTCTCAAGACTACAGCGCAATTAAAGATGTCTTTAGACCAGGGCACGCAGATTATACCTACGAACAAAAATATGGTCAGCGCGACTACCGTGGAGGCGGGCGCTCTTCTGCTCGTGAAACGGCTATGCGTGTTGCGGCTGGGGCAATCGCTAAAAAATACCTACAAGAAAAATTGGGGATCACGATACGTGCCTGTTTGACACAAATGGGGCCAGTGAAATGTGAAATCAAAGATTGGTCTATTGTTGAGCAAAACCCTTTTTTCAGCCCTGACCCTAGTCAATTAGAAGCGCTAGATGAGTTACTAAGAGGGCTAAAAAAAGAGGGAGATTCGATTGGCGCGAAAGTGACTGTCGTGGCTGAGAATGTACCAGCAGGATTGGGAGAGCCTGTATTTGACCGCTTAGATGCAGATATTGCTCATGCTTTAATGAGTATTAATGCTGTTAAAGGGGTTGAAATTGGGGATGGTTTTGGAGTAATTGGCCTGAAAGGGAGTGAAAACCGCGATGAAATCACTCGCGAGGGCTTCACTTCAAACCACGCTGGGGGCATTCTAGGGGGGATAAGTAGCAGCCAACCTATTATTGCGCATATCGCGATGAAGCCAACCTCCAGTATTACCGTTTCAGGTAAAACGCTAAATCGTGATGGTGAAGAAGTCGAAATGATCACCAAAGGTCGACATGACCCTTGTGTTGGTATTCGAGCCGTACCTATTGCAGAAGCAATGATGGCGATTGTATTGATGGACCACTATTTGCGTCACCGTGGGCAATGTGCTGATGTTATACCCACAATGAAACCATTTTCAGGATTGTCGTAAAGAGTGCGTAAGGGGGCATCGTCTCCCTTATTGTTAATATGAAGGTTTGGATGACGCCTCCTTAAAAATACCTCATCTGGGCAGTGATACTCTGTGGGCTTGTATTTGTTTATCAGCGGCAGAGTAGATTACGTATCGCCGTAATGGCAATTCTGTTACTTGGATTAAAAATGGATTGGCTGACTGTTGTTGCACCTGAAATTTATTTATTACTTTTCTGTGTTGCATTGTTCGCGGGATTTATTGACTCCATAGCTGGCGGCGGGGGGTTATTAACCATCCCTGCATTACTTTCTGTCGGTATAACGCCTGTTGAGGCACTTGCAACTAACAAACTCCAAGCAGTTGGAGGTTCGTTCTCATCGTCACTCTATTTTGTTCGACGTAAAGCGATTAACTTACGAGAGCAAATGTTCCCCTTTATCATGACGATCATTGGTGCCATGTTAGGCGCCATCTTGATCCAAATGATTAATACGGATTTTCTCAAACAGCTCTTGCCTATCATGGTTATCTGCGTTGGCCTGTACTTTTTGTTAACACCGTCAATTGGTGCACAAGATCGTAAGCAACGTATTAGTATGCCTGTTTTTGGGGTTGCTGTTGGTATGACGATGGGTTTTTATGATGGCGCATTTGGGCCGGGAACTGGGTCATTTTTAGCATTAGGCTATGTGTTATTGTTGGGGTATAACCTTGCTAAAGCGACTGCCCATGCTAAGTTACTGAACTTTGCCTCAAATTTTGGCTCTTTAATATTTTTTATTATCGGAGGTCATGTTCTTTGGGTGCTCGGTTTTGTTATGCTTATCGGCCAAATGGTTGGCGCAAGACTAGGCGCTCGCTTGGTGTTAACGAAAGGGCAAAAACTGATCAGGCCAATGATTGTGATCATCTCTTTGCTGATGAGTATTAAATTGCTCCATGACAGCCATGGCGATGCTATCAAAGCTTGGGTTGTTTCATTATTTTAAAATGATTTGAATTTCCATGATTAAACATCATTATCAGCAGTTGATTGATATTTTTGAACAGTGCTTTGGCGAAGAGTACAACACCAAATTGGTGAAAGGTGACGATGAGCCAGTTTATTTACCGGCCGATGAGCAAACACCTTATCATCGCATTGTCTTTGCACATGGTTTTTTCACCAGCGCACTGCATGAAATTTCGCATTGGTGCATTGCGGGAGAGGCAAGACGCCAGCAAGTCGATTATGGCTACTGGTATTGCCCCGATGGTCGTGATGAAAAAACGCAATGTGCATTTGAAGTCGTTGAAATCAAACCTCAGGCGTTAGATTGGTTATTTTGTGTAGCGGCTGGCATTCCTTTTAATGTCAGTTGCGACAATCTAGAAGGGGATTTTGAGCCTGACCGTATCGCATTTCAGCGCAAAGTACATGCCCAAGTGATGGAATATTTAGCAAATGGTATTCCTGAAAGGCCATTACGCTTTGTGAACGCGTTACAAACGTTTTACAATACTCCACCACTTTGTGCAGAAGACTTCCCTTATCCGGAAGATATTTTTGCCTAATGACACATTAACGAGAGTAAGGATTAAGCATGCTTGCGGATTTTGAAACACGCATACTGACAAAAATTGATGATATGGTCGAACACGCAAGTGACGATGAACTATTTGCGGGCGGCTATTTACGTGGGCATCTAACCCTTGCTGTCGCAGAGCTTGAACAAGAGAATGAAACCAGTGTTGATGCACTTTATCAACGTGTTGAAGAGAGTATTCAGCAGGCAATTAAAGGGGGAGAGCTCACCCCACCAGATCAAGTACTGGTTTTAGGTATGTGGAAATCCTTACTGGATGACGTGCGTTAATCACACACTATATGATTATTAAGAGGAGGAAGCTCCTCTTTTTTATAGGTTTATTTTATGTTTCATATTCGCCAAGCACAGCCGCGCGACGCAAAAAAACTCCCTGCTATCGAGCGCTCTGCCGCGCAAGTCTTTCGTGGTCATCATCAATTTGCTTGGATTGCTGACGATGAAGTGCAATCAGAGCAAGATCATCTACAGTTTATTCAGGACAATAGGGAATGGGTGGCGGTAGATAATGACGATCAGCCCATTGGCTTTATTAATGTCGACAAATTAACGCATAGCCTCCATATTGGTGAAATTTCTGTGTGCCAATCGTGGCAGGGTAAGGGCGTAGGTCGGGCATTAATTCAGCATATTCTCCATTATGCGTTACAACATCACTTTGACTATGTGACGCTAACCACTTTCCGTGAAATCCCTTGGAATGCACCGTATTATCAGCGTTTTGGATTTTCTATCATTGATGAAGAGGCTCTACCCACTGAGCTAGAAGAAATTCTACAACAAGAAATTGATGCTGGGTTTAATGCTGCTGATCGTTGTGCAATGAGGATTAAAACAGTCCGTCCGAATTAAGATAGCAGTAACTTACTGTTTTTAGACGTTAATAGCCGCATTGAACGAATGCGGCTATTTTTTGCTGTTCATTCATATCGCTTTTTAAGCGATAAAGCGCTCGATATTATTACGTCAATAGAGCACAGGATTCAGTTATTTTATGATGTTTTCTTGTAGCATCACTTTAACTTCACGGCCTTTGAGCAATTTTCTCACCCAAAAGCGGTTAGGGTGCAATGCGGCTAACGTTTCATCATCTAAAGGCAGTGGTTCATTAAAGATTTGTGCGGCGAGTAACTCACCACACAAAGGCGCGGTTGAAAGCCCTCGTGAGCCTAACGCCCCTAAGATAAAGAGATTAGGATAGGTTGGGGCGAGTACAATATTTGCCTGTTTTTCCATCTGTTCAGGTAAATTTTCATAAGCTGCCATTAATTGCGTAAAGTGAGGGATATTCCCCACTAGTGGCATATGGTCGCGGATCACACAGCGGATCCCTTGGCGAGCTTGTTGAGCAGAAACATCAACCTCTTCTGGCCAACTCACATCGGGCAAACTATTGAGCAGTTTTTGGCGATTATCTTGCTGGTCTACTTCACTGTATGCAAAATCTAAGTGGTTACGCTGGTAACTTGCCCCAATACAGTGCTGCTGGTTATTGGGATTTACTGGGGTTAAATAACCTTCATAGCATAATACATTGTTAAGTTGGCTTAATGATGGTGTCGTTGGGATATGACTCACTTGCCCTTTCACGGGGGTCACTGGAAGTTGTTGGGTTTGTTGAAACTGGGTAAGTAAATGACCATTAGCAATGACAACCGTTTGATGCAAATATTGTTGCTGTTTGCCGGAAACATTCGCTGATAAAGTCCACCCTTCCTCAGAATGCTGTAATTGCTCAACATCGTGATTAAAATGAAATTGAACGCCTTTTTCAGCGAGATAGCGCATAAGGCTTTCACATAATTGAGCGGGGCAAAGCCATCCCCCTTTAGCATAATGAATACCAGCATGGTTAACATCAAGACCTGCTAACTCGGTTAACTGCTCACGTGTCTTTGCAGCCGCGAACGCAGCAGGCCACTCAGTTTGCAGCATCGCATCAATCTTTTTGCGGCTTCTTTCATGGTAGGCTAGCTCAGAAACACCGCACCACTGGCTATCAAATGAGATCCCCGATAGGGAAAGATGATGATAAAAGCGGTGCGCATAAGGGAACGCACTGACGAAAAAACGCTCTAGAGGGTTATCACGCCCATTGAGAAGTGGGTAGACCGCCCCTTGGCGGTTGCCAGAAGCATTTTGTGCCACTTGTTGGTCTTTGCAATAGAGCGTGACGTTAGCACCGCGCTGATTTAAGGCATAGGCGGTGGTTAAACTGGCGAGACCTCCGCCTATGATAGCAACATCGGTTGGTATTGCAGCTGGCTGACGAGCGAACCAAGGTGTCATCATTTCGTCATGCTTATCCGCTAAGCTGCCTGTTAACATTTCCCGTTTACGACCAAAACCTTTAATTTTTTTGATAGTGAAACCCGCTTGTTGTAATCCGCGTTTCACAAAACCCGCAGAGGTAAAGGTCGCAAAAGTGCCTCCTTGGCGGGCAAATTTAGCCATTGCAGTGAACAGTTGTTCGCTCCACATTTGTGGGTTTTTAGAAGGTGCAAATCCATCTAAAAACCAAGCATCTATCTTATTGTTTAAATTGCTATTAAGTAGAGGTAATTGTTCATTTACGTCACCAAACCATAAATCAAGAATGATTTCCCCATTTTTTAAGATAATACGTTGGTTACCGGGTAGGGGATCAGGCCATTTTTCACAGAGCATTTGGGAGAGTGGATCTAGCTCAGGCCAACGGCTGTGGGCTGCTTTTAGGTCTTCTTGGCTGAGGGGGTATTTTTCAAAACTGATAAAGTGTAAGCGTTGTAGTTTTGCGTTGGGATGATTTTGCTTAAACTCTTCAAAACATTGGCATAAAGTAAGAAAGTTTAACCCAGTACCAAAGCCTGTTTCGGCAATAACACAGGTTTCAAAAGGATGTGTTTCAAAGCGCGTTGGAAATTGATTTCCTTGTAAAAAAACGTAGCGAGTTTCTTCAAGTCCATCTTGATTAGAAAAATAGACATCATCAAATTGTTCTGATACTGGCGTACCTTCATCATTCCAGCTAAGGCGGGCTGTTTGCACGGCTGACTTTTTCACACTTATGCCTGTTCTTATCCAAATAATCATTGAATTTTAGCGCCGAACAGGCATCAAGGCTACCTTTGAACAAAAATGTTATTATGTTCGATGAAAAAAAAATACAAATATTTACCCTGATCGGACTTGTTCAGCTTACAAGTGTAAGCTAAAGTGACAACCTGTAATCCCGTACTCACATTATTAAAAGACATGAGGTAATGAATGAAGCGTGCAGTCATCACTGGCCTGGGTATTGTTTCCAGTATTGGTAATAACCAGGAAGAAGTACTGGCTTCTCTGAAGGAAGGTCGTTCCGGGATCACTTTCTCAGAAGAATTCAAAGAGGCGGGGCTGCGTAGCCACGTCTGGGGTAATGTAAAAATGGATACTGACGGTCTGATTGATCGTAAGATCCGCCGTTTCATGAGTGATTGCTCAGTTTACGCCTATCTGTCTATGGAGCAGGCAATTAGTGATTCGGGTTTAACAGACGAACAAGTTTCGAATTTACGTACTGGTTTAGTGGTTGGTTCTGGCGGGGGCTCTCCGCGTAACCAAGTTGCTGGCTCTGATGGTATGCGTGCAAAAGGCCTTCGTGGTGTAGGCCCTTACATGGTTACACGAGCTATGGCATCTGGGATCTCAGCATGCTTAGCAACACCTTTTAAAATTAAAGGGGTGAACTACTCAATCAGCTCCGCTTGCTCCACTTCTGCACACTGTATTGGTCATGCAGTTGAATTGATCCAGTTAGGTAAACAAGACGTTGTATTTGCAGGTGGCGGTGAAGAGTTGAGCTGGGAAATGACCTGTGAATTCGATGCAATGGGTGCATTGTCAACAAAATACAATGATACTCCAAGCAAAGCCTCAAGAACCTACGATACTGACCGCGATGGTTTTGTTATTGCAGGTGGCGGTGGTATTGTGGTGGTTGAAGAGCTTGAGCACGCGCTCGCTCGTGGTGCCCATATCTACGCTGAAATTGTTGGTTATGGCGCAACGTCAGATGGTGCAGACATGGTTGCCCCTTCAGGTGAAGGTGCAGTACGTTGCATGCAAATGGCTATGCAAGGCATTGATGGTAAGGTTGATTACATCAATACACATGGTACTTCTACCCCTGTGGGTGATACGAAAGAGCTCGAAGCGATTCAAGAAGTATTTGGTAATGACTCACCCGCTATTTCTGCCACTAAGGCAATGACAGGGCACTCTTTAGGTGCTGCGGGTGTTCACGAAGCCATTTATAGCTTATTAATGTTAGAGCATGGCTTTATTGCACCAAGTATCAACGTCGAAAACTTAGACCCTAAAGCTCAAGGGCTGAATATTGTTACGAAACCGACAGAGCAAGCATTAGAGACAGTTATGTCTAACAGCTTTGGCTTTGGGGGGACTAACGCAACGTTAGTGATGAGCAAATATAAAGGCTAATTGGTCTTTCACGCTATCAAATTAAAAGCGAGAACCTCGATTCTCGCTTTTTTTTATGGTCAATCACCGCCGTCGCCACCGCCACAATCTCCTCCACCTGAATCACCGCTTGAAAAGTGGCCACTATGATTATCGTCAGAACGACTTGTATGATGATGGCTGTCTGAATCACTGCTTGGTGATAAATAGGGCGGATGTGATGATGATGTATTTGACGGAAAACGGAACACATCTTTTTTAATATTAATCACTTTTGCTTTGTTATCCACTACGCCAATTGTAATGACACTGACATTCTTAGTGAGGCGTAGTACCAATTTGCCATCGCAATACAGATGGACTTTACCAACCGTTTTCGCTAATAGCTCACCATTATCTTTATACGTTATTGTGGCAGGATACTCGCTACTGATTTGGTATAGCTTATTGAATACAGTCACAAATTGATTATGATGAAGTGGCTTAGGCTGCCATTTAAAAAAAGCTTGTAACAATTTAAGCATAACAAATAATGTCGTCTAAGAGTGCTCACTGAGTATAAATAGGTAAAGGGAACATTGGCTGACTTGCTGAATGTTTAACGCCTTGTACTAAATACAATGTGATGCTCAGTAATAAAAAATGCCCCTAACTACCGGTCGGGGCAAAGTTTACAGAGAAATCGATGAGATAATATAAGCTTAATCCGAGAGGGTGGATGGTTGGTGTTGGCGCTTTTTACGTATTAATTTAATAATTGGTGGTAGAGCGAGAACAAGTACAGCCATTACCAGTAAGCATTGAGAAATCGAACTACTCCAAAGAATATCGAAATCACCATTACTGATAGATAAAGAGCGACGTAAATTTTGTTCCAACATCTCGCCAAGAACAAAGCCAAGGATCAACGGCGATAATGGGAAATTCATTTTCCGTAGGATATAGCCAAATATGCCAAGTCCCATCATGAGTAGTAAGTCAAATGTAGTACTGTGAACCGCGTATACTCCAACGGCTGATATGGTGGCGATTGTCGGTACTAAGAACCAAAGTGGCACAGAGAGCATGCGTGTGAATAGCCCAATTAATGGAATATTCATGATCAATAAAACGATATTGGCTATTAACAATGCCGCGACTAATCCCCACACAATATCCGGTTGTTCCGTGAACATGCCAGGACCTGGAGTAATGTTATACAGTGTTAATGCGCCCATCATAACGGCGGTCGTACCTGAACCGGGAACACCAAGGGTCAACATCGGGATAAATGAGCCACAGGCTGAAGCATTATTAGCTGCTTCCGGCGCTGCAACACCTCGTACATCACCGTTACCAAACTGGTTGTTAGCCCCACTGATTTTTTTCTCTGTCATATAGGTAATAGCACTGGCGATGGTAGCACCCGCGCCGGGGAGGACACCGACAAAAAAACCGATAAAAGAGGAGCGTAACGTAGGACCAGCACAAGCTTTAGCTTCTTTACGATTGAACAGCATACGGCCTGTTTTACGGATCAGCCCTTGGCCTGTTGCAGTTCCTTCTAACATCAATAGAATTTCACTAACGGAAAATAGCCCAATAACGAGCACAATAAATTGGATGCCATCCGATAAATTGACACTATTGAAAGTAAAGCGGTACTCACCAGAGTTTGCATCAACACCCACCGTGGCGAATGCGAGGCCAATTAATGCAGCCAGTAGGGATTTAACTGGGTTTTGGCTCATCATACTGCCAAGGCACGCGATGGCAAATACCATGAGCGCAAAGTATTCGGCGGGGCCGAACGCCAGCGCCCATTGTGCAAGTAATGGGGCGAATAGAATGATCCCGAAGATAGCGATGGTAGAGCCGATAAAGGAACTTACCGCTGAAATTGATAACGCCACCCCACCTTTACCCTGTTTTGCCATAGGGTAGCCATCAAGGGTTGTCATAATCGCGGCAGCATCACCGGGCACGTTTAATAAAATAGACGAGATTCGACCGCCATATTCACAGCCTAGGTAGACGGTTGCCAACAATATTAAAGCCGATTCAGCAGGCAGTTTAAGGGCAAAAGCAAGCGGTAAAAGTATTGCAACGCCGTTTACTGGCCCTAATCCAGGCAACATACCGACAACCGTACCAATAAAGCAACCGATAAGTGCGATCACTAGGTTTTGTGGAATTAGTGCCACTTCAAAGCCTTGTGAAAGGTACATCCAAGTTTCCATGGCTATCTCCTTAATTAAACAAGTTGCCAATTGGCAAAGTGACATCCAGTAGCTTGTCGAAAGCATAAAAAAGCGTGATACCTAATACTGGGCCGGAAATGATGGCAGCAATAGGTGTCGCGCCAAACAGCAACGCAATACTGATAGTCAATAGAGAGGTCGATAACGGGAAGCCTAGCCACTCAAATACCCAAGCATAGATAACCAATGAAAGGATGAGTAATACTAAGCGACGTAACACATATGCCTTAGGCCATTCAATCGCTTCTTGTTTACCAACAAGTAAGATGAATGCGCATAAAGCCATTAACGAAAGTATGGCTATCGGAAAAGGGCGGGGGCCAAGTGGTTCATAGGCGTATTCACTTTGTATCCCCCAGCCAATATAGAGGCCGATACCACACAATATTAGCCAGACAATGGCGAATATGCGTTGGCTCATTATTGGCCTCCGTTATTTCGCTAAGCCAAATGAACGAGCTTGTTCGCGGTATTGCTCGATCTCTTTTTTGACATAACTATCCAGCTCTTGACCTGTTAAGTTATATTCAAATAACCCGCGTAGCTCACGTTGTTTCTTGAACTCATCGGTTTGTTGGAGTTTTTTGAAGGCTTCAACCCATTGATTATAATCTTCATCTGAGACTTTTGGCCCCATATAGAAACCACGAATAATCGGCCACTCAATGTCGTAACCTTGTTCTTTCGCTGTTGGAATATTTTCAAGGCCATCACCAAGGCGCTTATCGGAATAAACGGCTAATACACGCACTTTCCCATCATTAAGGTAAGGAGCCATTTCACTCATATCACCCGACATGACTTGGATGTGATTACCTAACAGTGCAGTTAAAGTTTCGCCACCGCCTTCAAAGGCCACATAGCGCATTTTGCGCGGATCCACATCAATCTGTTTCGCGAGTAATGCCGTCTTCATCCAATCTTGGCTACCTACCGATCCACCAGCACCAAAGACGATACTGTTAGGGTCTTTTTTGAATGCTTCCATCAGATCTTTTAGATTTTTATAAGGAGAGTCTTCACGAACAGCTATCATGCCGTAATCACTTCCCACACTGGCGAGCCAACGTACATCATTTTCGTTGTAACGACCAAATTTCCCTTGCGCTAGGTTAAGCAGTGAGCCGCCTGAGAAAGCAACGATTGTGCCAGCTTCGGCTGGGCGTTGTGCAACGATGGCATTATAAGCCACCGCGCCAATACCACCAGGCATATAGGTAACACGCATGGGTTTTTCAATTTCTTTGGTTTCGAGTAGGGAAACTTGCACTAACTTACAGGTTAAATCAAATCCACCGCCGGGTTTTGCTGGTGCGATACATTCAGTACGCTCAGGTAGAGCCGCAGCTTGGTTAAGACCAGCAAAGAAAAGGGCAGCAGCGAGTGTCGCTAATGATGTTTTTTTCATTCTTTATTTCCTCACAAAAAAGCAGACAAAAAGAGATGTCATTGTTGTTTTTCTAATCATCATCATTGGCTTATAAAGCTTTCATTTACCTTTCATTAACAAATGAAGTTGTTTTTTTGTGATGAATATCAGATTGTTTATTATTAGTAGTTTTAACTTGTTAATTTAATGTTAATTTGTATTCATGTAATATTCTTGTGAGCCACCTTGAAAATATTGTGCTTAAGTATTTTATTTCTCAGGGGTTAATGCGAACGTATACTCAGTATTGAATGAATTGAGAGCATACAAATGAGAATATTATTGGTTGAGGATCATGACGAGTTGTCGTTATGGTTACAAAAAGCGCTTAGTTCGACCGGCTTTGCTGTCGATATTGCGAGTGATGGCGCGATTGCTGATCAATTATTACAAACAGAAAGCTACTCATTAGTGGTATTAGATGTGTCGTTGCCAAGGCTCAGCGGGTTAGAAGTACTTGCCCAAATGAGAAAACGGGGTCAAGAGATCCCCGTATTGTTGTTAACGGCAAACTCAGATGTCTCAGATAGGGTCAAAGGGTTAAATGCAGGGGCAGATGATTATCTCACTAAACCGTTTGATTTAGCGGAATTAGAAGCTCGGATCAGAGCATTATTACGGCGGAGCCAAGGGCAGGTGAATGAGCCACAACGTTTTGGTTCACTTTGCTACCATGAAGAAGGCTATTTCTTAGTGGATAAAGAGCCGCTGGCCTTAACACCAAGAGAATTCGCAGTACTTAATACATTATTTCATCGTCGTGGGCGGCCTGTCTCAAAGACACAATTATTCGAACAGGTTTTTTCATTGTCCGATGAAGCTAACTTACAGAGTATTGAATTGTATGTGCATCGAGTAAGGAAAAAACTCACAGGAACCGATGTCAATATCAATACGCTTCGCGGATTAGGATACCGATTAGAGCAGTGTAGTGTATGAAATTAGTCTCTCATCCACGCTCTCTCTTTCATCAGTTACTGCTCTTTTTCGGTATCCCCCTCATTATGTTGGGGGGATTCTCCGTTTATACTCACTATTACAGTGCCAAAAACGCGGCAAATCAGGCCTATGATCGGACATTATTGGCTTCGGCTCGTACTGTTGCCGAGCGGCTAAAGGTTGAAAACGGTCATTTGATTGTTGATGTTCCTTATGTCGTTTTAGACAGTTTCGAACGAAATATTAATGACCGATTGTTTTACCAAGTGATTGCGCCTAACGGTGAAACGATTTCTGGCTATGATGACCTACCTGAAATCCCCCCAAATTGGATGCGCTCTCAGTACTATACGGCGCTGGTCTATTTTTATGATGCCGAATATAAAGGTTTGCCTATCCGTGTGGCCACGTTTTATCAACCGATAAATGAAGGTGGCATGATGGGAATGGTGCAAATTCGCGTTGCTGAAACAGTCTCTTCGCGGCATGAGTTTGCTCGTCAACTATTAATATCCTCATTAATGAGCCAAGGTACTGTCGTGTTCCTGACATTAGTGCTGGCCTATTTATTACTGAGTAAGCTATTAACGCCATTGAAAAAGTTATCTCAGTTAATGATGGGGCGCTCCGCTAATGATCTCACACCTATTCCTGATATTCTGCCATGGTCTGAATTATCGCCACTCGTGGACGCCCTGAATCGCTATATTGAAAGGCTAAAACGGATGGTTAAACGCCAAGAGCGCTTTAGTGCCGACGCTTCTCATCAATTGAAAACACCTTTAACGGTACTTAAAACCCAAGTGTCGGTTGCCCTGAATAGTACAAATGAAGTTCAGCGGCAGCAAAGTCTGCATGCGATTAATAAAACCCTCGACAGTACGATTGTCTTAACTGATAGGTTATTGCAACTCGCGCGTTTAAAAGCGCATGAGAAAGAGGCTATTCGTCACTATCGCGCGATTAATTTAGTGGAGTTAGTCCAACAGGCTTGTTTTACACGATTGGGGCAAGCCGAAAGTAAAGGAATTGACCTTGGTTATGAAGGACAAGAGCAATCATGGATTAAAGGTGAGCCTATTTTATTGGCAGAAATGTGTGCGAACTTAATCGATAATGCCATTAAATATACCCCTGATAACGGTATTGTAACGGTACGGATATTATTAAGTGAAAACAAACAGCATACCATATTAGAAGTTGAAGATTCAGGACCCGGTATCCCCGATAAAAAAATCAGTCGCTCAATGGAAGCATTTACACGCTTAAATAATGCATTAGCTATGGAAGGATCAGGTCTCGGGCTTGCGTTAGTGAAAGATATTGCAATTTATCATGGTACCGACCTGCAATTATTGAAGGGAAGAGAACTCGGTGGTTTGTTGGCAAAGGTGGTGTTTCAAACTAGCCAGTGATAAGTCAGATGAGGGTATTAATATAATCAACATTAGCACCCTCATTGCTGTAATTAACTTATTTATTCGTATTTTTGTTATCAAAATAATCTTGTACACGTGTTTTGATCGCTTCACGTTGTACATCTGTTAGCGTATTAAACATGGTGACATTATCCGTATCTTTATTGAGAATTAATGCATAGTAATAAGCTTCATTGGTATTTCCGTTTAGGATATGTGACTCATAAAGTTTTTCTAAAGCAATTTCAGGTTCATATTTTAATAAATATTGATACATCTCAATTGCCTTATCTAGATCTCGCGGCATATCGTAAAAGCCTTCGAAATAGATATCAGCAATGCCGATTATATGTTCAGTAGGAAGAGTAAGCTCATTGATAATCTTCTCATCAGCACTTTCCCTCATATTGAGATATTTTTTGAGATATTGAGTAGTACGCTTAAGATTTTCATGATTGACATCAAGGTGAGCATAATAAAAATTATATAGATATTTAGCTGCTCTGATATCACCTTTTTCATAAGCCTTTTGAGCATAATCTAGAGCCTTTTGGGGATTTTGGGTTGTGTAATATTCTGACAATAACATGAGAACATCATCACGATTTTTAGACTGTGACTCCAATAATTCTACATACGCTTTCTCATTTATCGGGCGACGGAATATATAACTATACTGTTCGGTTCCATCTCTATAGGCAGTAAGTAAAGAGTTAAATGCAAGATCTGAAATGATAGGATCGCTTGAGCCTAATCCCTCATGTAGAAATTGAATCATAGACTGGTAGAGTTCAGGGTTTGCAGCGACTTTTTTATTATTTACAGCTAAAGACGCAAAGTGTACTTTAGAATATAAGTCATTTTTCAAGGTTCCCGCTGAGTACAATTCACGCTTTTTGCCATCATTCGTAATGATTTTATCAAGCGCAGGAATAATGATATTTAAATCTTTTTTATCAAGTAATTTGTTATACCAATAGGCCGCAGCAGTATGTTGTTGTTGCTCAATATACCAATGAGAAAGTTTTAATGTCGCATTAATATCATTATTTAAAGCCGGTAATACCAGTGTATTATAGCGAAGCAGTTCATCTTCCTGACAACATGCGAGAGGGTATTGTTTTAGCCACGAAATAGCTTCATACCAATTAGGTTCTGCGATCCAGCGATTTTTTTTATAATCATAAATACCATTTTGCAATGACCTAATATATGTGTAAGCAGATTCTTGATGGCCTTGTTCTCCTGCGGTTTTAAAAAATTGCCTCGCTTTTAAATGATCAATGCTGGCGCCCCGACCATATGTGTGTGCAACGCCTAGTTGATAATTAGTGGTGGCATCTTTATCTTTTAATGTATATTTCTCATCAAACTTATCCATTTCAGCGAGATAGCGCTCACCATCTTTACCTGATTTCTTCAATAATTCACGCGCTTTCGTTCGGTTCGCATTAACAAGGTGTAACCCATATAAATAATTTAAGCCTAAGGTGAGAGCAGCAGATTGATTCCCAGAGGCGATCTGCTTGCTATAATAGCCCATGATTTTAGCTCTGTTTTTTTCAAGCTGACCTTCATCCTCATAATAGGACCATAATTCATGTAATGCTTTAGCACTACCTAAGTTTGCTGCTTGATCTAGATATTTAAGCCACTTAACATTGTCTTCTTTTTGCCCATATTTACCAAATCGATAGACATCGGCTAGCCTGTGGGCGGCTTCGGCATCATTATTGTTGTATTGATTGAGTAGCTCATTGAATTTTTGTTGTTCTTTTTCAATAAGCTTCATATCGGATTCATAATTAAGAAATTCATAATTATCCGGTGTAATATGAATGCGCTTATAATATTTAAGTGCTTTTGAATAGTCTTTTTCGACGCCAAATTTACCATATTGGTAGCGATAACCAAGTTCGGCTAAACAGCGGTTACTTCCTTGGTCAGCGCATTTATTGTGCCACATCCAACGATCATCATTCGTTATCCCCGTGAGTTGGTCAAATCTATTATCATCAAAAAGAGTTCCGGGTAGACGGTCATCATCGACTTTACCATGAATAATAAACAGCATTGCATCAATGGAACCCAGTTCTGCGGCTGTAATTATGTCTTGATAATGTAATGCTAACGCCTTGTCATCAATTGTATTCTTGATGCTCATACGGTTAACATTCGCTATGGCATATTTAAACTTTGCGTCAGGGTTTTGCTTTAATAGAGGTTGAATAGCTGATTTTACTTGCTCATTATTAAGTGACTGTTCAACAAGAAATTGAATTGTTCCAGGATAGTCAAGAAAGTGTTTAAAGAGCAAGTTATAAGCGTTTTGACGCTCTATTGTGGTGAGATAATGATATTTTTGATCCGCTTTTAAAGTTGATAAAATAAGGTAGGCGGCTTGTTCTTTTTCGTGTTTTTCATATTTTATTAGCGCTAATGCATGATGTATATTCGCATCAGTAAAATAATGACTTGCTCTATTGTATAAGGAAAAAGCATATTCTCTATTATTAATCGGATCTTGTTCTAAAAGGTAGTCTGCATAGTAATGCGCTAAGCTATAATCTGGAAACAAGGCGGACTTATTTCTTTCAACACTTTCTCTGAGTATATCTATAACGAAATCTTTTCCAATTTCATCGGATACATCAAATTGAAAATAGAGTCGTACTAATGCATATTGACTATCTTGTACTAATTTATCATTCGTAATATTTTCTTGTAAAAGACTGATCGCCTTTTTTAAATTTTGCTCTGTACCTAGCGCTAGAGCGTACTTTTTTGCGAGATCATAGTTGATTTCTGCTGATGGTGAGATTTCACTAGCTTTTTGAATTAGTTCAAATGATTTTTCAGGATTATAAAAATGCTTTCTATAGTCTGCATAGAGGTTTCCTACAGTGATCAGTGTTTTTGGAGAATTCGGATATTTTTCTAGCAGCATATTGATATATTTTTTGGCTTGACTATCAAGATACTTCCCTGGTGCATTATAAAGGTTGGTTGATTGGTCAATCATTTCGATTAATGCATCTTGATGCCCAAGTTCGGCAGCTAGCTGAAGGTATTTTTGAGCCTGCAATTGATCGGGTTTTAAACTTTTTCCATATTTGTCACCATTATAGATTTGATACAGTAAATAAGCTTTTTTTGCATAATGATCGTCAACAATCATTGAAAAAATAGTAGGGAGATTAACCGTTGATGATAAGTCATTATTGGCACTTTCGGTCAGTGATATTAAATCCTTTTGGGGGGCATCGGATTGAGAAAATGCATAACTAGGTGATAGTGGTGATATCTGACTTATTGATGGAATAAAACTTAGGCTTATCAATGCAGTTAAAAGCACAGTCGGTGTTATCAGTGGCTTAATATTAGGGAGCATGGTTATCCTTTTTCATATTCATCATAAATCAAGTTGTACTATTATTTTAAACGCGATTACTTATATATTACCAATGCTAGTTTACAGTTGTTAACGCTTGGGGTATTAAAGAATAAACTGATCTTTTTCAGGAAAACCTGAAGCAAAAATTGCGTCAGGTTGTTTTAGCCAGCATGCCGTGATTTGCACGATATCTAACGGTAGTGGAATAAAAAATTTCCTTTTCCTGATAATATTAATTGCTTAGCGAATAACTTGTCCAAAACGGAATGTTTTGCTTATTTATATTTAGTTCAAACTATTCTAATTAATAGGTCATAATAAAAAACATAGCCCCACAAGTGTGGGGCATATGGATTACGACATTGCATTGCTTGAAGCTTAATTTTACTGCTAGGAGTCGTTTAAGCAATCTTTTTTCTGCTCAATTTTTTTCTTGCTCTTAAAAAGATGAGTCAGAGGGGTACGTAATTGCTGTGCTAACATAACACCTAATAATACCACGCCACCACCAATTAAATGGTAGCTTTGCAGCTCTTCACCGAGCGCAAAGATAGCGATGATTGCTGTAAATACTGGCGCTAAATTCATAAAAATCGAGGTCGTATTGGCGCCTAGGCGCATAACCCCTTGGATCCACAATGCAGGTGCGAGGATAGAGGCTGCAATACCCGCGAAGGCCACAAGACCAATGTTGTGACGGTTAAGCGACACGTCATCTGCCAATAAGAAATTGGGAATTAATAAAATAACGCCAAAGAAAACTTGTACATACAGTGAATCCCAACTTGATAATTGAATAGCCCAACGCTTAGTTAAGACGCCATATAAGGCATAAGCGGCAGAGGCAATCAACATCAACAGTTCACCGGTGCCTAATCCTTGGGAAAAGAGCGTTGCAGGGTTACCTTGGCTGACTAACCAAGTTAAACCCGCCAGCGATAACAGAGTACCGATAAAAATACCAACGGTTGGGATCACTCGCAGGACAAAAATACTGATGACAACGGTTAATAATGGGATTAAGGAGTTCATAATTCCCATAAAGGTTGCACTGACAGAATGAGCGGCATAATAGGCTAAGCTTTGGTAAAGCATCATACCCAGCGCCCCTAAAATGGCGAGTTGCCACCAATGTTTTCTGACTATCGACCAGTGACGCAAGACAGAGCGTAGCACAAATGGAGTCATGACAAGCAGAGCTAATGCCCAACGGTAAAAGGATATTGCGGCGGGATCGATAGCGGTTGCCGCGGCTTTATTCACTATCGCATTCATTGACCAAAGTAAAACCGCTATTAGCGGAAATAATAAATTTTTCATTAAAAGTTTCTCCCTAATGAGTGGCGTTAGTATACCGTTGTCAGATTTTTTATATATACTGATATCCAGACATTCGATAACGGTTTTCAGACAACATTTATGCAACAAGATCAAAAATCACCAACATGGCTGATTAATGAATGCAATATTATCGAACCTGCATTCATTGCATTGCGCCATGAACAAATTGATACTCAAAGCGAGTACAAATCGCATTCCCATCCATTTGGTCAATTGTTATATGTGGTGTGTGGCATTATGGAAATGGAAGTCGAAGGCAAACACTACCTTGCACCACCGGAATTTTGTGTTTGGATCCCCGCAAATACACAGCATGCAAGCTTTAATAAGCAGAGTGTGAAATTTCGTATTATCGATTTCGCGCAACGTTTTAGCGATAAATTATCATCCCGTGCTGGTGTGATTAAGCTCAGTCCTATTTTTCAAACAATTATGGCCGATCTTTATCAAAGGGGGGTCGTCGAGCCACAAACGGAGGAGGACATACGATTAGCCAGTGTACTGATTGACCAATTTGCAGTGTCACCTTGCCAAAAAACGTATCTGCCTATCACCAAAGATAAATTCTTATCGCCAATCCTAGCGTCTTTGCAAAAAGACCCTTCCGATAACACCACACTTGCGGATTGGGCAAAACGGAGTTACACCTCAGAGCGTACATTGTCGCGTCGTTGCCAGCAAGAGCTGGGAATGTCGTTTAGCGAATGGCGTCAGCGTTTACGCTATTTGCACGCCGTTTCTGCACTGGAACGAGGGAAAAGCGTACATGAAGTCGCACTGGATGTTGGCTATAGCTCAGCGTCTGCATTTATTGCGATGTTCCAACAGATCTCAGGGGTAACACCCGACCGTTTCCGTGCGAAAGAATAGTGAAATCACAGTAATCGCACATAGGCAATGTGCGTGGAACGTGGCAAAATAAGCACTCATAAAATGAAACAACCATACAGTAGTTTGTATGTTGATCATTGAGCATACAATGACATGATTGGGGCGAATAAAGTGAAAATTTTGGTTGATGAAAATATGCCGTATGCTCAGCAGTTGTTTAGCAAACTGGGTGAGGTTAAAGCCGTACCTGGGCGTCCAGTACCTGAAGTTGAGCTTCTGGATGCAGATGCGTTAATGGTACGTTCGATAACAAAAGTTAACCGAGCACTATTAAGTGAAACGCCTGTCAAATTTGTTGGTACTGCCACGGCAGGTTTTGATCATGTAGATACGGCATGGTTGAAGGAAGCCAATATCGCCTTTTCTTCGGCTCCGGGGTGTAATGCCATTGCGGTGGTTGAGTATGTTTTTTCGGCCTTATTGATGCTTGCTGAACGTGACCATTTCGATTTGCGTGATAAAACGGTCGGTATTGTTGGTGTCGGGAATGTGGGTGGACGCCTCGCTAACCGATTATCCGCTTGGGGAGTGAAAACGCTTTTATGTGACCCGCCTCGTAAAGCAAAGGGGGAACAAGGGGCGTTTTTACCGCTGGAAACCTTGTTAGCTGATGCGGATATCCTAACGTTCCATACCCCATTGAATATGGATGGCGCAGATAAAACCTATCATTTAATGGATGCTGAACGCTTATCTAACTTACGTGATGGTACGATTTTAATTAATGCGAGCCGTGGCGAGGTTGTTGATAATCAAGCACTATTGTCTTTGTTAAAGCAAGGCAAAAACATGAGCATTGTGTTAGATGTTTGGGAGCCAGAGCCTAATTTAGACACTGAATTATTAGAATGGGTAGATATTGGCACACCGCATATCGCAGGTTATACCTTAGAAGGGAAAGCGCGCGGTACGACTCAAGTTTATGAAGCGTACTGCCAATTTTTAGGTCAACCGGACCGTATCGCGCTATCATCGTTATTACCGAAACCGGAGATCAGCGCCATCACTTTTCTCGGTAAATTAACGCAAAGTCAACTCAAAAGGTTAGTTCATCTGGTGTATGATGTGCGTCGCGATGATGCCGCACTACGTGAAGTAGCGGCAATCCCTGGTGAATTTGACAAATTACGTAAACACTACCAAGAACGCCGTGAGTGGTCCTCTCTTGAAGTGCACTGTGATGATGAACAAACGGTATCTCAACTTGCTGCACTGGGTTTTAATGCACATTTAATTAAGTGATCACAGCGTGTCTCGATAAAGGTTGGTGAATGTAACATCAACCTTTTATTAAGACGCGTAGATGATTTCATTTAATGGTTATATTTTTGGAGAAACAGCAATGACTGAAGGTTGGAATATTGCGTTATTGGGAGCTACCGGGGCTGTCGGTGAAGCTATTTTAGCATTATTACAAGAACGCGAGTTCCCTGTTGGCGAATTGCATCTATTGGCGAGTGAACGAAGCGCTGGAGAAAGCCTGCGTTTTAATAATAAAAGTTATCAAGTTCAAGACGCTACCGATTTTGATTGGTCACAAGCTCAAATCGCGTTTTTCGCCGCTGGGGAAGAAGCCAGTTTATATTATGCAGAGCGTGCCGCCCAAGAAGGGTGCATCGTGATTGATACGAGTGGTGTATTTGCGCTTGAACCTGACGTGCCTTTAGTTGTTCCCAGCGTGAACCCTCATGTGCTTGCTGATTACCGTAACCGCAATATTATTGCACTAGCGGATAGTTATGTAAGTCAGTTACTTAGTGCGACGAAGCCATTGATTGAAGCGGCGGGTATCGGCCGTATCACCTTAACGAACATGTTGTCTGTTTCCTCCTATGGCAAAGCGGCTGTTGATGAGTTAGCGGGGCAGAGTGCTCGCTTATTAAACGGTATTCCTGCGGAAGAAGGGCGTTTTAGTAAACAATTGGCGTTTAATATGTTGCCTATGCTGGCAGATATGGAAGGCAGCGTACAGCAAGAACGCCGTTTAGTTGAACAAGTCAGAAAAGTTTTACAAGACGATGGACTACCTGTTGCGGTGAGTTTTATTCAATCGCCTGTGTTTTATGGCAATGCTCAAGTGGTGTATCTCGAAACATTGCGTCCTGTTGGAGTAGAAGAAGCTCGAGATGAACTGGAACGTTTTGATGATATTCAGGTCTCAGAAGAAGGTGATTATCCAACTCAGGTCACTGAAGCATCGGGTAATGATCGCTTAAGTATTGGCTGTATTCGTAATGATTATGGTATCCCTGAAATTTTGCAATTTTGGTCGGTGGCCGATAATGTGCGTTTCGGTGGCGCTTTAATGGCAGTGGAAACGGCTGAAAAACTGGCTCAGGAGTTGTTTTACTGATGTCAGAGTCAACAAAGTTGTCTCGCATTGCGTTAGGCATCGAATACAATGGGAGTCGTTATTATGGATGGCAGCGCCAACAGGAAGTGAAAAGTGTGCAAGGCTGTCTTGAAGACGCTTTGTCAAAAGTGGCGAATCATCCGATTAATGTATTTTGTGCAGGTCGCACGGATGCAGGGGTTCACGCAACGGGGCAGGTGGTGCATTTTGATACCCCTGTGATCCGCAAAGAAGCCGCATGGACAATGGGAGTCAATACCCATTTGCCAGAGGATATTGCGGTACGTTGGTGTAAACCTGTCGATGAAGAGTTTCATGCGAGGTTTAGTGCAACAGCACGCCGTTACCGTTATGTCATCTTTAATCACCGTTATCGGCCAGCGATTTTGTCCAGTGGAGTGACACATTTTCACTATCCACTAGATGAAAAAAAGATGCATGAAGCGGCGCAAGCTCTGTTGGGGGAAAATGATTTTACCTCATTCAGAGCAGTCCAGTGTCAGTCGCGGACACCTTGGCGTAATGTGATGCATGTGCAAGTCACACGTCACGGTAATTATGTCGTGGTGGATATTAAAGCCAATGCTTTTGTTCACCATATGGTCAGAAATATAGTGGGAAGTTTGCTAGAAATTGGCTGCGGTAATCAGGATATTAATTGGATGGCACAATTGCTCGAACTAAAAGACAGAACGAAAGCTGCGGCAACTGCCAAAGCTGATGGCTTGTATTTAGTATCCGTTGATTATCCTGAAAAATTCGCTTTACCGTCGAATGTGATGGGGCCGTTGTTCTTAGCGGACGAACTGATGTGAATCTAATTTTATATACTCTAAATAATTTCAGAAGCAGCTAGGTGACTTGTGTGGGTGTCCAGAGTCAACAGTGCCGTCATTGAAGGTATCATGAGTATAGCATGGATGCTATTGATAATGAGGTTTGTATGGAGTTTATCAGTTTTATTATCGACTTTATTTTGCATATCGATGTCCATCTAGCAGAGTTAGTTGCTGAGTATGGTGTATGGGTGTACGGTATTTTATTTCTGATCTTGTTTTGCGAAACTGGGCTGGTCGTTACCCCATTTTTGCCGGGAGATTCGCTGCTGTTTGTCGCAGGGGCTATTTCCGCGTTAGATAGCAATGATTTAAACGTACATTTAATGGTCGCATTGATGATTACAGCCGCTATTCTTGGTGATGCTGTTAATTATGCGATCGGGCGTATTTTCGGCGATAAACTGTTTAAAAATCCGGATTCAAAAATATTCCGTCGTGTTTATCTGGAAAAAACCCATGCTTTCTATGAGAAGCATGGTGGTAAAGCAATTATTTTGGCTCGTTTTGTGCCGATTGTTAGAACATTTGCGCCATTTGTTGCGGGAATGGGCAAAATGTCTTATCGTCATTTCGCCTTTTATAATGTGACAGGGGCGTTATTATGGGTACTGTCATTCACTTATGCAGGTTATCTGTTTGGTGATCTACCCGTTATACAACAGAATTTGAAATTATTGATAGTGGCAATTATCTTTATTTCAATTCTTCCGGGGGTGATCGAAGTGATTCGTCATCGTCGTGCCGCCGCGAAAGAAAAACGTGTTGCGGTTGAAAAAAGTGATAATCCATAACGGATTTAAAAGTTTTTATCCACAGTGGTGTACCATTGTGGTTTAATGGCACAAAATTACATACTGGCGTTTTACCTGAGTGAGTTGATGTGGCAATTATTTTTGTTGCTTGAATTCGCTAAGGAAAGTCAGAGATCAATCAGACGAAAAGGTCCATTAATGAGCTGGATTGAAAAAATATTAAAAAAAGGTAACTTGACCCAATCAAACAAAGTCAACATCCCAGAGGGTGTTTGGACAAAATGTGATAGCTGTGGGCAAGTCCTCTATGGGGCTGAATTAGAGCGTAACTTACAAGTATGCCCTAAATGTGATCATCACATGCGTATTCATGCACGCCAGCGTCTTGAAGCTTTCCTCGATGAAAACTCGACAACAGAATTAGGCAGTGAGCTTGAGCCAAAAGATGCGCTGAAGTTCCGTGATTCCAAAAAATATAAAGATAGACTCTCAGCGGCTCAAAAAGAGACCGGTGAAAAAGATGCTATCGTCGTAATGAAAGGAACGTTAAAAGGGATGCCAGTTGTCGTGGCGGCTTTTGAGTTCTCTTTCATGGGAGGCTCTATGGCTTCCGTGGTAGGTGCACGTTTTGTGCGTGCGGTTGAACAAGCTCTAGAAGATAACTGCCCATTGGTTTGTTTCTCTGCTAGTGGCGGTGCGCGTATGCAAGAAGCGCTGTTATCACTGATGCAAATGGCAAAAACCAGCGCGGCATTGGCCAAAATGCAAGAGCGTGGGTTACCTTACATTTCTGTGTTAACTGACCCAACCATGGGGGGGGTTTCTGCAAGTTTGGCGATGCTAGGTGATATCAACGTGGCTGAACCAAAAGCGCTGATCGGTTTTGCAGGTCCTCGCGTTATTGAGCAAACTGTGCGTGAAAAGCTACCTCAAGGCTTCCAGCGTAGTGAGTTCTTACTGGAAAAAGGGGCGATTGATATGATTGTTCGTCGCCCTGAAATGCGTGATACCTTGGCAGATGTATTGGCAATGTTGACTAACAAGCCAAGTTTTAATACCACTGAAGATACATTAGTCGTCGAAGAAGAGGATGTGAAAATCGATATCGCCAGTGACGATGCTGTCATCGATGCTCCTGAGCAAGTAAAGGACTCTGCTAAGCATAAAAAAGATGATGAATAATCAGTTTACAATCCCTAATGCCGAGTCTCCGCTGGAGGCTTGGCTCTCTTATCAGACAAACTTGCACAGCCAAAATATTGATATGGGGCTAGAGCGAGTTGGCTTAGTCGCCCGCAAAATGGGTTTAACACAACCCGCACCTCGCGTCATTACCGTCGGTGGTACTAATGGTAAAGGTACAACCTGCCATACGATTGAATCTATTTTGATGGCTGCCGGTCTGAAAGTAGGTGTTTACAGCTCACCACACCTTGTTCGTTATACGGAACGTGTTCGTATCCAAGGTTCGGAATTGGCCGAGTCCGACTTTTGCCGTGCCTTTGCTGAGATTGAACAAGAGCGAGGCGATATTTCTTTAACCTATTTTGAATATGGCACGCTGGCGGCATTAACGTTATTTAAGCAAGCCTCATTGGATGTCGTGATCCTTGAAGTGGGTTTAGGTGGTCGCTTGGATGCGACGAATATCGTCGATGCAGATGTCGCGGCGGTGACCAGTATTGCACTCGACCATACCGATTGGTTAGGGTCAGATAGGGAACATATCGGTTTTGAGAAAGCCGGTATATTCCGCGGTGGTCGCTATGCGGTTGTCGGTGAACCTGATATGCCTCAGTCAATTGGTCAACATGCCGAAAATATCGGTGCGTTGCTGTTTCGTCGGGATAAAGATTGGTCATTTGAACAACAGCAAGATTGTTGGGCATGGCAGAGTCGTCAATGCCAATGGCTGAATTTACCACTACCTAATGTGCCGTTAGCAAATGCAGCGACCGCATTGGGGGTGATATGTTGCCTTAAAGAGATTGATAGCCAACTTGCGACTAAAATCACTGATCAGGCAATTCATGACGGCTTGCGATCGGCTCAGTTACCGGGGCGCTTCCAAATTATTGGTGAAAAGCCATTAATGATTTTGGATGTCGCGCATAACCCGCACGCTGCTGGATATTTGATAAACCGCTTAGCACAACTGCCTGCTGTGGAAGGGCGTCGTGTCAGAGCCGTGGTGGGAATGCTTGGAGATAAAGATATTCAAGGTACACTCACCTGTTTATCAGAGCAAGTGACGGATTGGTATGTGGCTCCTCTTACTGAGTTTCGTGGGGCGCCTGCCTCGCAGTTGAGTCAATATCTTGATTCACCACAAGTATTTGATTCAGTCGATGACGCGTGGCAAAAAGCGTGCCTTGATGCAACAGATAACGACATCATTGTTGTTTGTGGCTCATTCCATACGGTCGCTCACGTAATGATGTTGTTAGAAAATTCAAAAGGATAAAATCGGTGGCGAGTAAATTTCAGAATCGTCTTGTCGGTGCCATTGTTTTAATCGCGGCGGGGGTCATTGTATTGCCTGCGCTACTTGATGGCGATAAGAAATATAATGAAAATGAATTTGCGGCCATTCCTATTATTCCTAAACCTGGTGATGAACAGGATATCGAAGCTATTGCACCGCTGGCACAAAATCCGGCGTCAGGCCAAGCTTCTGAGGCTATGCTGTCAGAAGCGATTTCCGAGCAGAAGCAGGAGGAGCAACAGCGACAGCGTGAGCAACAAGCCGCTGCAAATTCTGCCTCTCAACCTCAAGAGGTGCCGAATATCCCTGCTGAGGCACCTAAACAGGTGGAGCCAAAGCCTGAACCTAAACCAACGCCAAAACCTGAGGTTAAAGTAGAGCCGAAGCCAAAACCTGAGCCTAAGCCAGAAGTACAGGCCCCACAAGGTAAAGCTTTTGTGGTACAGCTTGGGGCGTTGAAAAATGCAGCAAAAGTTGAGGAAATTGTCGCAAAATTGAGGTTGTCAGGGTATCAGGTTTATACCGTACCTTCACGGCCAGTCAATGGGCAACTGACGCGAATTTTTGTCGGACCAGAAGCTTCAAGGCAATTGTTAGAAGGCGCACTACCTGAGCTACGTTCAATCACGGGGCTACAGGGAGAGATTAGGGCTTTTAAGCCATGATATTAAAATAGGAATATCACAAAAAGCCTGAGCTTTTAATCAATTACAGCGGCGAAGATGAATTTTTCTTTTCGCCGCTGGTTTTTTTAAATTGTATGTAAATTGGTTACGCAAACGTTTTCGTTTTCTGTTAGAATGCACTCCAGCCACTGCCGTGGGTGCGAATTTTGGAATAAGATATGGTCTGGTTAGATTACGCAATTATTGCCATCATTGGCTTCTCGGCATTGGTAAGCCTGATCCGTGGGTTTGTTCGAGAGGCGTTGTCACTAATCACATGGGGTTGTGCTTTTTTTGTTGCTAGTACATTTTATCCTTACTTGGCGGAATACTTTACGCGCTTTGAGGATATACTGGTACGAAATGGTATCGCCATTGCAGCATTATTTATTGCGACATTAATTGTCGGTGCTGTTGTGAACTATGTCATTAGTTCTCTGGTTCAAAAGACTGGCTTATCGGGTACAGATCGTGTTCTGGGGATCTGCTTCGGAGCGTTGCGTGGGGTATTGATTGTATCGGCATTACTCTTTTTTCTCGATACTTTTACGCCCCTACCTCAAAGTGAGGATTGGCAACGTTCGGAACTTATTCCGCAGTTCAGTCATATAATCAGGTGGTTCTTTGACTACCTGCAAAATGCGTCAAGTTTCCTACCGGAGAATATTTCTCCGTCTGGCTGATGAGGAAAGACTAAATGTGCGGTATTGTCGGTATCGCCGGTGTTACGCCGGTTAACCAATCAATTTATGATGCTTTGACGGTGCTTCAGCACCGTGGGCAAGATGCAGCAGGGATTGCTACCATTGATGGCAAAAATAATATTCGCTTACGTAAAGCGAATGGCCTCGTCAAAGATGTCTTTGAAACGCGGCACATGCTCCGACTACAAGGTAATATGGGGATCGGTCATGTCCGTTACCCAACCGCAGGTAGTTCGAGTGCATCAGAAGCGCAGCCCTTCTATGTGAATTCACCTTTTGGTATCACCCTTGCTCATAATGGTAATCTGACAAATGCGCATGAATTAACGCGCCGTTTATTTGAAACCGCCCGCCGCCATGTCAACACAACCTCCGACTCTGAGATTTTGTTGAACATCTTGGCTTATGAATTAGACCGTTTTGACCACTTTCCGTTAGAGCCAGACAATGTGTTTACGGCGGTTGCGGCAATGCATAAAAGGTTGCGTGGCGCATACGCATGTGTTGCATTGATTATTGGGCACGGTATGTTGGCGTTTCGTGACCCTTATGGTATCCGGCCATTGGTCTTGGGGCGCCGCATATTAGAAAACGGTGCACAAGAGTACATGGTCGCTTCAGAAAGTGTTGCGTTGGATACGTTAGGCTTTGAATTCTTACGTGATGTCGCACCCGGTGAAGCGGTTTATGTGACAGAGCAGGGGCAGTTGTATACTCGCCAATGTGCAGAAAACCCACAATTAACGCCTTGTTTATTCGAATACGTCTATTTTGCTCGTCCAGACTCTTTTATTGATAAGATCTCGGTTTACAATGCGAGACTACGTATGGGGCAGAAATTAGGTGCTAAAATTGCCCGTGAATGGGAAGATCTGCAAATTGATGTGGTTATTCCAATTCCAGAAACCTCTTGCGATATCGCCCTAGAAATTGCCCACATATTAGATAAACCATATCGCCAAGGATTTGTCAAAAATCGCTATGTGGGGCGCACCTTTATCATGCCAGGCCAGCAGGAGCGTCGTAAGTCGGTGCGTCGTAAGCTCAATGCAAATCGTGCAGAGTTTCGTGATAAAAACGTATTGTTAGTGGATGACTCTATCGTGCGTGGCACGACCTCAGAGCAGATTGTCGAACTCGCTCGTGAAGCTGGCGCGAAAAACGTCTATTTTGCTTCCGCTGCACCAGAAGTGCGCTTCCCAAATGTGTATGGCATTGATATGCCGAACGCGAATGAATTGATCGCCCATGGGCGTGAAGTCGATGAAATTCGTAAACTGATTGGGGCAGATGGATTAATTTTCCAAGATCTGAATGACTTGGTTGATGCCGTTCGTGAAGAGAATCCAGAAATTAATGAGTTCGAGTGCTCTGTATTTGATGGTATCTATGTCACAAAAGATATTGACCAAACTTACTTAGATTATTTAGAAAATCTCCGTAAAGACGATGAATTAAAAATTAAAGATCAAAATGAAATTGAGAACCTAGAAATTTATAACGAAGGTTAATCATTTCTTTATACATATTAAGAATGCCAGCGAGATGATTACTGGCATTTTTTTATTCACCGCGATTGATTCTACAAATACTTTTCAATAAAAACATTCAAAAAAACTGCATATATTTTAATCTTTAAATTAGTCAGTGATGAAAACAGTTGCTAACCTGAAATCGGTTTCTTGCTCTTATTTAATCACCATAAGCGATTTTTATTTGATTACCAGATACCAAAAGACAATAAAGATATTAGGCTCTTATTTGAGATAAAATAGGTAATTAATCGTTGTGAAATCAATATTTAAGTTAGGAATTAAAAGCACGTTATTAAAATAAAAATTTCCAGTTATATCTGATATATTGCTGTTTTTAATTGAGTATCTTGTTGTGAATATCCTCATGCATCTGGAGTTCTCATGATTGACCTAACAGCCTTACCCGATAACTTAAAGCCTTTTGTTGATAAAATCACGGCTACAGCTAAACCAACCATAGAGATGCAACTCACGCCTGTTGAACAGCCGATTTTGTGGGAAAGTCGTATTGGTGGCATGCCTTATTTGCCTTTAGGCTCAGATTTTCCTGTCGATAGTGATGGCATTCCTTTAAAACTATTGGCACAAATTAATTTCGCACAAATGCCGCCACTTGGAAACTATCCAACAACTGGATTATTGCAGTTTTTTATCGGCGGTGATGATTTGTATGGTGCGGATTTTGATGATCTACAAACCCAAAACGGTTTTCGCGTCATCTATTGGGAGAGTGTTATTGAAGATAATGCAAAACTCCAACAAGACTTCTCCACCATTGAAGCCGCTTATGAAGATGAGTATTACTCACCAATAGAAGGGCAGTTTAGTCTCGAATTCACACCCGCGACACAATATATCAGCTCGAACGACTTTCAGTTTGGCCGCAAAATTTTAGATGTTGATGATCTGTATGATTACGAAGATCAGTTTGAAGGCGAGGATTTTTACGATGAATGGCTAGAACCCTACAATGAACACTTTGCGTCGAACGGTCATCGTATTGGCGGCTATCCTTTCTTTACTCAAACCGACCCTAGAGAGTATCGTAAAGAAATTCAGGACTATGTATTGTTACTGCAAATCGACAGTGATTATGAAACTGGCATTTTATGGGGCGATATTGGCGTCGGTAACTTTTTTATTCATCCTGAAGATTTAAAAAATAAAGATTTTAGCAAAGTGGTCTATAACTGGGATTGTGGTTGATAGATTTAAGGGCTTTTCATTGCGATAATTGCTACTATGGTTGTTGGTGATATCGAATCGTGCGGGGAGCAGAATGAAGAAGCTAATCATTGGGTTAACAGGAGCAAGTGGCGCAATCTATGGCGTTAGGTTATTAGAGGTGCTAAAACCTGTTAAGAATGTGGAAACCCATTTAGTGATGAGCGCAGCGGCCCGTCAAACCTTATCATTAGAAACACATTATAGTGTCAAAGAGGTTCAGCAATTAGCTGATCATCATTATGATAGCCGCGATATCGCCGCGGCTATTTCTTCCGGCTCCTTTCGTACAACGGGTATGGTGATTATGCCATGCACCATGAAAACACTTTCTGGCATTGTACACAGCTATACCGATACATTAGTCACTCGTGCTGCCGATGTGGTCTTGAAAGAAGGTAAAAAACTCGTTCTAGGGGTACGTGAAACACCGCTGCATTTAGGGCATTTAAAGTTACTGGTGCAAGCGGCTGAAATGGGAGCGGTCATTATGCCGCCAATGCCAGCCTTTTATCATCAGCCTAAATCCATTCAAGATATTGTTGACCAAACAGTGAACCGAATCCTCGATCAATTTGATATTGAATTAGACCAAGATTTATTTACCCGCTGGCAGGGTGGGAAATAGTTTTATTCGATTGCCAGTTATAAATTGTCGCCGTTTAGTTAATCTACTGACCATGACGCATTGAATGGTCAGTAGCCTGCTCAAACTAGCTCGTTGAACTATCACGTGTTTTAAATAAATCTTCTAAGGCGATTTTTAACTCAATATATTCAAATTGAAAACCCGCCTCTTCCAAGCGTTTTGGGATAGCTTGCTGCCCACCAAGCACTAACGTCGCTGCTTCACCCAAAATGGCCTTAATCATAAAGGCGGGAGTTCGAACAAAAGCGGGGCGGTTAATGACCTCGCCTAAAATAGCGGCAAATTGGTCATTATGGACAGGATAAGGCGCTGTCATATTAAAGGGGCCTGATAAAGTTGGGTTATCAAGCAAAAAACAGATAGCATTGACCATATCGTTAATATGTATCCATGGCATAAATTGTTTGCCATGACCAATTGGGCCACCAGCCCCCATTTTAAAGATAGGAAGGACTTTTGCGAGCGCACCTCCGTTTAATGACATCACAATGCCTGTACGTAATAAACAAACGCGGGTCGATGGTGATTGCGCATTTTGAGCAAGGGCTTCCCAATGTTGGCAGAGTTGATGAGTAAATTCATCGTGTGGCTGCTCTGATTCTGTGACAACGGCTTGGCCTTGATCGCCATAATAACCAACCGCAGAGCCAGATAAAAAAGTATGCGGTGGTGTTTTACTTGCAGCGATTAATTCAGTTAAGCGTTGAGTGATTTTCCATCGGCTATCACACAACAATTTTTTTTGTTCATCACTCCAGCGCTTTTCAGCGATAGGCTCCCCAGCAAGGTTAATCACAGCATCAAAATCATTGAGATCTTGCTTATCCTGTAGTGAAGTCCAACATTCGATAGCCTTACAAAAGCGGCTGTAGACTTTCTGCGGGGAACGGCTTAGTACTGTTACCTTATCAGAGCGAGCAACAAGCCGTTGTACGAGAGGTGTACCAATTAAACCGGTACCACCGGTAATAAGTATCCGCATAATCGCCTCCTGTGAAAAATTGGACTAATCAGTGTAAAGCTTATCTGAGCTAACTATAGCAGCTACTCAGAAAATTTGCTGAGACTGCATTGCATTTCCTAAAAATTCGCTTGTTGTTGCTGTAAATAGCCTATTATTAAAGCTCCTGCAACATGAAATCAATACTCAAATTTGTGTGCTATCACTTGCAAGGGGAACGTGAAAAGCATACCTTGTTACAGACTGTTTGCTTGACCGATTTCGGCAATAGTTCTATGGCATAAAAACTGTGTTAACAGGTTAAAAAAAGGTTTTAAGGATGGAAGAACAAACCGAAGTGGTTGAATGGGTTGACATTGTTGATGAGAACAATGAGGTTATCGCTCAGGCCACACGTAGCCAGATGCGAGCAGAGAACTTACGCCATCGTGCTACTTACATTGTTGTCCATGATGGAATGGGCAAAATACTGGTACAAAGGCGAACGGATAGTAAAGATTTCTATCCGGGCTACTTAGATGCGACTGCTGGCGGAGTGGTGACTCAAGGTGAAAATATTTTAGATTCTGCTAAGCGTGAAGCAGAAGAAGAATTAGGCATTGCAGGCGTGCCGTTTGCTGAACATGGCTTATTTTATTATGAAGGCGAAAACTGCCGTATATGGGGCGGTCTGTTTAGTTGTGTGAGCCATGGCCCTTTTGCATTGCAAGAGTCTGAGGTGGTTGAGGTGAATTGGTTAACGCCAGCCGAAATTAGTGCTCGTTGTGATGAATTTACCCCTGACTCCTTAAAAGCGCTCTCTTTATGGTTAACACGGAATAATGAGTTTGAGAAAGCTATTTCGTGTGCAAATAATTCGTAACTTAACGACTTAAATTGATAAGGGCTATGCTTTAGCCCTTTAATTCATACTGTCTTCTATTCTATAGTGTTACTGATACTATATTATAACTATTAGTTATAATTAATAAGTGGGCTATTTGATATATTTATATGCCCACTGAATTATGCCTTCCTGCTAATTAATTCTTGGTCACCATGTTGCACCATCCGAGAGAATAAATAATGACAATTCATAAAGATGTATCTTCTTTAAAACAACAACACCTACAAAATGTCACGAATAAAGCCCGTGCGATTATGGAGCGAGAGGGGATTGAAGCCCTCGTAGCTACCGTGGGAGATAATTTTTATCACTTAACCGGTTTTGCTAGTTTCTTCATGTATACCTTTAGGCAAACAGGCTCGGCGATCGCGGTAATTTTTCGTGACCCATCAGTGAAATCGCTGGTGATTATGAATGAATTTGAGGC
Organism: Providencia sp. PROV119; assembly: GCF_028482435.1. Lineage (NCBI taxonomy): Bacteria > Pseudomonadati > Pseudomonadota > Gammaproteobacteria > Enterobacterales > Morganellaceae > Providencia > Providencia sp. PROV119. The sequence continues at coordinate 77,104 of NZ_JAMPQL010000012.1, forward strand.
TGCAAATTTGCAATTGGAAATGCCTAATGCACAAGTGCGTACATTCCCAATATGGGTTGATGTGGATGATCCTTATCACCCTGATAATGGCAAAGTTGTTAAGCAAAGGCCTATTCATAGCCCGATTGAGACTATCTTTACGCTATTAAAAGATGCGCTGACCGAAGCCGATGTATATGGTAAACCTGTCGCCATTGAATTGGGTCAAATCAGCCATATGGGGAAAGTGTGGCTAGACAAGGTGATCCCAGAATTAAATCTAGTGGATTCCGCTCCGCTCTTCAATGAATTGCGCGTTATCAAGAGTGAATGGGAAATCGCTCACTTAAGAAAAAGTGCTCAAATTACAGAAGCGGGTATTCAAGCTGCTAGCGAATTAATCAAAGTGGGTTGTACTTCCGCTGAATTAACCGCAGCTTTTAAAGCTAAAGTGATGGAGTTTCCAGAAACTAACTACAGTCGTTTCAATTTAATTTCAGTCGGCAGTGATTTCTCCCCAAAAATGCTACCGGAAAATGTGCCTGCGAAAGAAGGGGATCTTATTAAATTCGATTGTGGTGTTGATGTTGCGGGATATGGGGCTGATATTGCAAGAACCTTTGTCGTTGGCAATGCTAACGATAAAGTTAAAGAGATTTATCAAACCATACATAAAGGCCATGAATACATGCTCAACCGTGTCGCTCCCGGGGTACGTTTAAGTGATGTGTTCAATGAAACTATGGCATTAATTCGCTGTTCTGGCTTACCACACTATAACCGTGGTCACTTAGGGCATGGAGATGGCGTATTTGTCGGGTTAGAAGAAGCCCCTTTTGTGAGTGCAGCGACGACTGATGTGTTTCAGCCGGGAATGGTGATGAGCCTAGAAACACCTTATTACGGTATCGGCATTGGCAGCATTATGATTGAAGACATGCTGCTAGTCACTGAAGAGGGAGTTGAGATGCTCAGCCATTTGCCACGTCATTTGGTTTCTGGTGGTTAAGTAAGAAGGAATTAATGTATGAAATGGTATCACTTTTTGGTGATCTTCCCGCTACTGGCTCTAACTGTGGGTATTTACTATGCCAATCGCGTAGAGCCTTTTGTTATGGGATTGCCTTTTTTAATGTTTTGGATTGTGGCTTGGGTGGTGATCAGCGCTTTAATTATGCTGCTAATTAATATTTTAGACTCTAAAAAGAATAAGGAAAAACAATGAGCTACGCTTTAGTTGTCATTACACTGTTTTTCCTATTGAGTATCTACCTTGCATTGAGGTCGAAAAAAGGTAAAACCATGGATCACGAAGGGTGGTCTGTTGGTGGACGTAGTTATGGCGCTTTATTAGTCTTTTTACTCAGTGCAGGTGAAATTTATACTACCTTTACTTTTTTAGGGGGGAGTGGCTGGGCATATGGGAAAGGGCCTGCCATATTATACACATTGGCGGTTAACGCTTTTATGGGGATATTTCTATATTGGGTGCATCCTCGTGTATGGCGATTTGCTAAGCAGAATGATATTAGAACCATCTCTGACTTTTTTGGGGCAAAATATCAAAGCCAAGGCTTAGCACTATTGATTAGCCTAATTTCCATTGTGGCGATGGTACCCCTTTTCGTATTGCAGCTTAAAGGGCTTGGTATTATTGTTTCTCAAGCCTCTTATGGTGCTATTCCCGCAGATATGGCGATTTGGATAGGCATCATTGCAGTGACCTTGTTTGTGATGATTTCAGGTATTCATGGTTCAGCATGGACATCGGCATTAAAAGATTTGATGATCTTAATTGTTGTTGTCTTTATCGGTGTTTATATTCCCTTGCATTACTACGGTAGTTTTGGCGATATGTTCCGTGCTATCGATACGGCTAGCCCAGGCTTTCTGACATTTTCTGAGCAGGGATTGAATATTCCGTGGTATATCTCAACTATCTTTTTATCTGTAGTGGCTTATTTTTGCTGGCCGCACTATATGGCCGCCGTATTTACAGCTAAAGATGAAAAGTCATTAAAGCGTAATAGTATTCTCATTCCTGCATACAGCTTGATTATGCTGTTCGCGTTCTTTGTTGGTTATGCTGCAATATTACAAATACCGCATCTTGATGGCTCAATGGTGGATTTATCGTTATTTGAGATCGCTAAAACCACATTTTCACCGCTTATTGTTGGTCTTATTGGTGCCGCGGGTATGCTGACGGCATTAGTACCTGGTTCAATGTTATTATTGACGACGTCTAATATGTTGGCGGGAGTGGTGCAAAAAGCATTAAATGTGAGTGAAGAGAAACGTCAATCAGGGATTTATGCGCGTTTTATGGTGCCTTTGGTTGCGTTAGTGAGTTTGTACTTTATTTTTCACAGCAACGACACATTAGTGGCTATCATGTTATTAGGTGTTAATATTGTCGCACAATTTTTTCCCGCGTTATTGATGAGCTTTAGAAAACATAACCCTATGACGGCGACGGGGGCAATGGCTGGTATTATCGCAGGGGTCATTTTCCTTGCAGTGACTTATATTGAGCACATTTCGTTATCGCAACTGTTCCCTTGGTTAGGCAAAGGGCTTGAATTTATGAATATCGGTATCGCTGCATTTGTGTTAAATATTATTGTTGCAACGGTCGTATCGTTATTGATGGGTAGAAAGCAAAAAGCGATTTAGATGCTATTGTTGATAGGGCAGTGTTTTTGCCCTATCAATCAGTTAGTTATTTCTAATAGGTGGTGTAGCGGTTATTTGCTGGTATGGTTTTTAATATTTTAGTTTTATAACCCCATAAGTTAAATTGTTTTTCTGTGATGTTTTAATTTGCTACTTTTCATTCTTAATGCTTTTGCATCTTGGTTTACCAAGCGCTCATCTATTCTTGGTGCTTGGATATAATTGAATGTTTGATTTGCAGCCAGTGAGCTAGACAAACTGACAGTTTTTTCTTCAGTTTTGGCTCTCATTTCAAACTTATATGACTTATCATTAAACAGAGCATCTAAGAAGTTAAAAAAATGACTTTTATCGGTTGTTTTAAATAGTCCTTTATTCGGTTCGAAAAATTCAAAAATAGGTTTACCATTTCTATATTTAACGACAATTCCCATTGAGTGCGTTTGACTGCACAGGTTACCAATAATATCCTTTTTCTTTATTAAGCAATCTTCAATGTGTGCTTTTAATTCTTTGGATGTAAAGGTGATATCGAAATCAATAGATGTAATTGAGTCATAATGTATATTTTGTATAATTTCAAGCTGTGTTAATCTTTCTTTTGTAAGCTCTAAATAATAATCTTTCACTAAAGAGAAAAATAGTGGAAAGCGCAGTGAGCCTATTTCGCTTTCATTCTGAAAACATTTTGAAGAGACATCACTAACTAAGTTATTATAACGGTTTTTTTCTAATTTAAGAGGAGGATTAAGTGCATCATGGTAAACTTTATTGATAAACTCGTGTAGCTCTAGATATAAATGTTTTTCATCCTCTTTAATTGATAACGTGTTTTTTTGAAATAACCTATTTATGTAATCACAGTCATCTTCATTATATTCTTTTTTTATTTTATTGAATTTATTCAGTATATCTCTTAAAAAATAAATCATGTGATGATGATTTTGAATGTTCCTAGCTTTATTGAAATTCTGATTTAACAAGGCTTCACTATGTTTTTTAAAGGCTTTATAATGATAGGTGTCTTTTAAAAAATCAACCAACTTTATTTTTTTATGTTTTTATAAGCGTTATATGTCTCAGTGACATAGATCTCTTCTTGGTTTGCATGAGCATAATATAAAAAAGAGTTAGTTAGCCCATAACAGATCCCATCTTGTAAACTTTTCATATTATCTACCCCAATTATTTTTTTAGAAAAATTATTTTTTGAGGTGTTTTTAAAATGGTTGATAATATCAACTTGCTCAAATTTTACTGAATATTTAAAAGCATCTAGCATGCTCATCTCCGCGCTTAATTATATTTTAAATGTTCCTTTATTATTACTATTAATGGTAATTAATCTTGCAATTTTCAGCAGTTAAGAGGAGATGAGGAAAAGCGTCTCGCGTATTTTTGTTAGATAAAACAAAGCCAACCGTTTTTGTTCAGTTGGCTTTTTAATTAAGATAAAATGCTAATAATTTATATTAGGCATTTTCATTTTGTACGGCTTGGATCGCTGTCAGAGCAACGGTGTAAACAATATCATCGACCAATGCACCACGTGATAGGTCGTTAACCGGTTTACGCATACCTTGCAGCATTGGACCAATAGAAACGAGGTCGGCTGAACGCTGAACCGCTTTATAAGTCGTGTTACCCGTGTTCAAGTCAGGGAAAATAAACACGGTAGCTTTACCTGCAACAGGTGAGTTTGGTGCTTTTGATTTCGCGACATCTGCCATCACAGCCGCATCATACTGCAATGGACCATCAATCATTAAGTCTGGACGTTTTTCTTGTGCTAAACGAGTCGCTTCACGCACTTTTTCAACGTCACTTCCTGCACCTGAATTACCAGTAGAGTAGGAAATCATTGCAACACGAGGTTCGATACCAAAGGCTTTCGCGGAATCTGCTGATTGGATAGCAATCTCTGACAGTTGCTCTGCGGTTGGGTCTGGGTTGATCGCACAGTCACCATAAACGAAGACTTGCTCAGGGAGTAGCATAAAGAAGACAGAAGAGACTAATGAGCTACCCGGCGCTGTTTTGATCAATTGCAGAGGTGGACGGATAGTATTTGCTGTGGTGTGGACGGCACCGGATACGAGACCATCAACTTCACCTTTTTCGAGCATTAATGTACCCAAAACAACATTGTCTTCAAGTTGCTCACGAGCAACAACTTCGGTCATGCCTTTGTTTTTGCGTAGCTCAACTAGGCGAGCAACATAATCTTCGCGTACCTTCACAGGATCAACGATTTCGATGCCTGTACCAAGCTCAATACCTTGCGCAGCAGCGACACGGCGAATATCTTCTGGATTACCTAATAGTACGCAAGTTGCAATACCACGCTCCGCACAGATAGAGGCAGCCTTAACCGTACGTGGCTCATCACCTTCTGGTAAAACAATACGCTTACCGGCTTTACGTGCTAGTTCAGTTAATTGATAACGGAAAGCAGGTGGTGATAGGCGGTTAGGACGCTCAGAATCAGCCACGAGTGATTCAATCCATTCACTGCTAATATGACGAGCAACGTAGTTTTGAATTTTTTCAATACGTTCATGGTCATCCGCAGGCACTTCTAAGCTGAAACTTTGTAGATTCAGTGAAGTTTGCCATGTATTGCTTTTCACCATAAATACAGGTAGACCTGTTTCAAAAGCTTGTTCACAGAGTTGGCGAATAGGCTCGTCGATTTGGTAGCCGCCAGTTAGCAGGATTGCACCAATTTCAACGCCATTCATTGCCGCAAGAGACGCAGAAACTAATACATCTGGGCGGTCTGCCGAAGTCACTAAGAGTGAACCCGGGCGGAAATGCTCAAGCATATGAGGAATACTACGAGCACAAAAAGTCACTGATTTCACGCGGCGAGTATTGATTTCACCTTCATTAACAACGTCGGCATTCAAGTGTCTTGCCATGTCGATGGCACGCGTTGCAATCAGGTCAAAGTTCCAAGGGATTGATGCTAGAACCGGTAGACTTAGGCACTCTAAATCTTTTGCTGTGATATTCGCAATGGTTGCTTTGGTCGAATCATCAAAGATTTCAGAGAGGTCAGGGCGAGTACGACCTTGCTCATCAACAGGGGCATTCACTTTATTGACGATAACCCCGATAATATTTTTATTGCGTTGGCCGCCGAATTCGTTACGTACTAACTCAAGGCGCTCTTTCATTTGAGTTATATTGCTGTTACCCGGTGCGGTGACAAACACAATTTCTGCACCTAAGGTTTTTGCGATGTCATAGTTCAGAGACTGTGCAAAAGAGTGCTTACGCGTTGGCACTAAACCTTCGATTAATACCACTTCAGCATTTTTAGTTTGCTCATGATAACGGGCAACAATCTCTTCCATAAGCACGTCTTTTTTTGAAGAAGTCAGTAGTGACTCTACATATTCCATTTTTAATGGTTCGACGATAGTGGTGAGACTTGAATGAGAGCGTAAAACTTCAGTGGTTTGATCTTTACTACCGGAAATACGTGGCTGAGCGATAGGTTTAAATACGCTCAACTGGACACCTTTTTGTTCCATTGAACGAACGACACCTAAGCTGACGCTGGTCAAACCAACGCTAGTGCCGGTAGGAATTAACATAATTGTACGAGACACGGGAACCTCTTTAATCGGTTACTCTAATAAAACAGTATCATAAAGTAGTACCGCCAGCGGGTTAGGCTGGCGGTAGAGAATCTTAAGCGGTTAAGCGTGCTGAATCTTGAGCAATCACTAACTCTTCGTTAGTTGGGATAACCAGCGCTGGGCGGCTGTTATCTGTGGTGATTAAGCCTTCTTTACCGAAACGTGCAGCTAAGTTGCGCTCATGGTCGCACTCGAAGCCAAGTAGAGCCAGTTTCTTCAGCGTTAACTCACGTACTTGCGCAGAGTTTTCGCCGATACCGCCAGTAAAGATAATGGCATCAAGACGGCCTTCCATCAATGCACAGTATGCACCGACATATTTCGCTAAGCGATGGCAGAAAACGTCCATAGCGCGTTTAGCGTCGGCTTTGGTTGCATAGTTATCTTCAACATAACGGCAGTCACTAGTCACACCGGTTAAGCCGAGAAGGCCAGACTCTTTTGTTAGCAACTTGTTGATCTGCTCAACGCTCATGCCCAGTGAGTCATGTAGATGGAAAATGATCGCAGGGTCGATATCACCACTACGCGTTCCCATGACTAAGCCTTCTAATGGTGTCAGACCCATAGAGGTGTCAACACATTGACCGTTAACAACCGCCGTCACCGAGCCACCATTACCTAAATGGCAGGTAATAACGTTAAGCTCTTCAACCGGTTTATTCAATTTTTTCGCCGCTTCACGGGAGACATAGTAGTGGCTAGTTCCGTGAGCGCCATAACGACGGATACCATGCTCTTCATATAATTCATATGGTAGTGCATATAGGTAAGCTTCTTCAGGCATAGTTTGATGGAACGCAGTGTCGAAAACCGCTACGTTTTTGTGTACTAAATGAGGGAATGCCTTTCTCGCTTCCTCGATACCAATCAAGTGAGCTGGATTATGCAAAGGTGCAAATGGCACTGCTGCTTTAATGCCTTCAACGACGTCGTCATTGATCAAAACAGATGAGGTGAATTTCTCGCCACCATGAACAATACGGTGACCAATAGAAGAAATTTGAGCAGACAACTCAGGTTTTGCTGCAAGAATAGTGTTAACAATGAAGTTCAGTGCTTCACTGTGTGCCGCGCCTGCACCTAATTCAGCTTCATGCTTAGCGCCGTCCATTTTCCACTTAATACGAGCTTCAGGCAGATTAAAGCATTCAGCTAATCCAGATAAATATTCATCGCCATTGGTTGGATCGATGATGGCGAATTTCAGTGAGGAGCTACCGCAGTTTAGTACCAGTACCAGCTTACTTGACATGGAAATACCTATCGTTAATTGTTGTTGTGAAGCCTTTAAGTTGCAAAAGCATAAAAAGACTTTGTAAAAAGTATGGTATCGCTAGAGACTAGCGCATTTGACACCTGATATTTCATGATTGATATCAATGATAATGTCAAAACTACATGTATCGGTGCCTAATAAAGGGTTAAAAAAGCCGTGTTTTTAATTGCATTAAGCGCATGATGAGTGAACTTAATGACTGGCGTTGAAATAACACGCAAAAACCCCAATATATATCAAAGCTGTAGAACAATTGAAACCAAGCATAAATTAACAGACTTCTACAGCGATGCTAAATGCGGCCAATTCTACTAAAATTATTTTATATTTTGTATGTTTTTTTTAGAAATGGCCGGTTTGATTGATTAAAATCATAAGCACCGTAAAAAATACGCATTTTATGCAAATTTACCTATCAATCAGGATAGCTGATTTCGCCAAAAATGATCAGATTAGTGCGGCAATAATTGAAAATTATCTATTTGTGCTTATTCATAGGCATTGCTGTTAAAATGGCGTAAGGTAAGTATTAAATGTGTTATTTCTTTATATAGGTTTGCGAGTCATAGGAAGGAATGTATGAGTACATTACAAAACTCACCATCGGGTTTTTTTAAACGATTTAGGTTGGGGAACCTGTACCTAAAAACGTTTCCTATGGAGAAAAAGTTAACCCCAATCTTCCCTGAATTGCGCATGATCAAGGCGACTCGGTTTGGTATTCGCTATATGCCGCCTATTGCTATCTTTACACTGACTTGGCAAATCGCACTAGGGGGAGACCTCGGTCCTGCGGTTGCAACAGCACTATTTGCTTGCAGTTTACCGATGCAGGGTTTGTGGTGGCTTGGTAAAAGAGCATCGACTCCACTTCCCGCCAGTTTGTTGAGTTGGTTCTACGAAATTCGAGAAAAATTTGTACAAGCAGGGATTGCGATGGCACCTGTAGAAGGGCAGCCTGATTACTTGGCATTAGCACAATTGTTACAACGAGCATTTAAGCAATTAGATAAGTCATTTATGGACGATATTTAAATTAAAAGTCCGATTTAACAACAAGTAACGCAAAAAGCCTGTCTAGATCAATAAAAGTGATGTTTTCACTGTCCATCATGAAATTTGAATGCGAAGATGAGCTAAAAATTTTCCGAGGAGAAGCATGATGGAAATGACCAACGCACAACGCCTAATTTTATCTAACCAATATAAAATGATGACTATGCTCGATCCTGAAAATGCGGATCGTTATCGCCGTCTACAAACGATTGTAGAGCGGGGTTTTGGTTTGCAAATGCGTGAGCTTGATAGAGATTTTGGTGAATTAAGTGAAAGCACTTGCCGTACCGTCATTGATATTATGGAAATGTATCATGCTTTACAGGTCTCATATGGCAATATGAGTGACCCACAAGGCATTGACGCGCGTCGAGTACAATTTTTAGGTTTTGATGCAGCAACAGAGGCGCGTTATTTGAGTTATGTTCGCTTTATGGTTAATACGGAAGGTCGCTATACGCATTTCGATAGCGGAACTCATGGTTTCAACTCACAAACACCAATGTGGGATAAATATGTGCGGATGCTGGGGATCTGGCGTGCATGTCCTCGCCAATACCACCTATCTGCGGTAGAGATTAGTCAAATTATTAACGCATAATGCGTTTGTAAGGGGTAAAAGTGGAGTTAAAAGCAAAAGGTTTTCTATTTGATCTTGATGGTACACTTGTCGATTCATTAGCTGTTGTTGAGCGCTGCTGGTGCTTATTTGGTAAAGAGATAGGGGTAGCGCCAGAAGAAATCATTCGTTTTATCCATGGGAAACCTGCGCTAACCAGTTTACGCCACTTTATGCCTGATGCCAGTGAAGACGAAATTAATGCTCGTTTTCGCTGGTTAGAAGAAATGGAAGCTTCCGACACTGAAGGTGTTATTGCGTTATCAGGCGCCGTAGCACTGCTCACCCGTTTAGAGGAGTTAGGGGTGCCTTGGGCTATCGTAACCTCAGGAACCGTACCGATAGCGCATGGTCGTCAACAAGCAGCAGGATTACCCGAACCCAAACATTGGGTCACATTTGAAAAAGTGACAAAAGGTAAGCCTGATCCTGAACCTTTCCTATTAGGGGCAAAATGCCTAAATTTAGATCCACAAGCGTGTATTGCATTTGAAGATGCACAAGCAGGCATTCACTCAGCCCTTGATGCAGGCTGCCAAGTGGTCGCTGTTCATGCCCCAGAGAGTATGCCAAGAAGAGAACAAATTCATGCAATAATCAGTTCATTAACGCAAATTTCGGTATCTGGCCCAGACAAAAATGGTGTTTTCACACTATCTGTATCAAAAAATGTTTAATACCGAATTAATCAAAGAAATTCTCCGCTAAACATGGTTAACTAAAGGAATTGATTAGCACTGTTTTTTTCGTCGAAAGGGGATGCTTTGAACGGAGAATTGCTGTGGGTGTTAACCCTGCTACTGATAGCTATCGTACTGTTTACCACAAACAAAATTCGGATGGATGTGGTCGCGTTATTGGTTATCGTTGCATTTGTTCTAAGTGATACTTTAACTTTAGAGCAAGCCACTGCGGGTTTCGCCGATCCTAACGTATTATTGATAGCGGCGTTATTTGTGATTGGTGATGGCTTGGTTCGAACAGGGATCGCCTATCAAATGGGCGATTGGCTGGTTCGTGTTGCAGGTAGTAGTGAAAGCAAGATGTTAGTATTTTTAATGCTAACGGTTGCTGGGCTAGGCGCTTTTATGAGTTCTACAGGGGTGGTTGCTATTTTCATCCCTGTTGTACTGAGTGTTGCCGCCCGCATGAAAATCTCTCCAGGTCGCATGATGATGCCATTAGGCTTTGCGGGCTTAATTAGTGGCATGATGACATTAGTTGCGACACCACCGAACATGGTAGTCAATAGTGAATTGGTCAGGGAAGGCATCAAAGGGTTTCAATTCTTCTCCATTACACCAATTGGTATTGTGATTTTATTGGCGGGTATCGCCTATATGTGGGTTGCCCGCCGCTGGTTAGGAAGTAGTGAACCCGATAAGCTCCCCGAACGTTATCAACGTACTTTTCGTGACCTCATTCGTGACTATAAATTAACCGGTAGAGCGCGCCGTCTTGCCATCCGTAAAGGCTCGCCATTAATTGGTCATTCCCTTGATGAATTGCATTTACGCTCTCGCTATGAAGCTAACGTGGTAGGCATTGAGCGCTGGCGGAAATTTCGCCGTGTTATGGTCAGTGCAACAGGGGGAACAGAACTTAGAGAGCAAGATGTATTGCTGGTAGATATTTCTGTCAGTGATGATGAGTTACGCCAATTCTGTTTTGAACAGAAACTGGAACCGATGATTTTACGCGGTGACTATTTTTCTGATCAATCTCGAGATGTTGGTATGGCGGAAGTGTCTATGAACCCAGATTCTGAATTATTGGGTAAAAGTCTTCGCGATATTAAGTTTCGTACTCGTTATGGCCTGAATGTTGTGGGGATCCGCAGAGATGGTAAGGCCATGGATGATAAATTAGTTGATGAACCATTGAGGCTCGGTGATATTCTCTTGGTCATTGGGGATTGGAAACTGATCCGCATTTTGTCGACAAAACCGCGCAATTTTATTGTGTTAAACCTTGCTGCTGAAGTAGAGGCAGTCGCTCCAGCCGCCTCACAAGCTCCTCATGCGCTGTTTTGTCTGGCATTGATGGTCGCTATGATGGTAACAAATGAAATTCCTAACTTTGTTGCAGCGTTGATTGCGTGTTTATTAATGGGGAAATTCCGTTGCATTGATATGGAGAGCGCCTATAAGTCTATTCACTGGCCCAGTATCATTTTAATTGTTGGGATGATGCCGTTTGCATTGGCGCTTCAAAAAACGGGCGGGATCTCATTGGCGGTTGATGCCCTCATGGAGGTTGCGGGTAATTTGGGGCCACATGTCATGCTGCTATGTCTATTTATACTTTGTGCCACAATAGGTTTATTTATTTCTAATACCGCTACGGCCGTTTTAATGGCGCCTATCGCGATTGCTGCGGCACGTCAGATGGAGGTTTCACCATTACCGTTTGCGATGATTGTTGGGATTGCAGCTTCTGCGGCATTTATGACGCCAGTCTCGTCACCAGTGAACACATTAGTGCTAGGCCCTGGGGGCTATAAGTTTGGTGATTTTGTCAAAATTGGTGTGCCATTTACCATCATCGTGATGATTATAAGCGTATTATTAGTACCTATTCTTTTTCCTTTCTAATGAGAATGAAGCCCTTTATCAGAGGGCTTCTACTTCTTTTTGTATTCATTAAAAAACGTAACCGTTAATAGCTTAAATAACTTGAGATCGGCTTAAGCCGACTTCAGATTAACGCTTATGATAATTGGCCTGTAAAATACATGATTAAAAGTGGCAAAAAAATAGCAAACAAAAAACAATTTCTATTGTTCTCATAGAGAGTGATCATGGAAAAGTTATATTAGGTATTAATGGTGATTCAAGACGACTGAATACCGATTTCCCGACATATTAAAAGAATGAGAGTGAGTGTTATTGATTAAACTGGAATGAAAAGTACCATTCCAGTTTTGAAGATTAATGGCTAATTTCATCAAGAGATAGTTTAAAACCAGGTACAAAAATCTCGATAAAATAATCCATCTCGGGGCTTTGTCGCTCAGCAAGGATTTTTTCAAGGCGTTTTTTGGCTAATTTAAATTCACTATTTCCGGCAGATAACTCTTCTAAACATTTTAAATAAGCGCACAGTGAGTCAGCCTGTTTAACAATGCTGTGCTCTTCATCCGATTGCAACTCTTCAATGAGAAGTGGCTTGAAATCCTCTTGTAGCTCTTCTGGAAGCATATCTAGCAATTTTTGCTGGGCAAATTGTTCTATCTTTTTATATTCATGCGCAATCTGTGAATTGTGATACTTAATCGGGGTGGGAAGGTCACCCGTAATCACTTCACTGGCATCATGGTACATTGCTAATAAAGCAATGCGTTCAGCGTTAACGTGACCACCGAATTTGCGGTTTTTGATAATCGCCAGCGCGTGAGCGACCATGGCAACTTGTAAGCTATGCTCTGAGACATTCTCAGTACGGACATTACGCATTAGCGGCCAGCGATAGATGAGTTTCATTCGTGCAAGGTGGGCAAAAAAGTAGCTCATAAAACCTCATTAAATGGGCAAAGAAATGATTATATTATAGTCTATTTAAAATAGATATTGGTTTGTCAAAGGTTAAGGAAATTAAAATAGAAGTAAATTAATAATTTAAGCGGTTTTATATCGCTAATCATTCATTTATTTTATATCTACTGTAAAACAGCATTAATTAAATTTATTTCTATTGATAGCATGAGAAACTATATGGAGGGTTTATGCCTTGGAATTTGGGGTTTATTACATTTGAAAATTTTTGGCATGAAAAATTAAAATATGTCAGATTACATCATACGGCCGCTCATGGTAAGCCAACAGATATGACACTTTATAATATTGAGCATGGGAAGATTATAAAAAAAGCAGGTTCATTTGAGTATTCTGGCTATGAAGATTATTGGCGACTAGAAATAATAACAGAGCGAGGAGAAAGATTTATTACAAAAAATAATTTTTACTGTTCTATTACTGAAGATGATGACCCAACAGTTATTGTTGGTGTTAATGGTGATGCAAGAACCATGTATATTGCATTTTCTCACTCAAGTGGTTGCAAAACTAAACTACTAAGAGCCTAGTAAAGCTAATTTAAAAGAGACGTGATAATGCTATCATAATAAGATAGTAACTTTAATTTCATTAGGCCAATACACTTTTATAGAACGTCTGTTTATGATGCTCTTTTATTGTTGCTTTATTTGTTTTTAATTATTGTTTGATCTGCGGTGATAAAAATCTATAATCAGGAATAACATTCTTAATAAATAATGGTAGGGGATAATATGAAATACTTTCCAATTATATTATTGCTATTCTTTTTAGCAGCAGTTTATTTTATTTCTATTATATGATTATTGATAAACGATAATAAATAAGTCTGAATCATCTTTTTAAGAGTATTAACAAAACGTTGTTCAATAAAGAGGTGATAGGCCGTCTATTGTGTTTGCTGAATGCTTAGCTCTATTGTCTCAATAAGACAGCAGGGCTTTTTTATTTTCTAGCTTAAATTGGAAAAGTAATAAATGTTAAGCCGTAACAGACGATTCATAAAAAACACTCCCTTTTTTGAGGGAGTGTTTCTGTCTTAACGATTAATGAAGCATTATTGGCGATAATTTTCGATAAAACGACCAAATTTATTAATTGCCATTTCAAGATCATCTGCATAAGGCAGGGTCACGATGCGGAAGTGATCCGGCTCTGGCCAGTTAAATGCAGTACCTTGTACAAGAAGCACTTTTTCTTGTAGTAATAAATCAAGGATCATTTTCTGGTCATCATGGATATTGAAACGCTTAATATCGATTTTAGGGAACATATACAGCGCGCCTTGTGGTTTTACACAAGAAACCCCTGGGATTTGGTTAATTAGTTGCCAAGCACGTTCACGTTGCTCATATAACCTACCACCGGGTTGAATAAATTCGCTGATGCTTTGATAGCCGCCGAGCGCTGTTTGGATAGCATGCTGCATAGGAACGTTAGCACACAGGCGCATTGATGCTAACATTTCGAGACCTTCAATATAGCTCTTAGCTTGTTGTTTCGGCCCGTTTAATACCATCCAACCTTGGCGGAAACCTGCCACACGATAGGTTTTTGACAATCCGTTAAAAGTGACGGTCAGTAAATCTGGCGCTAATGCCGCAATTGAGTGATGCACGGCACCGTCATACAGGATTTTATCGTAAATCTCATCGGCAAAAATAATAAGGTTGTGTTGGCGTGCAAGCTCAACGATTTCTAACAATAACTCTTTACTGTAAACCGCGCCGGTTGGGTTATTTGGGTTAATGATGACAATTCCGCGAGTGCGAGGCGTAACTTTTTTACGAATATCATCAATATCAGGCATCCAACCTTGCTGTTCATCACACATATAATGAACTGCATTACCACCGGATAAAGAAACTGCCGCAGTCCACAACGGGTAATCAGGGGCAGGTACTAGCATCTCATCACCATTATTGAGCAGCGCTTGCATTGCTTGCACAATCAGTTCAGAAACACCATTACCAATATAAACGTCTTCAACCGTCATTTCACGAATATTGCGAGCCTGATAGTGCTGAACAATGGCTTTACGTGCGGAATATAATCCTTTTGAATCACAATAACCTTGCGAGCTCGGTAGATTACGCAATACATCGACCAGAATTTCATCTGGGGCTTCGAAGCCAAACGGTGCCGGATTACCGATATTTAGCTTGAGGACTTTGTTACCTTCTTCTTCTAAGCGCTTTGCTTCTTTTAATACAGGCCCGCGAATGTCGTAACAGACATTATCAAGCTTGTTAGATTTTTTAATGTTATTCATTCGTTCTCTCATTACCCTATTTGGGAAGACTTAAGTAGGGGGATTCCGGCTTATCTGTTACTACTCTACTCTTACCACGGAAGCTTTTGAAGATAGGAGATAATTTTTGGTGAAAAAGGTTGGTTTATGCTGTGATGTGACTGTTGATAACTAAACATGCCACTTAAGTTGAATGTAGATGCCAATAATATTAATTAATTTGAAGTTATCTGTTGTCAATTCTGGCTGTTTTGGAGGAAAAAATAGAAATTATGGGCAAATAATGGCTAGAAACAAAAAGATTGTATCAAATTGTAAGATTGATGACGAAATTGGATGTATAGAAATAAAAATTCATAAATTTCCGTGGAATTTCAACAGAAATTAGCTCTTTTTGTTAGTAATATTGATTGTTCTAGTGAGAAAATAATGAATAAAAATGAATGATAAAACTATAACTAACTGAAAAATAAACGTTTGAGTTAGGGCGTGAGTACATGTTTAAAGGCATTTACATTAAAATAATTGCAATTACATTAAATATGTTAGTATTTAGAGGACGGCAAATAAGAAGGTTGTTTTTACGATTTAAATTAAATCGATTGGTTAACATGCTTCTTTGTCGTTCGGTGGAACGTTCATTTTAAGATTGTCCCACTCGGATAAAGTGTAATAAATGTGAGTCTAAGGATTAGATAAACATCAAGCAAGTTATTTCAGTAATTAAACAAGCTGATCTCAAGGAGGAGAGCAGGAACACCAGGTAACATAAAATTATATAAGAGAATTAAAGATGATAAATTCCAATCGTCCAATAATGAACCTTGATCTGGACCTACTGAGGACATTTGTCGCAGTTGCCGATCTAAATACATTTGCTGCCGCTGCTGCTGCAGTATGTCGAACCCAGTCTGCTGTCAGTCAGCAAATGCAACGCTTAGAACAATTAGTCGGTCGTGAGTTATTTGCTCGCCACGGGAGGAATAAATTACTCACCGCACATGGTTTACAATTACTCGGCTACGCAAGACAAATTTTGCGTGCAAATGATGACGCAACAGCATCATTGACGTATAACGACGCTGAAGGTGAATTGAGAATAGGTGCATCCGATGATACGGTTGATATCTTACTCCCATTTTTACTCAACCGTATTGCGTCTATTTTCCCGCGTCTTGCTGTTGAAGTCAGGATCAAACGCGCACAATTTATTGAGTCGATGCTAGATAATCATGAGATTGATTTAGCTTTGACGACGGCGCGTATTAGCCATCATCCAAAAACAGCATTAAGAACAGTACCGGTGTTATGGCACAGTGCCCCTGATTTCCAGTTGCGCGCTAATGAGCCGATTCCATTAGTAGTTATGGATGAAACAAACCCATACCGCAAACTGAGTACTGATGCTTTAGATAATGCGGGGCTTGCATGGCATATTGCGTATGAAGCAGCATCACTTCCTGCTGTCAGAGCGGCTGTAAATGCAGAAGTCGGCGTGACAGCGCGACCGATGGAAATGCAAAATGCGGATCTGCGCATTTTAAATGAAACGGATGGTCTGCCTCGTTTGCCTGATATCCAATATTGGCTGTATAAAAATGCTGATGAACAAAAGGATTCAGTGTTAACAGTATTTAGTGCAATTGAAAACAAAAAGATCCCTTATGCTGTTGCACCTACCAGTGACGATGTCATTGTTAACGAAAGTGAAGGGTCATTTTAAGCATCAATAATTATTTGATGATTATTAATTGATTAGTACAAACTCAATGGAAAAAACCGCGATAACTTCGCGGTTTTTTTTTGAGCAAAACGGGGCAAAAAAGGACAAAGTAACCACTTAATAAGTATGGTTTAAAATAATATTACGTGAAATAATTGTGATGTAGATGGCAGAACATGAATTTCATTTTTTAGTTACAAAATTGTTA
Source organism: Providencia sp. PROV119 (assembly GCF_028482435.1). Classification (NCBI taxonomy): domain Bacteria; kingdom Pseudomonadati; phylum Pseudomonadota; class Gammaproteobacteria; order Enterobacterales; family Morganellaceae; genus Providencia; species Providencia sp. PROV119. Next base: position 94,096 of record NZ_JAMPQL010000012.1, read on the forward strand.
TCTTGTTAACAATCATATTTTGCTGAATTGATAAAATAGGACTGCTTAGTCAGACAGTTACTTGATTTAGTGAATAAAAAACAGTTAATGTGACTTAGACTAAATTTGAATATTCTGTAAACAGTATGAGCAAATTTTCAATAAAACTGTGCGCTAGATCAAATAAAAAGAGCAAGTTTTCATCTGGTAAGACAGGTTTTTCCTGAGATAATAGTGTAGTAAAAGCGAATAATCAGTTAGACTAGTCATTGCGTTTATTGTGTGTATTTACACACTGACACGTTTTAGCTGATTTTGAGTACTTTTTGTTGCAATCTTGTTTTTGGTAGGTCAACGAATTGTAGCAAGTACGGGTTATTTTGCTTAAGTTGAGCAAAATAAATAGTCGGAGAGAGGACAAACCAAACACGGTCTTCAGACTGCTTTTTTATGTTTGGTGATGATTTTTGGTCTTTCTTCTCGGTTAACTGGGCAATTATGGTGTAATACTGCCGTTAAGAGCAGATTCACGCACCATGTGTAATGAGTAAGCAACGAGTATGTCTGAATCTATCCTAGCGTTAGCCCATAACTGGGCCTTTGCGATATTCTTTGTCGGCGCCATCGCCCTTTGTTCGTTTATGTTGGTCGCTGGTCATTTCCTCGGCAGCCGTGCCAAAGCCAGAACAAAACACGTACCTTATGAATCAGGTATTGATTCAGTAGGGAGTGCCCGTCTTCGGATGTCGGCGAAATTCTACTTGGTTGCCATGTTCTTCGTTGTCTTCGATGTGGAAGCCATGTTCCTGTTTGCATGGGCTGTAGCCGTCCGTGAAGTCGGTTGGTTAGGCTTTATCGAAGCAGCAATTTTCATTTTGGTATTGTTGGCTGGACTGTTTTATCTGGTTCGCGTTGGTGCATTGGATTGGACTCCTGTCCGTTCACGTCGCGCAGTTAAAGGTCCTAGTGAAGTTATTAAAATCAGCAATCGTCATCCGCAGTAACAAGCGAGGCATTATACAATGGATTATACGCTCACCCGCATAGATCCGAACGGTGAGAACGACCGTTATCCCCTGCAAACTCAAGAAATCGTTACCGATCCACTTGAGCAGCAAGTTAAAAACAGTGTTTACATGGGAAAACTTTCTCATGCCTTACACGATGTCGTTAACTGGGGACGCAAAAATTCTCTTTGGCCATATAACTTTGGTCTCTCATGTTGCTATGTTGAAATGGTGACGTCGTTCACAGCAGTTCATGACGTAGCCCGCTTTGGGGCAGAGGTTCTCCGTGCTTCACCTCGTCAAGCCGACTTTATGGTCGTTGCAGGAACCTGCTTTACGAAAATGGCTCCCGTCATTCAACGTCTCTATGACCAGATGCTTGAACCAAAATGGGTCATCTCCATGGGTTCATGTGCTAACTCTGGCGGTATGTATGACATTTATTCTGTCGTCCAAGGTGTAGATAAATTTATTCCTGTGGATGTTTATATTCCCGGTTGCCCACCACGTCCTGAAGCTTATATGCAAGCTCTGCTTCTGTTACAGGAATCCATCGGTAAAGAGCGTCGTCCGCTATCGTGGGTTGTTGGTGATCAGGGGGTTTATCGTGCCAATATGCAATCAGAAAGAGAAAGAAAGCACGGTGAACGTATCGCAGTGACTAACTTGCGAACCCCAGACGAAATTTAAGGCTTAAAGCCATACAGCGTAACAGAGCAATGTGTTGCGAAATGATAAACCTGATCAAGCGTTATGGTGAAGAATGATGACAGATCAGATAGCGCAAGAGAGTACCCTGCCAGGATGGCAGACACAGGAACATTTAAATGATCCTGTGCTTCTGGAACTGCGCAACCAATTTGGCCCGGATGCCTTTTCTGTTCAAGCTACCCGTACTGGAATGCCAGTTATTTGGGTAAGACGTGAGCAGTTACTGGAAGTCGTAGACTTTTTGAAAAAATTGCCAAAACCTTATGTCATGTTATTTGACTTGCATGGGGTGGATGAGCGTCAGAGAATACATAGACAAGGTTTGCCAGAGGCAGACTTTAGTGTTTTCTATCACCTCATCTCGATTGATCGCAACCGCGATATCATGTTGAAGGTCGCATTAAATGAGAAAGACCTGAATGTACCTTCTATCGTGTCACTGTTCCCAAATGCTAACTGGTACGAGCGAGAAGTGTGGGATATGTTTGGTATTACCTTCCAAGGTCACCCAAACTTACGCCGCCTGCTAATGTCACCAAGCTGGGAAGGTCACCCATTACGTAAAGACTACCCAGCGCGCGCTACAGAATTTGACCCATTTGAGCTAACTAAGCAAAAACAAGATCTGGAAATGGAAGCACTAACTTTCAAACCAGAAGAGTGGGGCATGGCGCGTGGTAATGAAAACGAAGACTTCATGTTCCTTAACTTAGGACCTAACCATCCCTCTTCACACGGTGCCTTCCGTATTGTGTTGCAGCTAGATGGTGAAGAAATCGTAAACTGCGTACCAGATATCGGTTACCACCATCGTGGTGCTGAAAAAATGGGTGAGCGTCAGTCTTGGCATAGCTACATTCCTTATACTGACCGTATTGAATACCTTGGCGGTTGTGTGAATGAAATGCCTTATGTGTTAGCCGTTGAAAAGCTGGCGGGCATTGAAGTTCCTGATCGCGTGAAAACGATCCGAGTGATGCTATCTGAGCTGTTCCGCATTAACAGCCATTTACTCTATATCAGTACCTATATTCAAGACTCCGGCGCAATGACCCCTGTGTTTTTTGCGTTTACAGACCGCCAAAAAGTTTACAACGTCGTTGAAGCCATTACCGGTTTCCGTATGCACCCAGCTTGGTTCCGTATCGGTGGTGTTGCGCATGACCTACCACGCGGTTGGGATAAATTACTACGTGAATTATTAGATTGGCTGCCAAAACGCCTCGACTCTTATGTCACGACAGCACTGAAAAACACCATTTTGAAAGGCCGTTCAATCGGGGTTGCTGCTTATACAAAAGAAGAAGCCTTGGCTTGGGGGGTTACTGGTGCTGGTTTACGTGCGACAGGTCTTGATTTTGACGTGCGTAAATGGCGTCCGTATTCAGGCTACGAAAACTTTGAGTTTGATATTCCTATTGCTCACAACGGTGACTGTTATGACCGTGTGATGATCAAAGTGGAAGAGATCCGCCAAAGTATGCGTATTCTTGAACAATGTTTGAAGAATATGCCAGAAGGGCCTTTCAAAGCCGATCACCCATTGACGACGCCGCCACCGAAAGAGCGGACGTTGCAGCATATTGAAACCCTGATCAACCACTTCTTACAAGTGTCTTGGGGTCCAGTTATGCCTGCGAATGAATCATTCCAGATGATCGAAGCAACTAAAGGGATTAACAGTTACTACCTAACGAGTGATGGCAGCACAATGAGCTACCGTACTCGTATTCGTACACCGAGCTATGCGCATTTGCAGCAAATTCCAGCGGTGATCAAAGGTAGTCTGGTTTCCGACTTGATTGTCTATCTGGGTAGTATCGATTTTGTAATGTCGGATGTGGATCGCTAACCATGCATAATGAACATAATAAGCAGACCAGTCTTGATGGCGTAAATGTTTTTGAACCGCAAGAAACACAGCACGGTTTCGTTTTAACGGAAGCCGAGCGTGCTGAAATCGAAGGTGAAAAACACCACTATGAAGACCCGCGTGCTGCCTCAATTGAAGCACTAAAAATTGTGCAAAAAAACCGTGGCTGGGTTGAAGACGGTGCTATTTACGCGATTGCCGAAGTACTAGGTATCCCCGCGAGTGATGTAGAAGGTGTGGCGACATTCTATAGCCAAATCTTCCGTCAACCTGTAGGACGCCACATTATTCGTTATTGCGATAGTGTGGTTTGCCATATTACGGGATACCAAGGATTAGAAGCTGAAATTATCAATCAGTTAAATATTCGTCCAGGGCAAACAACGGCAGATGGCCGCTTTACGCTGCTACCAACCTGTTGTTTGGGTAACTGTGATAAGGGTCCTACTATGATGATTGATGAGGACACTCACAGCTACGTACAGCCTGAAGATATTAAAAAGTTACTGGAGCAGTATCCATGACAAACTCCTTTAAACAAGTGATCCGTACTGCGGAAACACATCCGTTGACATGGCGTTTGCGTGATGACAAACAACCTGTTTGGCTGGATGAGTATCGTAGTAAGAATGGATATAAAGGTGTTGAACGTGCACTTAAAGGCATGGCACCCGACGAGGTGGTTAGCCTTGTCAAAGACGCTGGGCTAAAAGGCCGCGGCGGTGCAGGTTTCTCCACTGGTCTGAAATGGAGCCTGATGCCAAAAGACGAAAACATGAAACTGCGTTACTTTTTATGTAATGCGGATGAAATGGAGCCAGGCACCTATAAAGACCGTCTTTTGATGGAGCAACTGCCTCACCTTTTAGTTGAAGGCATGATCATCGGGGCTTATGCGCTAAAAGCTTATCGTGGTTATATCTTCCTACGCGGTGAATATGTTGAGGCGGCCAAACACCTACGTCGTGCCATCGAAGAAGCGAAAGCGGCTGGGTTACTCGGTAAAAATATTTTAGGTTCAGGCTTTGACTTTGAACTGTTCGTGCATACCGGTGCTGGTCGTTATATCTGTGGTGAAGAAACGGCATTAATTAACTCCCTTGAAGGGCGTCGCGCGAACCCACGTTCAAAACCACCATTCCCTGCAACGTCAGGTGCATGGGGTAAACCTACTTGCGTAAACAACGTTGAAACTATCTGTAACGTTCCTGCCATCTTAGAGCATGGTGAGCAATGGTATATCAACCTCAGTGCTGGCAAGAGTAAAGATGCGGGCACCAAGCTGATGGGCTTTTCAGGCAGAGTGAAAAATCCAGGCTTATGGGAATTGCCATTTGGCACAACAGCACGCGAAGTGTTGGAAGATTATGCTGGTGGGATGCGTGATGGACTGACATTAAAAGCATGGCAACCCGGCGGCGCGGGTACTGACTTTTTAACTGGCGATCATCTTGATTTACCAATGGATTTTGAATCTATCGGTAAAGCAGGGAGCCGTTTAGGTACTGCGTTAGCGATGGCCGTGGATAATGAAATCAACATGGTGTCTCTGGTTCGTAACCTTGAAACTTTCTTTGCTCGTGAATCCTGTGGCTGGTGTACGCCTTGCCGTGATGGTTTGCCATGGAGCGTGAAAATTTTGCAGGCGTTAGAAAAAGGGGAAGGGCAGCCGGGCGATATTGAAACATTAGAGCAACTTTGCCGTTTCTTAGGTCCGGGTAAAACTTTCTGCGCTCACGCACCGGGTGCGGTAGAGCCATTACAGAGCGCCATCAAATATTTCCGTGAAGAATTCGAAGCGGGTATCTCGCAAAAAGATCTGCGCAATATTGCTCAGATAGCCGGTATCCAGCCCAACCTATTAAAACAGCGTTGGTAATATTTTTGCGAATGAGCAACCGCAAAAATCGATTTTCACGAAGAACGTATTTTTGATTAACGCCTGCTGTTGAGCGGGCCTTTGGGAAGCATGCTGACTATGGCTACAATATATGTAGACGGCAAAGAATATGATGTAAACGGGTCTGAAAACCTGTTACAAGCCTGCCTTTCTCTGGGGCTAGATATTCCTTATTTTTGCTGGCATCCGGCGCTGGGAAGCGTTGGCGCTTGCCGCCAGTGTGCGGTTAAGCAATATCAAAACGCGGATGACACTCGTGGTCGTCTCGTGATGTCTTGTATGACACCGGCAACGGAAGGGACTTACATCTCTATCGATGATGAAGAGGCCAAACAATTCCGTGAAAGTGTTGTGGAATGGCTAATGACCAACCACCCACACGACTGTCCAGTCTGTGAGGAAGGGGGCAACTGTCATTTACAAGATATGACGGTAATGACCGGTCATAATATGCGTAAATACCGTTTTACCAAGCGTACTCACATCAATCAGGATCTGGGGCCTTTCATTAACCATGAAATGAACCGCTGTATTGCCTGCTATCGTTGTGTACGTTATTACAAAGATTACGCAGATGGTACGGATTTAGGCGTGTATGGCGCACACAACTATGTCTACTTCGGTCGTACTGAAGATGGCACACTGGAGAGTGAATTCTCCGGTAACTTAGTTGAAGTGTGTCCAACGGGGGTATTTACCGATAAAACACATTCAGAACGCTATAACCGTAAATGGGATATGCAGTTTGCACCGGGGATCTGCCAACAGTGCAGCATCGGTTGTAACACTAGCCCAGGTGAACGTTATGGTGAATTACGCCGTATTGAAAACCGCTACAACGGCTCAGTAAACCACTATTTCCTGTGTGACCGTGGGCGCTTTGGCTATGGTTATGTTAACCGTAAAGATAGACCTCGCCAGCCACTGCTAAATAAAGATGGCGTGAAACAAGTGATTTCAGCCATTGAAGCGATGCAAAGTGGTGCACAGATCATCAATCAAGCGAAAAAAGTGATTGGTATCGGCTCTCCACGTGCCAGTGTCGAAAGTAACTATGCACTCCGTGCATTAGTTGGCGCGGAAAACTTCTACTCAGGTGTTTCGGCAGATGAACAGCGTCGCCTTGAATTGATGCACAACATTCTGCAAAACGGGGGGATCTATACACCAAGCTTACGCGAAGTGGAAGATTACGATGCAGTACTGGTTCTGGGTGAAGATTTAACTCAGACGGGTGCTCGTATGGCACTCTCGGTTCGCCAAGCCGTTAAAGGTAAAGCTCGTGAAATGGCAGCGGCCCAAAAAGTGGCAGACTGGCAAATAGCGGCGATCATGAATATCGGCCAACACGCGAAATACCCTCTGTTTATCACTAACGTTGACGATACGCGTTTAGATGATATCGCGGCATTTAACTACCGTGCTCCTGTTGCAGACCAAGCGCGTTTTGGTTTCGCTATTGCGAACATGATTAATGGTGATGCACCGGCTGTAACAGATTTACCTGCTGATTTACGAGCTAAAGTTGAAACCATTGCTCAAGCGCTGGCCAGTGCGAAAAAACCATTGATTATCAGTGGTAGCCACTCAGCAAGCGATGCGATGATCCAAGCGGCTGCTAACGTTGCGTTTGCACTCAAAGCAAAAGGTGCTCAAGTGGGGCTATCTTACCTTGCTTCCCACGCGAATAGTTTTGGTCTCGCAATGATGAAAGCACAGCCGTTGGATAGTGCATTTGAGCGCATTAATGCAAATGAAGTCGATGTCGCTATTGTGATGGAAAATGACCTTTACCGTCATAGCAGTGTTAACGCTGTCGATAGTGCATTGGCGAAACTGAAGCACCTCATTGTGGCGGATCATCAACATACTGCCATTATGGATAAAGCCACCTTGGTATTACCTGCGGCAAGTTTTGCGGAAGCAGATGGAACCTTGATCAACCAAGAAGGTCGCGCTCAACGCTTCTTCCAAGTCTTTGACCCATCTTTCTACGATAAATCTATCGTCATGAACGAAAGCTGGCGCTGGTTGCATTCACTGCAAACAGAAGCGCAAGCACGTGATGCAGATTGGTCTCAGCTTGATCATGTTATTGCGGATTGTGTGGCTGCGTTACCTCAGTTTGAAGGTATTGTCGATGCGGCACCAAAAGCATCTTTCCGTATTCGTGGTCAGAAACTTGCTCGTGAGCCACACCGTTATAGTGGGCGTACGGCGATGCTAGCGAATCAATCGGTTCATGAACAGCGCCAACCGCAAGATAAAGACACGGCGTTTGCGTTCTCTATGGAAGGGAACAACAGCCCAACGGCACCACGTCAGCAAATTCCATTTGCATGGGCACCAGGTTGGAACTCACCACAAGCTTGGAACAAATTCCAAAGTGAAGTGGGTGGACATCTGCGTTTTGGTGATCCGGGCATTCGTTTGTTTAATTCAACAGAAGGTAAACTGGGTTATTTCACGGAGATCCCAGCGGCTTATCAGGCGACTGAAGCTCAGTGGGTGGTTGCGCCTTACTATCACTTGTTCGGCAGTGATGAGATGTCACAACGCTCTGAGGTGATCCAGCAGCGCATGCCTGAACCTTATATCATGTTGAATGAAAAAGATGCCGCGGCGATTGGCCTTGCAGCAGGTACTCAAGCGGAGTTCAGTTATGAAGGACAAACCTTTAATCTGACGGTGCGTGTGAGTAAAAATCTGTCGAGTGGTCAAATCGGTCTGCCATTGGGTATGCCAGGTATTGCACCAGCCATGGCGGGTGTATCAGTCAATAATCTGCGGAGGGGGGCATGATGGATTGGATATCCCCAGAAGTGATGGAAATTTTGGTTTCCGTCCTTAAATCGATTGTCATCCTATTGGTTGTTGTGATCTGTGGGGCATACATGAGTTTGGGTGAACGCCGTATTCTCGGTTTATTCCAAAATCGTTATGGCCCTAACCGCGTTGGACCATTCGGCATGGGGCAGTTAATGGCCGACATGTTCAAAATGTTGTTCAAAGAAGACTGGATCCCACAGTTTGCAGACAAAAAAATCTTTACGTTAGCACCTGTGATTGCGTTTTGTTCGCTGTTCCTCGCTTTTGCTATCGTACCTGTCAGCCCAACATGGTATGTCGCTGACCTGAATATCGGGATCTTATTTTTCCTGATGATGGCAGGTCTTGCGGTTTATGCCGTGCTGTTTGCTGGTTGGTCAAGTAACAACAAATACTCACTGCTAGGTGCGATGCGTGCCTCTGCACAAACGGTGAGCTACGAAGTGTTCTTAGGTCTTTCATTGATGGGGGTTGTGGCTCAAGCAGGCTCTTTCAATTTGATTGATATTGTGGACGCTCAGAAAGGTATGTGGAACATCATTCCTCAATTCTTTGGCTTTGTGACGTTTGCGATTGCAGGTGTTGCGGTATGTCACCGTCACCCGTTTGACCAACCAGAAGCTGAACAAGAGATTGCGGATGGTTACCACGTTGAATATTCAGGTATGAAATTCGGCCTGTTCTTCGTTGGTGAGTATATCGGTATTGTTACAGTCTCTGCCTTGATTGTAACGCTGTTCTTTGGTGGCTGGCATGGACCTTTCTTGCCGTCATTCCTGTGGTTTGCGATTAAGACTGCCTTCTTCATGATGATGTTTATCCTGATCCGTGCATCTTTACCACGCCCACGTTATGACCAAGTGATGTCTTTCGGTTGGAAAATCTGCCTGCCGCTGACTCTGCTTAACCTGCTGGGTACCGCAGCAGTTATTTTATACAACGCTCAGTAAGGGGTGATTGAACCATGACATTGAAAGATTTATTGGTCGGTTTCGGCACTCAAGTACGCAGTATTTGGTTGGTCGGTTTGCATGCGTTCCAAAAACGTGAAACGCAAATGTATCCCGAAGAGCCAGTTTACCTGCCGCCCCGTTACCGTGGTCGTATCGTATTAACCCGTGACCCAGACGGTGAAGAGCGTTGTGTTGCCTGTAACTTATGTGCGGTTGCTTGCCCAGTGGGCTGTATCTCACTGCAAAAAGCGGAGCATGAGGATGGGCGTTGGTATCCTGAATTTTTCCGCATTAACTTCTCACGCTGCATTTTCTGTGGGTTGTGTGAAGAGGCTTGCCCAACAACGGCAATCCAATTAACACCTGACTTTGAAATGGGTGAATGGCGTCGTCAAGATCTTGTTTATGAAAAAGATCACTTATTAATTTCAGGTCCGGGTAAATATCCTGATTATAACTTTTACCGTAAATCGGGTATGGCGATTGCAGGTAAAGACAAAGGTGAAGCGGATAACGAAGCCAAACCAATTAACGTCAAAGACCTGTTGCCATAAGGAGCGATATTCATGGAATTTACATTTTATATCGCCGGTCTGGTTGCTGTTTTAGCGACTTTGAGGGTGATAACCAATACTAACCCGGTACATGCGTTGTTGTATCTGGTTGTTTCTCTGCTGGCACTGTCTATGGTGTTCTTCTCGCTCGGCGCATACTTTGCGGGGGCTTTGGAGATCATCGTATACGCGGGTGCCATCATGGTACTGTTCGTTTTCGTGGTGATGATGCTTAACCTTGGGCGCTCTGTTCAAGAGCAAGAGCGTGAATGGCTAGCACCGAAAAACTGGATTGGGCCGGCACTGTTATCTGCGGTATTGCTGGCACTTCTGGTTTACGGCATTACCAGCCTGTCATACCAAGACGGTATTACTGGCACGGTGATTAGTGCGAAAGAGGTGGCAATTAGCTTGTTTGGACCTTATATCCTAGCGGTTGAATTGGCATCATTGTTACTGCTAGCAGGCTTAGTAGTTGCGTTCCACGTAGGTCGTGACCGTACTGAAAACAGTGCTGATCTTGTTAGCAATGCGAAAGCGAAAGCGGAGGAACAATAATGATACCTCTTCAACATGGTCTGATTTTAGCGGCTATTTTGTTTGTGATGGGGCTAAGCTGCCTTGTTATCCGCCGCAACTTGCTTTTCATGCTGATCGGACTGGAAATCATGATTAACTCAACAGCGCTCGCTTTTGTGGTCGCTGGGAGTTTTTGGGGGCAACCAGACGGCCAGATAATGTACATTCTGGCAATTGCACTGGCTGCAGCGGAGGCGAGTATTGGATTGGCGTTGTTACTGCAACTCCATCGTCATCGTCAGAACCTGAATATTGATAAAGTCAGTGAGATGCGCGGATGAATTTACTCTATTTAACAATTCTGTTTCCGCTTCTGGGGTCAGTGCTATTAGCATTTTCCCGCGGTCGTTGGTCAGAAAATGTTTCAGCTATTATTGGGGCTGGAGTCGTCGGCCTTGCAGCGGTTGTTGCATTGTATGCGGGTATTGAGTTTTTAGAACAACCTGTACTTGCAAATGGTGCATATCCTCCGTACACCGATCTGCTTTGGACTTGGATGTCAGTGGGAGATTTCAATATCCCGTTTTCGATTCGCCTTGATGGCCTCTCACTGACGATGTTAGGTGTTGTAACGGGCGTTGGCTTCCTGATCCACGTTTATGCTTCTTGGTATATGCGTGGTGAGGAAGGGTATTCACGCTTCTTTACTTACACTAACTTGTTCATCGCGAGCATGGTGGTTTTAGTACTCGCCGATAACATGATGCTGATGTATCTCGGTTGGGAAGGGGTAGGGCTGTGCAGTTACCTGTTGATCGGTTTCTACTACACCAATCCAGATAACGGCAAAGCGGCAATGAAAGCCTTCTTCATTACGCGTGTTGGTGACGTGTTCTTAGCTATCGGTATGTTTATTCTGTGGAATGAACTCGGTACTTTGAACTTCAGCGAAATGGCTGTAATGGCACCACAAAAAATGGCAGAAGGTGGCAGTGCAATCACATGGGCAACCTTAATGATCTTAGGTGGTGCGGTAGGTAAATCTGCTCAATTACCACTCCAGACATGGCTAGCCGATGCGATGGCGGGTCCAACTCCGGTCTCTGCTCTGATCCACGCAGCAACCATGGTAACCGCGGGTGTTTATCTTGTTGCTCGTACCCATGCATTGTTCTTGATGGCACCAGAAATCTTACATCTGGTCGGCATTGTGGGCGGTGTCACCCTGTTGTTAGCTGGCTGTGCAGCATTGGTTCAAACCGATATCAAACGTGTATTGGCCTACTCAACCATGAGCCAAATTGGTTATATGTTCTTGGCTCTAGGTGTTCAGGCGTGGGATGCAGCTATTTTCCACCTGATGACGCACGCCTTCTTTAAAGCGCTGTTGTTCTTGTCAGCAGGTTCGGTGATCATTGCTTGTCATCACGAACAAAATATTTTCAAAATGGGTGGATTGCGTAAGCAAATTCCATACGTCTATACGGTGATGTTAATCGGCGGAAGTGCACTGGCTGCACTACCTCTATTCACGGCCGGTTTCTACAGTAAAGACGCTATTTTGTGGGGTGCAGAAGTGGATGGCCAAACGGTTCTCTTATGGGCTGGCCTCATCGGTGCACTACTGACAGCAATGTATACTTTCCGTATGATTTTCATCGCCTTCCATGGCGAAGCGAAAATTAAAGCGCACAAGGTCAAAGGATTTACTCACTCCATACCATTGGGCATTTTGGCAATTTTAGCGACATTTATTGGTGCGCAGATTCACCAGCCGTTAGAAGGCGTATTCCCTGTTAATCCACTGGAGCATGAAGCTGGTAAGCTACAGTTGGAGATGCTTTCAGGTAGCCTTGCTGTTATCGGACTGTTGATTGTGGCATTCATTTATCTGTACAGACGCTCTATCGCCACAGTTATCGCGAAAAGTGCACCAGGCCGTTTCTTCTCAACATGGTGGTATCATGCGTGGGGATTCGACTGGCTGTATGACGTTGTCTTTGTAAAACCTTTCAAGGGTGTTGCATGGCTACTGGAAAGCGATCCTGTGAACTCATTGATGAACCTACCTGCCTGCTTGTCTCGTTGGGCAAACAAAGGGTTGGCAATTAGTGAGAACGGTCAGGTCCGTTGGTATGTTGCCTCATTGGGGCTGGGTGCAGTGCTGATTCTTGCTCTGCTGCTTTTGGTTTAATTAAGGGACACATTGCGCCATGCTATTACCCTGGCTAATACTCATTCCCTTCATCGGTGGCCTGCTAAGCTGGCAGGCTGACCGGTTTAGCCACCGCGCACCACGTTGGGTTGCGCTGGCTTCAATGGGAATAACATTAATATTATCAATCTTGTTATGGCTACAGGGAGATTACTCTCTGGTAAATCCACAAGGTGTTCCACAATGGCAAGTGGAATACTCAATGCCGTGGATCCCAATGCTGGGTATTAATTTCCATCTGGCGATTGATGGCTTATCACTGTTAATGGTGGTACTAACCGCGATCATGGGGGCTTTCTCAGTCCTCAGTTCGTGGAGTGAAAACCAAGCCAACCAAGGTGCTTATCACTTTAACCTGCTGTGGATTATTGCAGGTGTGATGGGGATTTTTACGGCGGTTGACCTGTTCTTGTTCTTCTTCTTCTGGGAAATGATGTTAATCCCAATGTACTTCCTGATTGCTAACTGGGGGCACAAAGGAGCAGAAAACAGACAGCATATTAACGCTGCCACTAAGTTCTTTATCTACACACAAGCGAGTGGCTTGATTATGTTGGTGTCGATTGTTGGATTAGCATTAGTCCACTTCGGCGACACCTCTGTGTGGACATTTAACTACAATGAGTTGCTTGGTACTCAGATGTCTAGCACCGTTGGCTTTATGCTAATGTTAGGCTTCTTTATTGCCTTTGCGGTTAAGATGCCATTAGTGCCATTCCACGGTTGGATGGCGGATACCCAAGAGCAATCGCCAACAGCAGGCTCTGTGGATATCTCAGGTATCATGTTGAAAACAGCGGCTTACGGCCTGTTGCGTTTTACACTACCTCTGTTCCCTGAAGCATCGATCGAGTTTACACCTATTGCGATGACACTTGGTGTGATCAGCATTTTCTACGGTGCATGGCTTGCATTTAAACAAACAGACATTAAGCGTCTTGCTGCATACAGTAGCTTGTCTCACATGGGATTTGTGACGGTGGCAATCTACGCTAGCTCTGTTCTTGCATACCAAGGTGCAGTGATCCAAATGATCACAAATGGCTTGTCAGGTGCAGCATTAATTATCATCAGCGGGCAGTTGTATGAGCGTACACAAACCCGTGATATGCGCATGATGGGTGGATTATGGAAACGTATTAAATGGTTACCGGGTTTATCACTGTTCTTTGCCGCTGCAACTTTAGGTATGCCGGGCACAGGTAACTTTATCGGTGAATTCATGATCCTGTTTGGTACATTCAGCCAATTTACGCTGGTGACTTGCATCATGGTCTTTGGTGTGGTGTTCGCATCTGTCTACTCATTGTGGATGATGCAACAAACCTACTACGGTACACCAAAATCCGAGAGCGAAATGAAAGGGTTAACAGCACGTGAATTTGGTGTGCTGCTGGCTCTGGCTGTTTTACTGGTTATTATTGGCTTCTATCCACAACCAATTCTGGATACTTCAGAGGGTGCGATGGAAACATTACATAACTTGTACACTGCTTCACTTACAACATTAAGGCCGTAATTCGCCATGACAATAACACTTCAACAATTGATCGCAATACTCCCGCTATTGATCGTCGGATTGACGGCGGTGGTTGTGATGCTGTCCATTGCGTGGCGACGCGATCACCTAACAAGTGCCACACTGACAGTATTCGGCTTCGCCGTTGCGCTGCTATCTCTGTTCTTTATTGCAGAGGGGCTGCCAATAGAAGTCACTCCGCTTATTCGTGTTGACGGCTATGCGATGTTCTACAGCGCATTGGTCCTGATTGCGGGTATGGCAACCAGCATTTTTGCTTTCCATTGGTTGGAAGGCTTTAATGATAATAAAGAAGAATTCCATCTGTTACTGGCGATTGCGGTAACAGGGGGCGTCTTACTTTCAATGGCTAACCACATGGCATCCATGTTCATTGGTATTGAATTGATCTCTTTACCCTTGTTCGGTCTTGTGGCTTACACCTTTGAACGTAAACGTTCGCTGGAAGCAGGTATCAAATACATGCTGTTATCTGCCGCTGCCTCTTCTTTCTTGCTCTTTGGTATCGCCTTACTGTATGCAGAATCAGGCAGCTTAAGCTTTGCGGCTGTGGGCCAGAGTCTTTCTGATAGCCAAATCCATGCGCCATTGGTGTTGATTGGCTTGGGGATGTTGATTGTAGGCTTCGGTTTTAAATTATCACTGTTCCCATTCCAATTATGGACTCCAGATGTTTATCAAGGTGCTCCAGCTCCGGTATCCGCGTTCTTAGCAACGGGAAGTAAAATTGGTATCTTTGCAGTATTAATGCGTATCTTTATGGAAGCGCCAGCTGCTCAAAGTAATACATTGGCGATTGTTGTTAGCGTCATCGCTATTGCTTCGATTCTGTTTGGTAACCTGATGGCTATCACTCAGAAAAGTGCCAAACGCCTACTTGGTTATTCGTCCATTTCTCACATGGGATACCTGCTGGTTGCCTTAGTTGCATTACGCGCCGCCCCAACAGATTCCCAAGTCACTGTCGCTATCTATTTAGTCGGCTATCTGTTTGCAAGTTTGGGCGCCTTTGGTGTGATCAGCATTATTTCTAGCCCATATCGTGGCGATGACCAAGATGACTTGAGTGCATTTCGCGGGCTGTTCTGGCATAAGCCTGTACTTGCGACAGTGCTTACCGTGATGATGCTTTCTCTGGCTGGTATACCAATTACATTAGGGTTTATTGGTAAATTCTATGTGATTATTTCCGCAGTGAAGGCAGAGCTATGGTGGTTAACTGGTGCCGTGGTCTTAGGTAGTGCGATTGGTCTATTCTACTATCTACGCTTTATGGCAAGCTTGTATAGCCGTGATGCAGAACATGCAGATCGTTATACTGGGCCAGAAAAAGCTACTTTCGGGACAGTTGTTGCTGCTATCTGTGCAATTATCGTGATCCTGCTAGGGGTATGGCCGCAACCGCTTATCAATCTCTCCTATATGGTATTGGCTGTGAGTCCGCTTTAATCTTCACCGCCATCACAGTAAAAATAAACGGCTACTTTTCAGTAGCCGTTTTTTTTAATCAGCTAATTGGCGCTGATATTGATATTCGGCTTCATTAATAAAGTCCATAAAGGCTTCACAAGATTTGATAGCATTATGGATATTAAACGTCTGCTCGTCTAAACATGTCTGCATATAGTCAATCCATTGCGTTAAATAAGATTGTAACTGCTGAAAATGGGCAGCCACATCTTGTCGTTGCTCATCTATTTTTGAAATATCTTTAGTGAGCATAAGTAGGTGTGTCAGCTTATCAATGCGCTTTTTAAACTGCTGGTCTTTCTCATTTAAAACAGCGATTTGATCGACCAAATAGAGTCGAACATTGACCAATTTTATAAAATCTAAGCCATTGTCAAGGATAGTGAGTAAGCGCTTGGCACAGGCAATCGCAATTTTTAGCAGATCTTTTTTAGAAGGAGGGATATTTAATGATTCAATGAGCGATATATCAGGAAAAACATGATCAAATAAATCCGCTAGCTTGTAATTTAAGATAACTTCTTCAGCTTTAACAATAGCAATTAACTCTTGGTTAAACTCATCCAATGTCTTTTGATTATTGTTAGCCAGTAATAAAAGGCGATTTTGTAGGTTACGATAGCTCTCACTTTTAAGGTGGTTTGCTTCTTCTAATTGTAATGCCAATAGATAATCGCTTGTGGTACGTAAAGGTGCCGTTAGCTTCTCTAGCTCATTTTTAAGCTCAGTAAAGTCATCGATAAATTCTGTTAACTCTAAATCCTGTTGACCTCCCTTTAAGTCATCAACATCCTGACTTGAAAATCGCTCACTAATCGTACTATCAATGATATAACGAGTTTTTAATTTCATTATTGGCAATGAGTTTCTGATTTGCTCATTGAGACTTTCTGCCTGAGTAGCAATCCGTTTTATTCGATTAAAAATGCTCGGATCGTAACTTAGAATGTTATGATTAAAATTATTAATTTTATTAATGAGCATTCTTACCTGATAAAACTCAATAGCAGGTAAAACTGGGAAATTTACGGTTTGGTGCATAGTATTACCTTTATTAAGCATGAGAGTAATGTGTCATTTTAATATCAAATAGTTCAATGAGTTGTTCTGAGTAAGTTTGCACAGACGCCCATGCGGTGATAATTTTTTTGAAACGAGCAATAAACTTTAAAAGGTTGGCAGCATTATCAATACGCGCAAAAGTTTCTATTGACTGCTTAATTTCGGTCAAAATAACAAGCCACATATAGTCTAAATGGTCAACTGCTAATCTTGCATCTTTAAAATAGCCTTCAATCTTCTGTAAATGTACTTGAATATCAAAAATAACTTTTTTAATAAAGCGATCTTTATTGAGTTTGTTATTGATTTCAACAATTTCTTTAAGTAATGCGTTTTTTCGATGGCGGACTTTTTCAGCTTTGCTGCCGAATATCCCTCCTGTAATCAGTAATCCAATTAAACCACCAGCAAGGCCTGTAAAGCTTAACTTAACAAAATGGTCATATTCTTTTTCGAGTGTTAATACCTCTTTTTTGAGTAAAGTGACTTTCTCAAAAAGATGTGATTCAGAATTAATATCATCAATAGAATCTAATTGCAAATAAATTGACTTAACTTTAAATAATAAAGAATCAACATGTTGATTATTAGATAAAGCACCTCCAATAATATGTGCTCGAAAGTCAGAAATAGTATTTTTAATCCTAGAAGTTTTATTGGCTTGCATTTTAATATCATCTTGGATGAGATTCAGTATGCTTAATAATTCTGTGGCAATTTGCTGATCATCATTTTGGTAAGTAAGCCCATCTAGCGCCTCGGCTGACAAGTCGTCAATGCTATTGGCTATTTGCTGTATAATAGGCATATCATTAATGTATTCAATGATTTGATTTCCAGTCTGAACAATATTTCGACTAATCAGTGATAAATTAATAGATTGTTGTTTAACTTCTTGTTCGACACCATCCCAACCGCTGGCATGGGTGTGAATTAATTGAATAACCTCAGTCAGTGCGCTAATTTTTATGGGTAAATCAGTTGATTCATTAATTTTTAGCCATGAATGGATTTCTAATGTTGATGTTGGTAATGAAAGGGCAAAATGGGTATATCGATGAATATTCACTAAATCTTGGTGAGTAAAAATGCCGGCGGGGCGAGCAGAGTGAGGGTCTTGGTTGGTTAATAATGCAAGAGTTGCTGCTCCTATATTCTCTTTTTCAATTATTTTGTCATAAGTTATTTCACTCATAATGGTTCATTTCCAATTAAGTATTGTGGTTGAAATAAAAGGTAGACAACAGAAAATCACAAATATGAGTGATGCGATAAAAATGATAGAGCTAAAAATAGTATTATCTCTAAGCAATTTATCACCCATGATAAAACATTAGATTCGCATTTACCCCGTATAGTTAAGAATAAATTACTTTAAGGATCGCCTAAAAGTAGATACTAAAATATGAAAATATATATTATAAATTGACGACCTAATATAATCGATAATAAATTCATTATGATTAAATGTTGAAATGTCTAATCATAAAAGTGCAGGAAGTTATATTAAATGTTCTAAGATAAAAATATTATGTCACTCTTTGACGCGTTAAGAGAGTGAATAATAAATATTAACTCTGCGAGCATTGTTTTTGTCATATCATTTTTTTATTTTTTAATATCGTAATTATAATTAATGTTTTTTTAGTGTGATGTGACGTATTTGAATACTTACCGTATTGTTACCCGATGATGATTATTTTACTTTGTACAAATATGATTAACAAATAACCATCAAGTAAAAAAACAAAATGGTGTTTTTGTGTGATCTTGAAGATAAAGATTGATATAAGTCAAGTAAATAATTAAAGTTAAATTTTTTAATCTATACAATAAGATGCGTAGTGATTTATTGGTGATGTAATAAAAAATTACTAATACATATTTGATTTTACGAGGCGTAACACCTATTGTCAGAAATAATCAATGTATTAATAAATTATATTGCACTATATAATTATCGATAGTCTTTGTTGAGTGTGGCAGTAGGGATCTAAAGTGGTATATAAAAAAATAGATAATTTAATAACTGAAATTCTTCATCAACTGTCAACATTGGCATTGGGCAATCAAGAATTCATACGTCTACATTGGCAATTGGATGGTCACTCTACATTTCCTGGGTTAGCTTGGCTATCGGCTCAATCCTGTTATCCGCAGTTCTATTGGTATCAGCGCACGGGAACGGATGAGTGTAGCGCTCTGGGAACCGTATATGAATTTAACGCAATCACTGAGGCCGAACAATTTTTGTCTTTACATGCCCAGTATCCCGATATGCGTTTATGGGGCTTAAATGGCTGGAACGCGGTTGGTGAAGGAATTTCATTAGCCGATAAACAACAGGCAACGTTTTACTTTTTACCGCGTTTAGAAATTTTTCGCGTTCGTTCATCAATATCAGTCTATCTTAATATCAAAGGTGAAGATGACCGTTTAGCCGCAATCGCATTTTTAAAGCAGCTCAAGCCAGCGGCAACATTGCCACCTTTAAATACACAAATTATCGGTCATGAACATTTCCCTGAAAAGGCGCAGTGGTGCCACCTATTAAATAAAGCTATCACGAAAATGAGAGCGGGGGAGATGGAAAAAGTTGTGATGGCGCGTGAAACGAAATTGACGTTGTCACAACCCGTTTCTGTGGCGGAATTTTTAGCGGCAAGCCAACGAGTTAATTTTCAATGCTACCATTTTATGATGGCATTAAGCCAAGAAACAGGTTTTCTGTCCTCAACACCGGAGCGTTTGTATCTACGACAAGGTACACAACTCAATTCGGAGGCACTTGCAGGTACAGTCGCGAATCATCCTGATGACGCGATTGCTGCTGAAAAAGCAAAATGGTTGATGGAAGACAGTAAGAACCAACACGAAAACTTAGTGGTCGTGGACGATATTTGCCAGCAGTTACAAGGTATTGTAACGGGTATTGATGTTTCCCCCGCGAAAGTGATTCGCCTACGCAAGATCCAACACCTCTATCGTTCGATTGCCGCAACTTTAGTGTCACCTTCAGACAGTGAATGTTTACAGCGTTTACAACCTACTGCTGCGGTATGTGGGTTGCCGAGAACGGTTGCTCGTCAATTTTTAACGGAACATGAGCCTTTCTCGCGCCGCTGGTACGCTGGAACGGGAGGTTTCGTTAGCTTAAATAAAAGTGAGTTCGCCGTGTCCTTACGCTGTGCTCAAATTGAACATCAACGGTTGTCATTGTTCTCGGGGGCTGGGATTGTCAGTGATTCTGATCCGGAGCAAGAATGGATTGAAATTGAAAATAAAGCTGCGGGGCTTAAATCTCTACTTGAACCCCCTGAAAAACCATAAATATAATATGGTTATTTTTCTTTTGGTTTCAATTAGTTCACTAAAAATTGTTCTAAGATCAAGAAATTTATATCAAGCGCATTACACTTACTGATAATAAACAACTTATTGAGCTCATTATGTCGAATTCTGTTTTTAATATGCGTTGGGCTGAGATTATTATCGAAGCACTCACCCGCCACGGTATGAAACATATTTGTATTGCGCCTGGTTCTCGCTCTACACCTTTGACGTTAGCAGCAGCGAATAACAATAAGCTTCACTGCCATACTCATTTTGATGAAAGAGGCTTGGGGCATCTAGCTTTAGGTTTAGCAAAAGCAAGCCTTGAGCCTGTCGGCGTGATCGTCACTTCAGGAACCGCAGTGGCTAACCTCTATCCTGCCCTAATTGAAGCCGGACTGACTGGCGAAAAAGTCATTTTTTTGACGGCAGATAGACCGCCGGAGCTTATCGATTGTGGCGCGAATCAGGCTATTCGCCAAACACATATCTTTGCGTCACACCCATCACAAAGTTTGATGTTACCCCGACCAACTCGTGATATTTCGGCGAAATGGTTAGTCAGTGCCATTGATAATGGGATGAATCAACTACACCACGGCGCTTTCCATATTAACTGCCCATTTGCTGAGCCGCTGTATGGTGAAACGGAAGGAGATTATGAATGGCAGCAACAACTTGGTGATTGGTGGCATTCTAATTTACCTTGGTTAAGCGAGCCTTTAACCAACACCGTTGCCCATATTTCTGACTGGTATTTTTGGCGTCAGAAAAAAGGGGTTGTTATTGCGGGTCGTATGAATAGTCAAGATGGTGAGCGTGTTGCAAACTGGGCGAAGGAACTTGGCTGGCCGTTAATTAGCGATGTGTTGTCACAAACAGGGCAACCTTATCCTTGTGCAGATTTATGGTTAGCTCATCCACAGGCCAAAGCGCGACTTAATGAAGCTGAACTGGTGGTACAATTCGGCTCGAGCTTAACAGGAAAACGCCTACTTCAATGGCAAGCGCAGTGCCATCCACAAGAATACTGGATCATTGATACGATCCCAGAACGCCTTGACCCCGCTCATCACTACGGACGTAAATTAACATGCTCAATTAAAGGGTGGCTTGATGCTCATCCCGCTCAACCAAGAGGGGCTTGGTGTGAAGATCTTTACTCGTTGGCTGAGCAGACACAACGGCATGTGAGTACAAAGTTACGCAATCACTTTTCTGAAGCCGCGATTGCGCATCAATTACCAGCGCTACTGCCGCCAAAAGGGCAGTTATTTGTGGGTAATAGCTTAATTGTTCGGCTAATTGATGCTTTGGCGCAATTACCCGTGGGTTATCCGGTTTATAGTAATCGGGGGGCCAGTGGTATCGATGGTCTAATTTCAACAATGTCTGGTGTCCAGCGGGCAACCACCAAGCCGACCTTGGGGATTGTTGGTGACCTTTCGGCACTGTATGACCTCAATAGCCTCGCTTTATTGCGAGCGCCTTCAGCGCCAACGATTTTAATTGTGGTGAATAATAACGGTGGGCAGATATTTTCTATGCTACCTACGCCTGAAGCGGCAAGGCAGCAGTATTATTGTATGCCACAAAATATTCACTTTCAGCATGCGGCACTGATGTTTGGCTTGCAGTACGCAGCACCTAAAGATTGGCTCTCTCTAAAAACCACTGTTGAACAATTTTGGTATAACCAACAAGGGACATTGTTGATTGAATTAAACACCGAGAGTGACGAAGGTGCGCGAACTTTAAAACAGTTACTTGATGAGGTAGGCAGTTTCTGATGTTAGCGGCTTATCGACACAATGAACATCATTCGGGGCCTTGGTTAGTGTGGTTACACGGGCTGCTCGGTAGCGCCGATGAATGGCTGCCGATGGTGGAACTGTGCCCTAACTTCCCGTCATTGCGTGTTGATTTGCCCGGTCATGGATTATCTCAGTCTATAAGCTGCCAAAGTTTTGCTGATTTTGATGAGCAGTTGGTTCAACTTTTACAACATCATGGTATTCAACATTATTACCTTATTGGATATTCGTTGGGTGCACGCCTTGCTATGCATACGGCTTGTTATCGCCAACCAGCAGGTTTAAGTGGGTTGGTAATTGAAGGAGGAAATGTTGGGCTAAATAGCTCATCGGAGCGGGAGTCTCGTTACACCAACGACCACCATTGGGCGCAACGTTTTCGCCACGAGCCGATTTGCCAAGTGTTAAATGATTGGTATCAACAACCTGTATTTGCACATTTAACTGCGAGCCAACGCCAACAATTAATCTTGTTAAGACAGCACAATAACCCCTTAGCTGTCGCTGATATGTTAGAAAGTACCTCTTTGTCTAAACAGCCTTTTTTGGTGGACAAACTGTATCAGCTTACGATGCCATTTCGCTACTTTTGTGGTGAACAAGATCAAAAATTTCGAAGCGTTTCGCAACAATATGCTTTGCCGATTACGCTAATTAATAATGCAGGGCATAATGCTCATCGGGAAAATCCGTATGGCTATGCCACTGCACTTCATCATTTTTTATCACACTGTGGTTAAAGGAACTTGATAATGATTTATCCTAGCGAAGAAAAACTCTATGCCCCAATCGAATGGCAAGATTGCTCAGAAGGGTTTGACGACATTCTCTATCACAAGTCGTCAGAAGGGATTGCAAAGATTACGATTAACCGTCCACAGGTGCGTAACGCATTTCGACCACAGACCGTAAAAGAGATGATCCAAGCGTTAGCTGATGCGCGTTATGACGATAAAATCGGTACTATTATCTTGACGGGTGAAGGCGAAAAAGCATTCTGTGCAGGGGGAGACCAAAAAATTCGTGGGGATTACGGCGGGTATCGTGATGAAAGTGGTACTCACCATCTCAACGTCCTAGATTTCCAACGCCAAATTCGTACTTGTCCAAAACCTGTTGTGGCGATGGTGGCTGGCTTTGCTATTGGGGGTGGGCACGTATTACATATGATGTGTGACCTAACGATTGCCGCGGATAACGCGATTTTTGGTCAAACAGGTCCTAAAGTAGGCTCTTTTGATGGTGGCTGGGGTGCATCCTATATGGCACGCATTGTTGGTCAGAAAAAAGCGCGTGAAATTTGGTTCCTGTGCCGCCAGTATAACGCTCAAGAAGCATTGGAAATGGGCTTAGTGAATACGGTTGTACCATATGCCTCTCTTGAAAAAGAGACCGTACGCTGGTGTCGTGAAATGCTTGAAAATAGCCCAATGGCACTACGTTGCTTGAAAGCGGCACTCAATGCAGATTGTGACGGTCAGGCAGGCCTACAAGAGTTGGCTGGCAATGCAACTATGCTGTTCTATATGACAGAAGAAGGTCAAGAAGGACGCAATGCGTTTAATGAAAAACGTGCGCCAGATTTCTCTAAATATAAGCGTAATCCATAATGCGTAAGGCAACACTTTACGCGTTTAGCCTGCCGATGGAGGCAGGCGTTATCCTGCGCTACCAACGCCTGAAAACTCGCGATGGGTTGCTGGTTCGCTTACAAGAAGGGGATAACGAAGGGTGGGGGGAAATATCACCGCTCCCCGAATTTAGCCAAGAAACGCTGGCGGAGGCAACAGAAGAAGCCAAACATCGGCTTGCCGAGTGGGTAAGTGGTAAGCCACTAGCAG
Organism: Providencia sp. PROV119; assembly: GCF_028482435.1. NCBI lineage: Bacteria > Pseudomonadati > Pseudomonadota > Gammaproteobacteria > Enterobacterales > Morganellaceae > Providencia > Providencia sp. PROV119. Next base: position 117,696 of record NZ_JAMPQL010000012.1, read on the forward strand.
AAAGCCTGTTACCGTCGGTAGCTTTTGGTTGCAGTTGTGCATTGGCCGAATTATCGGGGGAGCTTCCTGAGCAAGCCGACTACCGCAAAGCACCATTGTGTAGTGGTGATCCTGATGACTTGATTTTGCGTCTAAGTGCAATGGAAGGCGAAAAAATCGCTAAGGTCAAAGTCGGCTTGTATGAAGCGGTACGTGATGGCATGGTGGCGAACCTATTACTGGAAGCGGTGCCTGACCTAAAATTACGTCTTGATGCTAATCGTAGCTGGACGCGTGCAAAAGCAGATGGCTTTGCGAAATATGTTAACCCTGCTTATCGCGATCGTATTGACTTCCTTGAAGAGCCTTGTAAAACACGGGAAGAATCACTGCAATATGCCGCAGATACTGGCATTGCCATTGCATGGGATGAAAGTGTGCGTGAGGCTGATTTTAGGGTGGAGCCTCAACCGGGAGTTGCGGCGATTGTGATCAAGCCGATGTTAACCGGTAGCCTTGCTTATTGCCGCCAATTAGTCACAGAGGCTCATCATCACGGTCTGCAAGCGGTGATCAGCTCATCGATTGAAAGTAGTTTTGGTTTGACTCAGTTAGCGCGCATTGCTAATGCATTAACGCCTAATACGCTACCAGGGTTGGACACATTAGATTTGATCCAGTCTCAACTGATACGCACGTGGCCAAATAGTTCACTTCCAGTGAAGCAATTAGATGAATTGACTATCGAATGGCAGAGTTAGTATTTTTCCAAGACTGGCCTTGGCAACATTGGGCCAGTCATCGACCTGAAGCAGTGGCATTAATTACCGATATTGAGCCATTGACATGGGAACAACTGAATCAACGAGTGATGAGGCTCGCTTATCACTTTACTCAACAGGGTTTACGTGACGGACAAACCGTAGTGTTGCGCGGTAAAAATAGTGTAGAACTGTTATTGAGCCAACTTGCAACATTGTATTGTGGGGCGAAAGTTTTGCCTCTTAACCCTCGTTTACCTGAGTCTTTACTGGCAGAACTGTTACCACATCTGAATATTGATTTTGCTATCGATTTTGATGATGGTTTACTGGCTAAGTTTACTTACCCAATTTTAGCCGTGTCAGAGCGAGCGGTAACGGCGCATGAGTGGGAACACCATCTGCCTCACTTTTCTCATGCGAAGACCCAACCCGCCACTTTGATCTTAACATCTGGCTCTACGGGGTTACCAAAGGCGGCAGTGCATAATGTGCTTGCTCACCTCGATAGTGCAAATGGTGTGTTACAGGCGATGGATTACCAACAGCATGATTGCTGGCTGCTTTCTTTACCGTTATTTCATGTTTCAGGGCAAGGTATTTTATGGCGTTGGTTGCTGCGCGGAGCGCAACTAGCAATACGCTCAACACCGCTTATCGAAGCATTACAAACGGTTACCCATGCGTCTTTGGTTCCGACACAATTGTGGCGGTTACTCAATCAAACGGAAACATTATCACTATCTTTAAAACAGGTTTTACTTGGTGGCGCGACGATCCCGACTGCATTGACTGATCTTGCCTCACATAGAGGCATTGATTGCTGGAGTGGTTATGGTATGACAGAAATGGCTTCGACCGTCTGTGCAAAACGTGCAGATGGTAAGAAAGGGGTTGGCCTTCCACTTAAAGGGAAACAGTTGCGCTTAGTCGAGGGAGAAATTCAGGTTCGTTCACAGAGCCAATCGATGGGATATTGGTTTGATGGAAAAATGATGCCATTAAAAACCATCGAAGGTTGGTTCAAAACCAATGATAGAGGCGCATATATCGACGATGAGTATCATGTGATCGGGCGGCTGGATAACTTATTTATTAGTGGTGGAGAGTGTGTTCAACCGGAAGATATTGAAGCGGTGATTAATAACCATCCAGCGGTGAGTCAAAGCTTTATTATTCCAATTGATGATGTGGAGTTTGGTCAAAGGCCTGTTGCCGTGATTGAGTTCAGCGATAAATGTGAATTAGACACCATTCAAGGTTGGCTAAAAGGCAAACTAGCGCCTTTTCAATATCCTGCTCATTTTTTTCTATTAGAGAATAGCTTAAAAGGAAGCGGTATTAAGGTATCGCGCCAGCAAGTGAAAAATTGGGTGTTACAGCAACCCGACCTGATTCAGTCAAAAGAGAATTCAGGACTGTAGTTTATCTATTTTTGATGAAAACAGGGGTGATAAAGCATCGTCAGAGTTAGATGGGCTTGTTTCGTCAATAGTGCAAACTAATCACTAATTTCCGGCATGGCTCATAATAAACATCAGGCTCAAGATAAGAGCCTGACGTTTAACTAAGCGTGATTATTTAAGGGCATTTAACGCTTTTTCTACGCCCGCACCATATTCAGGGTGAACTTTTTTGAACAGGTCAATTTGGCGTTTTTGTGTCTCTTCAGAAGCCTCAATCAACTCTCCTGCAAGACGTTTGAACATGCGTTGATGCTCTGCATCATCAAGCAGTTCATATAATGCACGCGGCTGGCTGAAATAGTCTTCATCTTCGCGATGGTTCCAATGATCAGCTGCACCTTCAAGCGTCAATGGTGGTTCACTGAAATTAGGCTGCTCTTGGAACATACCTGCACTGTTTGGTTCATAGGTCACACCATTACCACTGTTACCATCAACACGCATTGCACCATCACGATGATAGTTATGGAATGGGCAACGTGGTGCGTTAACAGGGATCTGGTAGTGGTTAACACCTAAACGATAACGCTGAGTGTCGCCATACGAGAACAAACGACCTTGCAACATTTTATCCGGAGAGAAACCGATACCTGGAACAATATTTGCTGGGTTAAAGGCAGCTTGCTCAACATCGGAGAAATAGTTAGCAGGGTTACGATTTAATTCAAAGTAACCGACATCAATTAATGGATAGTCTTTGTGAGGCCATACTTTAGTCAGATCAAAGGGATTATAAGGCACTTTTGACGCTTCGGCTTCTGGCATCACTTGAATTTGTAGCTTCCAGCGTGGGTAGTCACCTTTATTAATGGCATCAAACAGGTCACGCTGAGAACTTTCACGATCTTTACCGATGATCGCTTCTGCTTCATCATCCATCAAGTTCTCAATGCCTTGCTGACTACGGAAGTGGAATTTAACCCAGAAACGTTCATTTTTATCATTGATAAAGCTATAAGTATGGCTACCAAAACCGTGCATATGACGGTAGCTACGAGGTATACCTCGGTCACTCACGTCAATGGTCAATTGATGAAGTGATTCTGGTAAATGAGAGAAGAAATCCCATTTATAAGCCATTGAACGCATATTACTGTATGGGCAGCGTTTAACCACGTGGTTCAAATCCGGAAATTTCAGCGGGTCACGCAGATAGAACACAGGGGTGTTATTACCAACCAGATCCCAGTTACCTTCTTCTGTGTAAAATTTTAATGCAAAACCACGGATGTCACGTTCAGCGTCTGCCGCACCACGTTCACCGGCAACCGTTGAAAAGCGTGCGAACATATCCGTTTGTTTACCGACAGCAGAAAAGATATTTGCACGGGTATAACGGGTAATATCATGTGTAACAGTAAAAGTACCGAATGCACCTGAACCTTTAGCATGCATACGGCGCTCAGGAATAACTTCACGGTCAAAATGGGCTAATTTTTCTAAAAACCAAACATCCTGTAATAGCATAGGGCCGCGAGGGCCTGCCGTCATCACATTATTATTATCAACAACAGGTGCGCCAGATGCAGTCGTGAGACCTTTCTTTTTCATCACAATACTCCAGTAAGTTATAGACAATAAAACTAAAAAATGCATTTATTTCGTTCGAAATATAATGCTTTCCATGCATAATGCCTTATTATCATTGGATTATAGTTGATTAGTTAAAGTATAACTAATACATAGTACCAATTACTGTGATAACTGATTAAAAATCAATAGGAATACTCAGCGTCGTTGTGAATGGTGTTGTTTTAATGACTGAAAAGTAAAAAACAGTAATAACTACTGAGAATTGGATTTATATATTGTAGTATGACTAAATAACTTCTATTAATGGGGCAATGATATGCGTAAAGGATTATTTCTCGTTGCAGCGGCAGCATCATCAATGATGTTCGTCGGGGCTGCACAAGCTGTTTCTGTTAATGCGAATGTGGGTAAGCATTATACTGAACTCAATGCAGGCATTGGTACTAAAGGCGCAGGCCTTGCATTTGATGGCTCATGGGCGCGTAGTGATCATGATGGTCAAATGGGTAGCTTAGGCGCAACCTTTGGTTTGCCTCTAGGTCCATTTTCAGCCTATGTTGGTGGTAAAGCCTTATATTTATCACCTGAAGACAATAAAGATGGTATGGCGCTAGCAGGTGGAGCCGGTCTTGGATGGCAAGTGATGCCTTCTTTGAATATTTATGGTGAAGCTTATGGTGCTCCGGCATCATTAACATCGGGAAGTCAATCTTATACCGAAGCAAAAGTCGGCGCACGCTATACTGTGTTTAAACCGCTTTCAGTTGATGCAGGCTACCGTGTCATCGATATTAAAGGTACGCATGACAACCCAAGCAACAAAATTGCTGACGGTTGGTATGTGGGAGCAGGTCTAAGCTTCTAATTACTGGTTGTAATATAGCGGAACCCGTACAGTTTGGAGTGACGCTATAAAATCGGATATCAAAAGCCCCCCAATAGTTGGTTGCTATTGGGGGGCTTTTCCGTTTAGTGAACGGTACGAGCTTTGTTTTTGACGCTAAATTTAGCCTACATTAGGTAGGTAGCCTGCAACGATAGCAAATTGAATAATGATCACTGCAAAACCGCATAATAAAACCAGACGGAGTAGAGTAGAGCCGCCTTTAACTCGGTAATGAGCTTGCTTATCGATGGGTTTTTCAACGGCTCTAACTTGCATTGTCAATAATGCGGGGATGATCAGAGCTAATACAGACAATGCAACCGCTGCATAAGTTAACGCCTGTACGAAACTACTAAAAAATAACGCTGCTAATAACGGAGGTAAAAAAGTTAATAAGCCTGTCTGAATACGCCCAATGAGGCTATCATTCCGTTTAAATAAATCAGCAAGGTAATCGAATAAACCAAGAGCAACCCCTAAAAACGATGTGGCTAGCGCTAAATCCATAAACAGATTAACGGCAATATTAACGCGTGGAGCCGTAACGACATCACGAATGGCGGTGAGTAAGCCATCTAGGCCAGACTTTTGCGCCAAAATCCCTAAAAATGTGTTAGAAGGGATCGACCCTAAAGTGGCTATCTGCCACAAGATATAGGCAACTAAAGGGATCGCACTCCCTGTAATGAAAATGATACGAAGTTTACGCACATCGCCATTCATGTAATTCACAAGGCTAGGCACGCTACCATGGAAACCAAATGAGGTGAAGATGACTGGCACTGCCGCCAGCAGTAGCCCTTTTTCAGCAGGCATACTGCCTAAGTTGACGGTTTCAACGTGGGGTAACATAACAGCCAACATAATGACTAAAAAGATAATTTTAGCTGTAAATAGTAGGCGGTTAATAAAATCGACAGAGTGCGTACCAATACAAACAACAGCACCACCGATAAGCGTAAATAAGATAATTGATGTTTTGGTCGACAGATGAATATCCCACCACGAGAGTAGGCTGTTGGAGATCAGGACACCCGCGCCACCAATATAAGCGGTAGTCAGCGCGTACATCAGAAGTAACATACTTAAGCCTGTGACGATTTGCCCAATAGGCCCAAGGTATTTTTTCGCGATTGATCCCAAGCCCATATCTGGTGGATTGTATTGATAAACCTCAACGAGCAGTAATGAGGTATAACTCATTAACATCCATAGGCCGACAAGTAGGCATGCAATACCTGTGAAACCGACACCCGCAGCGGCAAGTGGCATAGCCAGCATCCCTGCACCTATTGTTGTTCCTGCAACGATTAAAACGCTACCTAGCGTGCGATTTTTCACAAATTCCTCTGATTAAAAGTCGTGGATTTATTAGCTGAGCAGATTATGCGATCACAGTTTTTCTGTCAAATCTAAATTACAATGAGTGTAAACATAAAATTACACTCACGCATTTTTCTTATAAAGCAATGGTGAAAATAGCAACGAATTATTCGTCCTAGTTAATGAATAATCGTTATTGATATGGTGATTAAAGGTAAATACATCGGATTTTAAATGTTAACGGATGTTAATTAATTGATTGATATATATGATGTTTTAGATTAACAGGACAGTATCTCAGGAACCTAAGATAAATTTTGTGACGGGGTGGGAAAATCGAATTGAAAAATAAGATTAAATTCTTTAACCAGTTAATATAAATCAAATCTGTGTCAATCTTTCATCCCGATAATGTAAGGAAACATTAATTGAAAGGATGAACTTATGGACTTTTTGATACAACTTGCCATTATCCTCGTCTGCTTGTTCTACGGAGCAAGAAAAGGGGGAATGGCTCTCGGGCTGCTAGGCGGCGTTGGCTTAGTGATACTCGTTTTTGGTTTTGATTTACCTCCTGGAAAACCGCCTGTTGATGTTATGCTTGTGATCATCGCTGTTGTTGCAGCATCAGCGACTCTACAGGCATCAGGCGGTTTGGATGTCATGCTACAAATTGCAGAACGACTACTACGTAAAAATCCAAAATACATCTCTATTGTGGCACCTTTTGTTACCTGTATTTTAACCATTTTGTGTGGTACAGGGCATGTGGTGTATACCATCCTTCCTATTATCTATGACGCGGCGATAAAAAATAATATTCGTCCTGAAAGACCGATGGCGGCCAGTAGTATTGGTGCACAAATGGGGATTATTGCCAGCCCTGTCTCTGTTGCAGTGGTGTCCTTAGTGGCGATGTTAAATGGCATCACCATTAATGGTAAATCGCTCGAATTTTTAGATCTCTTGGCGATTACCATTCCATCGACCCTAATCGGGATACTGGCAATCGGTATTTTCAGTTGGTTCAGAGGGAAAGATCTCGATAAAGATCCGGAATTCCAAAAGTTTATTTCGGTACATGAAAATTACGAATATGTGTATGGCGACAGCGCGACACTACTCGATAAAAAGTTACCGAAAATCAATTGGGTTGCTATGTGGATTTTCCTCGCTTCTATTGGGGTTGTTGCGATTTTGGGGGCGGTTTCTGAATTAAGGCCATTGGTCAATGGCAAACCACTGTCAATGGTACTTGTGATACAGATGTTTATGCTGCTCGCTGGTGCGCTGATCATCATTATTTGTAAAACAAATCCGGCACAGATTTCGAAAAATGAGGTTTTTCGTTCAGGAATGATTGCCATTGTTGCCGTATATGGTATCGCTTGGATGGCAGAAACAATGTTTGGCGCGCATATGGATCAAATCAAAGGCACGCTTGGGGCATTAGTCAAAGACTATCCATGGGCTTATGCCGTGATCCTCTTATTGGTCTCTAAATTTGTGAACTCACAAGCAGCCGCTTTAGCTGCGGTCGTTCCGATAGCGCTCGGCATTGGTGTTGATCCTGCCTATATCATCGCATCTGCGCCTGCTTGCTATGGTTATTATATTCTTCCGACTTATCCAAGTGATTTAGCCGCTATTCAATTTGACCGTTCCGGTACGACTCGGATAGGTAAATTTGTGATTAACCACAGCTTCATTCTGCCCGGCCTCATTGGTGTTGGTGTCTCTTGTGTGTTTGGATGGGTATTTGCAGGATTATATGGTTATCTATAATCTGTAAGTGACATGTTTAATTAACAGCGATGGCGTAAAGAGAGCGTCATCGCTGTGAGGTTTTAACCGATTTCGATGTCAGAAAGGGGATGGCAACAACAAGGTAAAATCTCACCGTCTTGTACAAAGGCAAGCGGTTTTTGTTTATAGCCCACTTTCCCTTTTAATAGCATGACTCGACATGAGCCACAATAGCCTTCTCGGCACTGATATTCAACAGGAATACGGCTGTCTTCAAGTGCTTCAAGCAGGCTTGTGTGGATCTCGGTGTGGTAAGGTACTTGCACACCCTGCGAGAGCCGCAGGGTGACTTTATGGCTAGCCATGATTAGAGTTCGAAATCACTCAGGTCATCAGTGTTGACTTCAGAGTCAATCTGACCAACCAGATAAGAGCTAACTTCGACTTCTTGCGGCGCAACTTGAACGTTGTCAGACACCAACCATGCGTTGATCCAAGGGATTGGGTTTGAGCGTGCCTCAAAAGGTAATTTTAACCCAACAGCTTGCATACGGATATTGGTGATATATTCCACGTATTGGCACAGAATATCTTTATTTAGGCCAATCATAGAACCTTCACTGAACAGATATTCAGCCCACTCTTTTTCTTGTTCAGCTGCATCCACGAACAGTTTATAGCACTCGTCTTCGCACTCAGCAGCAATCTCTGCCATTTCAGGATCATCCTGCCCAGAACGTAACAAGTTCAGCATATGCTGGGTTCCTGTTAAGTGAAGGGCTTCATCACGCGCAATCAGTTTAATAATTTTTGCGTTCCCTTCCATTAGCTCACGCTCTGCAAAGGCAAATGAGCAAGCAAAACTGACATAGAAACGGATAGCTTCTAAGGCATTTACGCTCATTAGGCACAGGTACAACTGTTTTTTCAGTGCACGTAGTGATACTGTGATTTGTTTACCATTGCAGGTGTGAGTACCTTCACCAAACATATGGTAATAGTTGGTCATCTCAATCAGCGTGTCATAGTAAGCAGAAATGTCACGAGCGCGTTTTAAGATCTCTTCGTTTTCAACGATATCATCAAAGATGATTGCCGGATCATTCACGATATTACGGATAATATGAGTGTAAGAGCGTGAATGGATCGTCTCTGAAAATGACCAAGTTTCAACCCAAGTTTCTAATTCAGGAATTGAAATCAGTGGCAATAACGCCACGTTCGGGCTGCGACCCTGAATAGAGTCCAGCAGCGTTTGGTATTTCAGGTTACTAATAAATATGTGTTTCTCATGATCAGGCAAGCCATTATAGTCAATGCGGTCACGGGAAACGTCAACTTCTTCTGGACGCCAGAAAAATGAAAGCTGTTTCTCGATTAACTTTTCGAAAATCGGATACTTTTGTTGGTCGTAACGAGCAACGTTAACAGGTTGACCGAAAAACATCGGCTCAAGTAATTGGTCATTTCTCTTTTGTGAGAAAATGGTGTAAGTATGTGACATGACAATTCCTATTAAATTTTACACGCGCCGCCTTCACAATCTGAATCCGCTGACTCAACAACTTCTTCCAGATCACCTTGAACATCTTCCGCACCATCGCGGGTGTTGTGGTAGTAAAGTGTTTTCACACCAAACTTATAGGCGAGCAATAAATCTTTTAGCAATTGATTCATTGGTACTTTGCCTGTTGCAAAGCGCGTTGGGTCATAGTTGGTGTTTGCAGAAATAGACTGATCAACAAACTTCTGCATAATACCGACTAATTGCAAATAGCCACTGTTTGAAGGCATTTGCCATAACAACTCATAGGCGCCTTTAAGATTCTCATAATCAGGTACAACTTGGCGTAAGATACCATCTTTAGATGCTTTAATGCTGATATAACCACGAGGTGGCTCGATACCATTGGTTGCGTTAGAGATCTGTGATGATGTTTCCGATGGCATCAACGCTGATAAGGTTGAGTTACGCAGACCATATTGTTGGATATCTTTACGTAACGTTTCCCAATCATAATGCAGAGGCTCATCAGTCAATTTATCCAACTCTTTCTTATAGGTATCAATTGGTAGAATACCTTTTGAATAAGTGGTTTCATTGAACCAAGGGCAAGCGCCTTGCTCTTTAGCCAATTCGTTAGAGGCTTTCAATAGATAGTATTGAATTGCTTCAAAGGTTTTGTGAGTCAAATTGTTGGCGCTGCCATCGGAATAGCGAACACCATACTTGGCTAAATAATAAGCATAGTTAATGACGCCAATACCTAAAGTACGGCGACCCATTGCCCCTTTCTTCGCGGCAATAATCGGGTAGTCTTGATAATCGAGAAGGGCATCCAATGCACGTACAGCAAGCACGGCCAACTCTTCTAATTCATCAAGGTTTTCAATCGCACCCAAGTTAAAGGCTGACAGCGTACAAAGCGCAATTTCACCTTCTTCATCATTGATGTTATTCAATGGTTTTGTCGGCAGTGCAATCTCTAAACACAGGTTTGATTGACGCACTGGTGCAACTAAAGGATCAAATGGGCTGTGAGTATTACAGTGGTCAACGTTCTGAATATAGATACGACCTGTTGATGCACGTTCTTGCATCATTAATGAAAAGAGGTCAACCGCTTTAACACTGGATTTACGGATGCTGTCGTCTTGTTCATAAGCCAGATACAGGCGCTCAAATTCATCCTGATCAGCAAAGAAAGCATCATATAAACCAGGCACATCAGAAGGGCTGAACAGCGTAATATCTTGGTTTTTGATCAAACGCTCATACATCAATTTGTTGACTTGGACACCATAATCCATATGGCGAACACGGTTACCTTCAACCCCACGGTTGTTTTTCAGCACTAATAGGCTTTCAACTTCTAAATGCCATAAAGGGTAGAAAAGTGTCGCTGCACCACCGCGCACACCGCCTTGTGAACAAGACTTAACGGCGGTTTGGAAGTGCTTATAAAAAGGGATACAACCAGTATGGAATGCTTCACCGCCACGAATCGGGCTACCTAAAGCACGGATACGGCCTGCGTTTACACCGATACCTGCACGTTGAGACACATATTTAACAATCGCACTGGATGTTGCGTTGATAGAATCTAAGCTATCGCCACACTCAATCAATACGCAAGAGCTGAATTGACGAGTTGGTGTACGAACACCAGCCATGATTGGTGTTGGTAGCGAAATCTTAAATGTGGAAGCCGCATCATAGAAACGACGGATGTAGTCTAAGCGAGTCTCTTTTGGATAATGAGAGAACAAGCATGCAGCAACGAGAATATAGAGGAACTGTGCACTCTCATAAATCTCGCCCGTAACACGGTTTTGTACTAAATACTTACCTTCAAGTTGTTTGACGGCAGCATAGGAGAAATTCATGTCACGCCAATGGTCAATGAAACTATCCATTTGCTCGAACTCTTCTTGTGAGTAGTCTTCCAGCAAATGCTTATCATATTTGCCCATTTCAACAAGGCGAGTGACGTGCTTGTACAGCGCGGGTGGCTCAAATTGACCATACGCTTTTTTACGTAGATGGAATATTGCAAGACGCGCCGCAAGATATTGATAGTCAGGCGTATCGCCAGTAATAAGGTCAGCAGCCGCTTTGATCATGGTTTCATGAATATCAGACGTTCTGATCCCATCATAAAACTGAATCTGTGAACGTAACTCCACCTGAGAAACAGATACATTATTCAGGCCTTCAGCAGCCCAAGTGATTACCTTGTGGATTTTATCGAGATCAATGCGTTCTTTATGTCCATCACGTTTTGTGACTAACAGACTCTGGTTCATGAGCAAGTACACCTTGGTTGACCTACAAAATAGCATATTGCTAACGCAAAAAAGCTCATAGATTAACTCTATGAGACTTGTAGTGTTAGATTCAAATTACATACTATATGTAGTGGTTTGTTGATTTTACTATAACAAGATAATGTTAATAAGCGGTTTTATCAAGTGCACAAATCCGAGTCTTCTGTGGATAACTGTAGGGATAAAAAACGTCACCTTGTCGGTAAGCTGCACTAGAAAAGGAATTCTATAAGTGGAAACTCGCAACAGGGTGACGAAAATAAATTTTGCAAAATGCGATCGTTTGCTGTTTTCTTGAACGTAACGCTTGCTATTTATTCGTTGACAGTATGGAGCATATAATTAACGTCCACATTCGGGCCTAAATAGAATTTATCTTTGAGTGGATTATAATGTAAACCCATGATATGCCTATCTTTTAGCTGAGCCTCGTTTGCCCACGAAATCAGTTCAGAAGGGCGAATAAATTTTTTCGCATCGTGGGTGCCTTTCGGAACCATTTTCATCACATATTCCGCCGCAACGACCGCCATTAACCACGCTTTTTTATTGCGGTTGATCGTCGAAAAAATAACATGCCCACCGGGCTTGACCAATTTAGCACACGCACGTACGACCGACTGTGGATCAGGCACATGCTCCAACATCTCCATGCAGGTCACGACATCATAAGCTTGTGGATATTTGTCAGCGTGCTGCTCTACTGTTTCTTGTACGTATTCAACAGGGATCCCTGACTCTAATGAGTGCAGGCGTGCGACCATCAGTGGGTCCGCCCCCATATCAAGTCCCGTCACATCGGCACCTTCACGTGCCATACTTTCAGATAAAATTCCGCCACCACAGCCCACATCAAGTACTTTCTTACCAAATAAACCATCAACCCGTTGCATAATATAGCCAAGGCGAAGCGGATTAATGCGATGAAGTGGGGCAAATTCACCTTCGAGATCCCACCAGCGAGAAGCAATAGCTTCAAACTTCTCAATTTCATGCTTATCGACGTTCTGATACGCGGGGGTTGAAGTATCATTCATGAGTGGAGCTCCTGTTCCTAGATAGGTGTCCAAACGTTAATACGCGAATTTATTGAGGCCATAAAACGTTTTTTTGTTGCTCTTACGCAATAAACTCAAAGTATACGGACACATAAAGACATTTTTCCGCTATTATACATAGCTTGAAAGACAAATACTCACTTCTCATTTTTTTTATTAAATTGGCGAATTGTGGTATAGTTCTAAACCTTTGAATCCGAAGTTATGAGGGACAGTGGTTCCATGAGCGACATTGCCAGAGAAATCACACCGGTCAATATCGAAGAAGAACTCAAAAGTTCGTATTTGGATTATGCGATGTCCGTTATTGTCGGGCGCGCGCTTCCAGATGTTCGAGATGGACTGAAGCCAGTACACCGCAGAGTACTGTTTGCGATGAATGTATTGGGAAATGATTGGAATAAACCCTATAAAAAATCTGCCCGTATAGTCGGGGACGTTATCGGTAAATACCATCCACATGGTGATAGAGCTGTTTATGAGACAATCGTTCGTCTTGCTCAGCCTTTTTCTATGCGTTATATGCTGGTAGATGGTCAGGGGAACTTTGGTTCAGTTGACGGAGATTCCGCAGCTGCAATGCGTTATACGGAAATCCGTATGGCGAAAATTGCCCATGAAATGTTAGCGGATCTTGAAAAAGAGACCGTTGATTTCGTCCCAAACTATGATGGTACAGAGCAAATCCCTGAAGTTATGCCTACGAAAATCCCTAACCTATTGGTTAATGGTTCGTCAGGTATTGCTGTTGGGATGGCAACGAACATTCCTCCACACAACCTAGGGGAAGTGATCAGCGGTTGCCTTGCTTATATAGATGATGAAGATATTAGCATTGAAGGTCTGATGGAGCACATCCCAGGGCCTGATTTCCCGACTGCCGCTATCATTAATGGTCGCCGTGGAATTATCGATGCGTATCGTACTGGCCGTGGTAAGGTCTATATTCGTGCGCGTGCTGAGGTCGAAGTTGACGAAAAAAATGGCCGCGAAACGATTATTGTCAGCGAAATTCCTTATCAGGTAAACAAAGCTCGTCTTATTGAGAAAATAGCTGAACTCGTTAAAGAAAAACGTGTTGAAGGAATTAGTGCATTACGCGATGAGTCTGATAAAGACGGCATGCGTATCGTGATTGAAGTGAAACGTGATGCGGTAGGAGAGGTTGTCCTTAACAATCTTTACTCGCTGACTCAGCTTCAAGTCTCGTTCGGCATTAATATGGTAGCCTTGCATCAAGGCCAACCGAAAATCCTTAATTTAAAAGATATTATTGCTGCGTTCGTTCGCCACCGCCGTGAAGTGGTGACTCGCCGCACTATTTTTGAATTGCGTAAAGCACGTGAACGAGCACATATTCTTGAAGCATTAGCCGTTGCATTAGCTAACATTGATCCTATTATCGAGTTAATTCGTCGTGCACCGACGCCAGCAGAAGCGAAGGCAGGGTTGATCGCACGCCCTTGGGATCTTGGTAATGTGGCAGCGATGCTTGAGCGTGCCGGTGATGATGCAGCACGCCCAGAATGGCTTGAAGAACAATATGGCGTACACGACGGTCAATACTATCTGACTGAGCAACAAGCCCAAGCGATTTTGGATTTGCGTCTGCAAAAACTGACCGGGCTTGAGCATGAGAAACTGCTGGAAGAATACCGTGATCTTCTGAAGCAAATCGAAGAACTGTTGTATATTCTACGTAGCCCTGAGCGTTTAATGGAAGTTATTCGCGAAGAGTTAGAAGCTATTCGTGAATTGTATAATGATGCTCGTCGTACTGAGATCACCGAAAATACAGCGGATATCAACATTGAAGATTTGATTAGCCAAGAAGATGTGGTGGTAACACTGTCTCACCAAGGCTATGTGAAATATCAACCACTGTCTGATTACGAAGCGCAACGCCGTGGCGGTAAAGGTAAATCGGCAGCACGCATTAAAGAAGAAGACTTTATTGAGCGCTTGCTGGTGGCGAATACCCACGACACCATCCTATGCTTCTCTAGCCGTGGTCGCCTATATTGGATGAAAGTTTACCAATTACCAGAGGCCAGCCGTGGAGCACGGGGTCGTCCAATTGTAAACTTGTTGCCACTTGAACAAGATGAGCGTATTACCGCTATCTTGCCAGTTCGTGAATACGAAGAAGGCTACTATGTCTTTATGGCAACGGCGAGTGGTACGGTGAAGAAAACGGCATTGCAAGACTTTAGCCGCCCAAGAAGTGCCGGTATTATTGCCGTTAACCTCAATGAAGGCGATGAATTGATTGGTGTTGATTTAACCAATGGTTCAAATGAAGTCATGCTGTTCTCTGCTCAAGGTAAGGTTGTTCGTTTTGCTGAAGATGCGGTTCGCCCGATGGGACGTACTGCAACTGGGGTACGTGGTATTCGTCTAGCCGATGAAGACAAAGTGGTTTCACTGATTATCCCTCGCGGCGAAGGCCACATCTTAACTGTGACTGAAAACGGTTATGGTAAACGTACAGCTGAGCAAGAGTACCCAACGAAATCGCGGGCAACTCAAGGTGTGATCTCAATTAAAGTCAGTGAGCGTAATGGTAATGTGGTTGGGGCTATCCAAGTGGATGAAACCGATCAGATTATGATGATCACGAATGCTGGTACTTTAGTGCGTACACGCGTTTCGGAAGTTAGTGTTGTTGGCCGTAATACACAAGGTGTGACGCTGATTAGAACAGCGGAAGAAGAAAAAGTTGTTGGTTTACAACGTGTCGCTGAAACAGAGGAAGATGAAAACTCTGATGAAGCAGGTGCAGAGGATATACCTAGCACAGACATGGGAACCAATACGCCTGAATAAATGTATGGGTCATTGATTCGACGGGCGGTTTACCGCCCGTTTTGCTATCTAACCATCCAGTTTAACAACTATCGCTTTTTACAACTTTTATCGAGTATACTCAGTCACAGTAACATAGCCTGTGTAGGATAGATCTTGAGATATTTACCGTCATTTAGAACATCATTACGATTATCCCGTGATTTATTCCGTATCCTCGGCTTAATGCTATGGGGAATGGGGGTTTTTATTACCTTATTCTTCCTTTATACCCAATTTAATGAAAGCAAGTCAGATATACGCCAGCAGTTTTATTCAGGGTTTGAAAATATGCAGGCGTTCATTTTGCAAACCGGTACCACATTGCGCTCTATCCAGTTTATGACTGAACAACATGAAGAGCGACTGGAAAATGAACCAAATTACGTCACATTACCTGCCACGGGTTCCTATAGCCTGTACCCATTATCACCCGAGGCGGATTGTACCTATTTTAAAAATAGAACCAGTGATTACCTAAACGCATTCGAACAACTCATTTATTTTTGGAAAGACAGTATTGCTGCTCCGCAAGGGTTAAATCATGTCTTTGTAATAGGCTCTAAGAGTTACTGCATGATGGATTTTCCAATCCGTACGACCGTATCTGACATTGAGATCTTAAAAAAGGTTGGCTACGAAAATATACGTTCCTATCAAAGCCTAAGATTACAAGGGCAAGAGCGTAACTTATATACGATTGTTCATGGTGCTCAAACCGACTCAGGGCAGTTGTATCTGATCCAACCTATTTATGTGAGTAGCCTTCTGTATGGGTTTATTGGTTTAGAGAGAACAATCAGCTTAAATCAATTTATACAACGTTCGAATAAATCCTTTGAAGTGGTCGTCCTTAATTCGTATAACCAACCGGTTTTATATTACCCAACGGACTTGAATCCTAAAAATTCCAATTTACTCTCTATTTCTGAGCCTAGTTTTTTTGGCTTTAGCTCCGATTATTCAAAACTGATTTTTAAAAAGCGCTTATCGCCATCATTAATGACAGTGGTGTATGCTGTTCCCACCAGCGAGATATTTGCAGAGCATAGAGCGTCCATTTTTTATAGTATCGTTATTAATATCACCTCTGGCTGCCTGATCTTTTTCCTCATTTGGTTGTTAGAGCGCAAAATGCTAGTGCCAGCCGCGAATACCGCTATTCGCCTTGAAGAGCATGAACAGTTTAACCATAAAATTGTAGCATCGGCGCCTGTCGGTATCATCATTCTAAGGTTAAGTGATGGTGGCAACATTCTGAGTAATGAATTAGCTCACGATTATTTCCGCTTATTAAGTGAAGATGATAAACAGCGCATACTGACAATTATTCGCCAAAAATCGAGTAATTACATTGATGTTGTGACTAGTAGTAGTACGCATCTACAAATAAGCTTTGTCAATTCGCGTTATCAAAACGAAGATGTTGCTATATGCGTACTGATTGATATTAGTATCCGTGTTCAGATGGAGAAATCCTTACAAGATGTGGCTGATGCTGCGGAACAGGCTAACCATGCTAAATCCATGTTCTTGGCAACGGTGAGTCATGAATTACGTACGCCACTATATGGTATTATCGGTAATATTGAATTATTACAGCGGCTTGAGTTATCCGATAAAGCGAATCGTCTTGTAACCACGATGGATAATTCATCCTCACTGTTGCTGCAAATTATCAGTGATATATTGGATTTTTCAAAAATTGAATCTAATCAACTAAACATTGAATATAAACTATTTAATTGCCGCGATGTTTTTGCTTTTGTCTTAGCTAACTACTTGCCTTTAGTCGCGAAAAAACAGATAGCGCTTTATTCCTTTATTGAACCTAATGTGCCTGATTTGCTATTGAGTGATGCGGTAAGGCTACAGCAGGTGATATCGAATATCATCAATAATAGTATTAAATTTACAGATTCTGGTTTTGTCTTTTTCTATGTTTGGCGTGACGAAAACTATTTAAAGATTGAAATTAAAGACTCAGGGATAGGCATGCCGCAAGCGGTTGTGTTACAACTTTTTGATCCCTTCTTCCAAGTGCATGACCAAAATAACTTGGGGCATAAAGGTACAGGTTTAGGGTTAGCAATCTGTGAAAAGTTGATTAACTTGATGGATGGAGATATTGAAGTTAATTCGCAAATAGGCTTGGGTAGCTCCTTTATTATCCGTATCCCACTTTATGGCCAAAAGTATACCGAACATACTATTCCGGAATACCGCTTTCATTATCGGATAGCGATTATTTGCCGGAACCAATGTCTTTCTAGCTTTTTAACCAGACTACTTAGACATAACCATTTTGTTGTCTGTGTTGATAAAGAAATTGATAAGGCAGAAAGTTATGATTTATTGATCACCGATAACCAAGACTCTCATGAGTTAAAGAGTAAAAAAGTACTTCATCTGTGTAATCTATATGTTGGTGATTTGCGTGAAGAGTCGCCTAACAAATGGTTATATAACACTTATCAGAATGAAAAGTTACCATCAATCATCGATAAATTTATTTCGAAATCACGAGGTGAGCAGGCTGCAAAAGAAGAGAGCAATAAAGCAAACTCCCTTGAGATAGATGGTTCACTGAGTTCATACCAAGTATTAATTGTTGATGATCATCCAATCAATAGGGTGATGTTAAGCGATCAAATATCCAATATTGGTTTTAGCACTTGTACTGCCGTTGATGGTATTGATGCACTGAAATATCTAGAAAACCATACGGTTGATATCGTTTTAACCGATGTGAATATGCCAAATATGGATGGTTATGGGCTGTCTAAAGCGTTACGAAACTTAGGTTCAACAGTTCCAATTATTGCATTAACAGCAAATGCAATGGAGGAGGAGAAGCAACGTTGCCGGGATGCAGGTATGAATGGCTGTCTATCTAAGCCAACCAAAATCACAACCTTGAAAGAAACCTTATTGAAATTCGTGGGTAATAAATAAGCTACCCGGTAAAAGCGTTAAAGAGAAAAACCCGTTTGTATCGGGTTTTTCAGCAATAACATAAAGGTGATTTATCGATTAATCGGTAGATGAGTTATCGATGCTAACAGAAGACAGGTAGTTAAGTAATGCGATATCGTTGTCGACACCGAGTTTCAACATTGCTGATTTCTTTTGGCTACTAATCGTTTTAATACTACGATTCAATTTCTTAGCTATTTCTGTGACCAAAAAGCCTTCTGCAAAGAGGCGTAAAACTTCACTCTCTTTTGGCGATAAGCGCTTATCTCCATAACCACTTGCATTCACTTTCTCAAGTAGCTTACTCACACTCTCAGGGGTAAATTTTTTCCCTTTTTGTAATGCGGCTAAAGCTTTTGGTAGATCAGCAGGCGCGCCTTGTTTTAAAACAATACCTTCAATATCTAGCTCAAGGATTGCACTTAAAATCGCAGGGTTATTGTTCATGGTGAGAACAATGACAGAAAGATCAGGGTAGTGACGTTTAATATATTTGATTAACGTAATACCATCGCCGTATTTATCACCAGGCATTGATAAATCAGTGACTAAGACGTCGGCATTTAAACGCGCTAAGTTATTAATTAAAGACGTTGAATCTTCAAATTCACCAACGATATTGACCCATTCAATCTGTTCGAGTGACTTTCTGATACCGAAAAGAACAATAGGATGATCATCGGCAACAATGACATTTAGGTTATTCATATTATTGGTTACCTTTTGGCATTAGCTTTTCCACTGAAACATCCAGCTCTCTAATGCAATTACTTATTTTTAAGCTATTTCCTTCTGCTATGTAAAGTTCCAAATCTTCACAAAGCTTGTGAAGGAACCTAAAATCTAGCATAGCAAAAACTCCTTTTAAACGGTGTGCTGTGTTTTTCAATTCGGCCAAATCCTCAAGACTTTCACTAGTATACAGTTTATTAATATCTATCGGAACTGTTGTTATAAACAAATCCTTATAATCGCTATTTGATAAAATATTTTGATAAGTTTGAAGTATGCTTTCCATCGATTCATCAGTTGTTGGTGTCGTATCGTGCTGGGAAAGTGGAATTCCGACCACCGACGCCAACTCGTCATCATCGGCTTGTGCATTTTCAATAAGCAAAGATATAGCATCAATCAGCTCATCTGCAAAGTTATAGTTAACTTCTATGTGCTGTGGTGTGATTGAGTTGACACCTGACGTTGTTCCAGAAATTTTTATTATGTTTTTAAACTGATTATCATCATTATCTGTTATCAATAGATCCCAATCCGTATGCGGTGAACTTTCGTGTAAATCTAAAAAGTCTGCACCATAATTAGATAGGATATTTCTGACAATTCGTGATGTATCAATATTGTGAATTGCTAAACGAATATGAATATCTTCGAGTAATGTAGGATAGCTATCGGCAATGATTGCTGATTTTGTAGGTAAAGTTAATTGATAGTGAGAGCCTATTGCAGGGCTGCTTTTAACGGTAAAGCTGCCATTCATCTTTTTACAGATAGCCTTGCATAAATATAAGGTGATCCCTGAGCGGTTAAACCGTGATGCGTTTAATACTTGCCCTGAGAATGGATGCTGAATATTGGCTAACTCCTGGTTTGTCAGGCCCATACCGCTATCTTTAATATCAATAATGATGGTTTTTTTATCTTCCTGATAATTCAGGCTAACGGCAATTTTCCCAAATGCAGTGGTATCAACGGAATACTCTAGGATTAACTGCAATAGATGTTTTAAGTAGGTCGGCTCTAATGAAAATAGAGAATCTGGATTAATATTATTATAGAAGTAGAGCGATAACCCTTTATTTTTAAGGCGGAAAAGGTTTTGTTTTAAGAATTGAGTAAGCAGCAAACTCACCGAGATTTTTTCAGTTTGTAGTTTTCCAGAGGAAGATTCTAAGGAGTTTAATAAGTTAATATTATTAAACCAACGATTAATATGGGTCGTTTGGGCGACTATCGTATCAATAAATTCGTGCTTATCATCTTCAGAAGCTTCAATCAGCCCACCCACCGCTTTATTCAGCTCGGTTAATGAAGGTTGAACTTCATGTTGCATGTTCTCAAACACCACTTTTCTCAGTTGAATATTTTTCTTATATTCGCGATTAGCCATCTCTTGTCGGCGTTGAGTTAATGCCTCTTTATCTTTATCAATAATAATGAAGAGATAAGTATCTTCTAGCATACTGATATTGACAAGGATAACTTCATAAACGTTATTCTCAATCGAGATTTGGATCATATCATGGTTATGGGTCGCCAATTCTTTAATATGGTTGAGATCCATCGAAGGCAATAAGGCGTTTACCACATTATTACTCAGTAATTTTTTATTTGATGTAAAATCATACACTAGAATGCCATAACTAATATTATTGATAATATCGTTATTCAGTGTCTCTTGAAGCTCTAATTGGTGTTGCATGACTGAGTTCGGTGAAATGATCCGGTTACGGATAAAGACGCTTGTAAAGAAGACAAGCAATATCACGACAACCATACAAGTAAGCAGCCATATATTATAGCCAATAACACCGACAATCAGGTCTTTTAACGGTACTCGGTAATAAACTTGATAGTTGCTACCTTCAATATGCTGTGCGAAAACTAAGCTCGTTCCTCGCACCTCAACATTTGTTCCTTTAGCGGTATCATTATTACGTGGCGATAACGAGATATTATCGCCTTTCAGGTTTGTTGGGAGTATCGAGTTGATCGATATATCAAACGAAATCACGCTGGTTAATTGGCCAGGTGAATTAAACATCAGACGATAGGTATAATAATAGATATTCTCAGGTGCCAGCTTTTGTAGGTTAGAAATGATCTCTCTTCTATCTAAGAGTGTCGACTGAGTTAGCATATCTGTACGCTTTTCTTCAGCGGTCATTGTCAGATAGCTCTCTTTATAACGTAACTCGGGCTTTAATATAGAGTGCGTGGTGACCAAGATCAGCGTGTTATCAGTGCCATTGAGGTAATACATCGAGTTATATTCATTTCGCGCCCCCCAGACGATTTCCATGTAGTTAGCTAATTTTGTTGCTAATAAGCTATTTCGCTCACTATCACTCCCAAATAAAATTGCATCAATGGTTTGATTTGTACTGCCTAGCCAATAAACGTCATGACGAATTTTCGTAATACGGGCAGGGGAGGCCGGTGTCGTATTTAAGTTTGTAGTGGCTGGTTTTTCGTTAACCTGTTTATACATCAAGTTAGCTTGGTAACGATAATCCTCTATTTGGTAGGCCAATTGTTTCGCTATGGTATTCAAGGAGGCTTGGCGGCTAAGTAGCCACGAGTGATACGAATTATATAGCGACAGCGAGAGCATCACGACAAGTAGCAGAATAAAGACGTAAAATAGGCGTGAGAGTAAAATGGTTTTTATCAAAGATTGTCTGTACATATTGTGGTGAACTGTCCTGTCGGCAAAAATATATTAATTGACTAAAAATCATACGCCTATGAAAAATTGAGACACCGATTTTGCACAGATATTAGCACTTTTATTATGAAATAGAGAACAATTGAGTGAAGATTAGCCAAACAGAACGAAAAAATCAATTTTTTTACTTTCAGGGGTAGACAAGCTGCGCCGATTCCTCCATAATCGCGCCCCATGGAAGGATGGCCGAGCGGTCGAAGGCAGCGGTCTTGAAAACCGCCGATGGGAAACCATCCTAGAGTTCGAATCTCTATCCTTCCGCCAAATTCGCCGGCTTAGCTCAGTTGGTAGAGCAACTGACTTGTAATCAGTAGGTCACCAGTTCGACTCCGGTAGCCGGCACCAAATAAGAACCCGTTATCTCTCAACCAGATAGCGGGTTTTTTCTTTTTATTTGTGTGCATAATTACAAGGCTCTTAATAGCGGTTGGGACATATTTGTGTCATCGTGTGACATTAGCTCGTCTATCTTCATTGCATGTTCAGTTAGATGATTCGGCGCTAAATGAGCATACCTTCTCACTGCTGGCGTTAATGTTCCATCCGCTCTATTTTTCGCCTCCTTATGCACAAACACATACCTATGATGGTTCCCAATCTAACTGCGAAGAACCTTGCACGCAGTATCGTTTAACGCGACGCCAATGGCTTTAGCAAATTAACAATGCCACTTCACATACCAATCTTACCCCTTCGGAAGATTGATATCTTATTTCCTCTTCTTCCACACTTTCAGTGTTATTGTGCATGCTGTCATTCAAAGCTTCAATACAGTTTGCTCTAGCAAATGGCCAAGGTGGCTTTTTCTTTTTTGGGTCTTTGCGAGACCCGCTTATCCGTCCAGTATTAATCCATTTTTTAGTGTGGAGTACTCACGTATTCAGAAAAAGTTATTGTACTTGAACACACTAATAAAGAACTGAACAACAAAGTTGAATGCATGTCAAACCTGTTCAAAGAAGGCATGACACCAACACAATTCTGTAAAATGCTTAATGGCGTAAATACTCAACAGGTTCAAATGTGGCTAGCAGAACGCAGCTGGTTATATCACGAGACCAAATCAGAGTGAAATTAATCCTCACAATCATGAGCCATTCATCAAATATCAGCCTGTATCATTGAAGAAAGGTGCTAAACGTCTTTATGAGCTTTATCTTGCAGGTGAGTTACCAATGAAAAAGAATTGGAATGGATTAGTTATTCACGATAAAGAATACAAAGCCGTAGCCTAACCACACATAGCCCAAGGATGGGCTTGCAATCCAGATCACATATTACGCCTCTTAACTGAGGTCTTTTGCTTTGTTTTGTTCTTTACGTTAGTTACCATGGCTTAAAACAAGTAGGGGGTAACGTGAATAAAATCTTATTAAGCAGTTTTTTTGTATTGGGTTCATTGCTATCAGTTCCTGCAAATGCAATTGTACTAGCACCTGAAGGTACAGGTGTTGGTGGCGTTTATGAAATGGAAGAAATGAAAAAGCTGATATGTGACGATCAGAATGATAAACAAAAATGTGAAAGGTTTGTATACATAGCAATGACAGGGGCATATACCTATGGAAAAGTAGCTGCGTCATGCGAAGAATGGATGAGAAATGGAGGTATCCCTAATGGGTTTGAAAGTCGCTGTGAGCATGTGAGTAAATTAGATGATTATTTTGATAAAGATCTGGAGTAACTCCACTAAGAATAAATAACGATTTGCTCCCCATTGCACTATATAACATATAGACTATGGTGAAAGGCTCCTCTAAGTTGATGTGGGGATAGGAATGAAGCGCATCTTATTAGGTTTGACAGTATCTAGATTATTGAATGGCTGCGTCACTGTGCCATATTCAACTGGGCAAACTGCAATAAAATGGGTTTATCGAACGTTTTAATGGCTCGTTCCATCGTGAATTTTTAAATGCGTATTTATTTGAATCATTGAGTCAAGTTAGAGAATTAGCGTGGTATTGGCAGCAAGATTATAACCAAAACCGAACGCACGAAAGTTTAAATCACCTCCCTCCGGAGGCCTATCGTAAACAGTTAGAAAACTTTAATTTAGTGTGTCTCAATTAATGTGGTGTGGATATACCCTCACAAGAAAATGCAAAAGTTACCACTAGTACAATGTTAAATTTAGGGTTTGTTATACACGCATCTGAAATTCTTGACTTTAGTGAGATAGTAAAGAAAATTACAATACCAAATTGGCAGCCACAAAATGGCGCTTTGGTGAAAAGAAAAAACTCTCTCCACATAGAAACAGCCTTTGCGATTGTAATAATGGATATAAAATATAAACACTGTCATGGTAAAATCAAATGAACCCACTTCGGTGGGTTTTTTATTGCCTTAAATGAGGTGTTGCCCTAATATTCATTGAACTTAAGCTAAACTTATTGAGGCAATGGAATGAAAAAATTACTAGCGTGTTTTTTGAGCATATCGATTTTAAGCTCTACGGGATGTTTAACAAAAAACTTTTGGGAAGATAACCCAACAGTCGAAACCAAATCACAAAATGTTGTTAAGTTAACAGATAAAATAATTGCCAGTTTTGAATATAAAAATATTAAAATTGAAAGTAAAACAACAAAAAACGATATAAATGATATCAAATTTCCGGATTCTGGATTCGGTTTTATAGGAGAAAAGTACGCCTATTTATTAACCAGTGGCTCTTCTGAATTAATGGAGTTAAATGAATTAGTGAAAATAATCCCATTAACTGCATTTGATAATCCCAAGGGAATAATTCGAATTAAAATACTTCCCAATAGCAACAGTCAATCACCGATCGAATTTATGCAGAATTACTTTGTATACACTGATCCCAAATTTCAATTTACTGACGCACAAATAAAGGCCTTAGAGCAGGCAGGCTTTAAGAATAGGGCACAAGGAAATGATAAATCATCTTGGGTAAGAACTGTGCCAATTAAAGGGTATATTATTGATAGGAATGATATAAGCTTACCAGTAACTTCCAATGCAAAACTAAATGAATTATATACTGTTGAACTGTATGCTTCCGAAGAACAGAAATCATTTAATGCAGGTAATTTGATTGCAAAGATAATAGCTACACCATTTACCGTTGTAGCAGATGTGGTCATCACACCTCCCCTTGCTATTTTTGTTTTGATTGCATTTAGTAAGTAATTTTCTGAATAGCAAGTGAATTGGTAGCTCAAGCACTAGTGAATAACCTGCTCCGGCAGGTTTTTTGTACCTAATGTTTGCTTTGTTTTACGCTGCTTTCGGTATAACATCAATTAAATTAATAAAAAACTGAGTGTGAGGATGGGATGATGAAAAAGTCAATAATTGCAATTGTTTTATCTTGTATTGGTTTTAGCGTTTATGCAGGAACATCTTATACAAAGGAGGAATTAAATAAACTTGTAGATTCAGGCAATCCGCCAAAAGAAAAATATGAGCAAATACTTGGAACTGACACTATGCTATTTTCGCCATGCAAATCAGATGTCAATAAGATGTATAATCAATTAATTGGTGAATATCCCGTTAAAGTAATTCAGAATAGCCCAGACTCATATGTGGTAAAAATGTGGGCAAATGATGGATTTGTGGTAGCTAAATGTGCCAATGGTCAAAAAATAGTTTCAGGGGCAGAGTACGAATAATGGAAAAATATTCGTGGCAGCTGCTCTGATTGCATTATTGGTAGGCTGCGGCAGAAAACCAGATGCTCCGTTCGGCTTGAAATGAAGAGTAGATAGCGTGAGTTTTGTTAAAGATGGTGACTGTGAGAAAAAAGCTGGAATGACAACTCTTGGTAATGGAAAGCTATTTAATGATCTGTCCTATTACAGCACATTAAGATTTGATAAAAATGGATTGTTTGAGGTGTAGTCGATATTTGTTGGCGACTAAGGCTCTATAAATAAATTTGTGTATTTAAATAATGAAAAAAATATTCTCTTTGATTGTTATGCTATGCGCTCTTTTCTGTATCACCAGTGTCAGTATGGCTGGTGAAAATGAAACAGCGGAAAAAAAGACAAAAATTGACGTGTTCCCGCAACCATACTCAACAAGTGATTTATATGGCTATTGGTTTGATACAAATAATACACCCGAAGTAAGAATTCTTAAACTGATGATCCTAGCTCCGAATGGTGTTGCGAGAGATGCATTGCTGATTGAACTAGGTGATAATGTAGAAGAAATCAAACAAGAATCTTTGTGGAAATTTGACCCGAATTCTAGCGTGTTAACGCAAGAAGTGACCAAAATGACTTATACAATCAATGGAAAAATAGAACCAATAGATTTTGGTGAGGTCGAGCCTGTAAAAGTATCTGTGACAATTAAAAAAAGA
Organism: Providencia sp. PROV119; assembly: GCF_028482435.1. NCBI lineage: Bacteria > Pseudomonadati > Pseudomonadota > Gammaproteobacteria > Enterobacterales > Morganellaceae > Providencia > Providencia sp. PROV119. The sequence continues at coordinate 143,898 of NZ_JAMPQL010000012.1, forward strand.
GGTGATGATATTTTTATGAATACCGTTTCTGATGATGGCACTGTAGAAACTTACCAAAAAATAACAAAAGAAATGAAAGATAAAATTCACCAGAAAGCGAAAGAAAATGCTAGAAAATAAATTACACATCAATACCTAGCTGAATATTCACCATTTTCCTCGAGATTATCTGGTGTGTGTAATTGACAACGTTATTCATAACCATTGTCTTTTGGTGGCATATCCTCTTGGTCGTAATTTTTAGGAACTGATGGACTTATTATGGTGTAATCAGATTTTTGCATTATGATAAGTTTAAATTAATGTTCTGATAATCTGATTTGGCTGTGTAAAACGAAGAGCAGACAAATATCATCATGCCTGCTATTTAGTAAAGTAAGTCCTCATGCACCAAGGTGATGACTCACAATCACCAGCATTGATATATATTATGAGATCATAAAACGAGGCGATGTAAAAGGATAACGCTGGTGCGATAATAATTAAATAAATCATCCCTACTTTTGTTAATTGCTTCCTTTGTGTCGAAAAAATACCAACAAAAGCAATTAAAGATAATAAAGCTTGAAGAAATCTTGAAGTCGCAAAGAGATAAAGCATTGTATCTATTCGATATATGCCCTGAGCTGTTGGGTATTTTTCAAAAATAAATTGAATAGATGCAGTTCCAACATACCAAATTATAATGAATAAAAGATGAATTGAATATTCACCTTGAACAAGCTTTTTTAATGAACCCATAAAATTTTCTTTTACCATCAAACTTTAAGTTAAATTAAAACATATAGGGGGGTAAATGTCACTAAAGACTCATTAGCTGGGTAATAAAAGCCCAACAAGACACCATCAAAGCAATGCAAAGCCTATTTATAGACTCAAGCATAAAGATTTCAATGGGGTTAAACTATTTTTGTTCCCCTTTTAAATTGAGGGCACTGTATAAATTTGAGAATTTAGAGCCTATATAATCTTTATAGAAATAACATAGTCAAATAGGTGATACTCTATTCCTAGGGCATTGCCAGATTAATGCCGGCTGACAGTAATAAATTATAGCCTGTCATTGAAACAGGCTTTTAGTACTTTCTTCATATATCTGATAATTAATAATATCAGGTAGAGCGACCATACACCAATTTATCATCGCGATTATTAAACAGATAATTTGAACACTTAACAACAGGATAACAACGACACGCCAAATCGTCACTTTGCTTTTTAACATGTGAAAAACGCCCGTTATAATGGCGATAGAATACGATGTTTTAAATATGAATAGAAAAAAGATAAGAAAAAGCTGTGTTTTGATTGGAATAGCATCACTACTTTTCATTAGTAAAAATACGGCGGAGCTGCATAGCTCTAAAAATAGCCAAAAACCCCAAACTGTAACAGCGAGAGAATACTTCCCTGTAACAACCCTTTTTAATACGCTCATTGATACTTCCTTTTAAGTAAACCCCCCTAGTAGCTTATTAGTTACCATATCTAATAGGCGGATGAAATATTATTTGGTTTTTGTCCAATCTCTTACATAGGTTTTATTGAGTAAGCCGGTTAAAAGTGAAGAGGGTTGATGTTGCCGCCTACCTTTTCTTACACGATGAGTGTATGTGAGCGAATTTTTAGTGTTATTGTTAGGCTTTAATAAAAGATCAAAAGCATCATCGATAGTAATACCTTTATTTTGGGCTAGGTATTTTGCTTGTAATCTTAATAGATTTTTTCTTGTCTTTACTACTATCGGGTTCATATGATCACTCCATTTATATCTATATAATTTACCCGATATTTTTTGCGAAGGAAATATATTCTACTTAAGGATAAGTAGGTTTATTGAAAAAGTCATGATAATAGGCTGTGAAAAGTATAAAAACATATAACAACAGAGATAATCTCCTGTATTATTGTAAAGATAAAAACATTATTTCGCAGCTAGCATAAAAAGCTAACAATATTAACCCGCTATTAAAAATAGCGAGTTGTTTAAACGATTTTTATATGAAAGATACTGCTGATATGTGTCATATCAGAGAATTTTCTGTAGACTCATCGTCAGCCATTAGTTTATATTTTTCTCTTTGAATTTGCATATAACAAAAATCAGCACGGCGCTCACACCATATTTGGTTACGATAAACACGCGATAATCGATTAGCTTGTGACCATGCTTTGGACGCTTCAAAGTATTTACCTGATCTTTCGAGACGTATCGCGTCACGAGCGACTTTAAGGTAGAGCGGACTATCATTATTTTGATTCACCATAAAAACTCCTAAATATTAAAATAAATCTTTGCGACGAGATAAAATGCAGAGGGTTAATTTTTTAATATACCTTTTGCTATTTTGATGACTTCAGGTAAATGTTCTATGGCGACTTGATTTAGTTTTTTTGCTTTAAATTGATTAAGAATTTCCACTGCTTCATTTCGATATCCATTTTTAGCTAATTGCAGTATAAGGCTCTCTGCTTGTGAAAATAGAATATTAGGGTCAACATGGATTGTTTTATCTTCAATTACGTGTTTAGAACTGATAAGGGATAGGACAAATTCACAACGTTCAGCAATGCCATGTAAGTTATCCCAATTTGCTAAAATTTCTATACATAAATTATGAATAGCAATATTCGGCAATTTTGTAACTTGTTCTAAATTTACCAGTGTCATATGTAAAGCTTCGATTTGCCTATGCTGCTCTGTAGTATTTAAATCTAATATTTGATTGATTTTCTTAATATGTGATCCTGTGAGTTGCTCAAAATTGCCTTTATATATTACACATAATGCAATAATTTGTTTTAATGTAAGGCTATTAATATCAATATCTTTTTCTATAGGTGAGTCTGTTGCACCTGTGTGAGAGTAAACAAAAGATTGATGTGCATTATTTTCAATATTATCGCTGTTAAAACAGCCTCCCTTAGACTGTAGAATGGCAATTAATTGGCGCATTACCTGTGTGTTTTCTTTAATAATATGTTCTAAATCCATCATAAAACCTCAAATGATTAAGTGAACAAGATGTTTTCACTGAACTTTGATTTTGTCGGTATTACAAGACTAAACACTGGTATTACCGACCCAATACAGTTCACCTGCAAATTCATGTTAGTCGTCTATCCCTTTATTGATGCATCGTTCAATTTTTGTTCTCCTAGGTTGAAGAAGGCTGACTTTATTACAGTATAATTAGTATTACGATGGTTATATTACTATATAAATAGTAAATGTAAACTATGAATGTAGTAATTTATCGGTTGAGTAACCTATTTGCTTGTTTTTAATAGAAAGAAAATTACTGTGTTTGATAACGCGTTTTCTTGTTTGCAGAGAAAACGCGTTAAGAGAGGGGTCTAGAGAATTATCTTTTGCGGCGGTAAATGCGGTGCTCAACCATGACACCAATGAGTGAAATTTGATAATCGTGACTGTTCAACGTTGGGTAATCAGGGTTAAGAGGCACTAATTCAAACTCACCAGTACCAATACCTGTAGGCCGATATTTTTTGAATGTTCCTTGGTTCCCGCCATTTTTCGCAAACACAAATTCACCTGGGTTAGGCCAGATCTCGGTATCAATCACTACGATGTCACCTTCTTTAAACTCAGGTGTCATGCTGTCGCCTTCAACCCGTAATGCAAATGCATTCGCGCTGATATCGTCATCAACTAAGATGTATTCGAAATTCCCTTCATAGTCAGTGATCGGGTTGGCATCCTTAAATAACCCAGCTTGGACATAACTTAATAGTGGAATTCGTCGGCTATTGACCTCGGATATTGGCATAATGCTTTTGCCGTTGAGTAGCCATTCAGGATGAGATTGAAGAGCTTTTGCTATCTCTATAATATTTCTTGGTTTTTTGGTTCTACCATTTTCAATGGATTCGATTGATTGCTGACTGATCCCCGCTTTTTCTGCTAACTCAGTCTGGGTTAAGTTTAGTTCTTGCCGGCGTTGCCGGATCCTGCTTGCTAGTGACATGAGGTTAACCTCTTATAAAGAATAAAAATTATTGTTATTAGATATAATACAATTTTTATTGTAATTGACAAACAGAAATATTGGTAGTCTAATACTACTTATATTGTTATTGGTGAGTTGAATATAAAAGCGTCTAAAGCTGAGCTTAAGGTGCAGTATGAGTTGGGTTATTAGTTAAAAATAGTGTAGGAAAGGTAGGTTGCAAATGATGAATAGAAACATACAACAAATTCTTACATATTGGGGTGGTTGGTCATATGGCGATCATTGTGGTGCGATAGGTTGGTCATCTGTCTCCGCTGGTTTTCGTGATTTGGTAACATCAACAAGCAAGAGTAGGCCAATGTGTAGCGATGAAGATGGTTTGGTTATCGATTTATGTGTTGCCAAACTTGGGGTTGTTGGTATGGAGCGTGAACGTAGTTATATTGAGGACTATTATGTTAAAGGTTATTCAAAGCGGGCTATTGGTCGGAAATATAAAGTACGGGAAGGGGAAATACGTGAGAGAATACAAGTTGCCGAAAGTTTTATTTTAGGCTGTTTAGAAACATTAAATATTCAGTTAGATATTGATATTTTATGCGCTCAGCCAGTAATAAAATCAGAACGACGAGTGCGCGCGCAAAACATATATTAACATATTATAATTGAACGTTTTTGACAAATGATAGGCCTCT
>NZ_JAMPQL010000013.1:0-205864 GCF_028482435.1 Providencia sp. PROV119
TTTAGGGGCGTAGTTCAATTGGTAGAGCACCGGTCTCCAAAACCGGGTGTTGGGAGTTCGAGCCTCTCCGCCCCTGCCAGTTACCAATTAAGTAAAAACAAAAGAAGTATCTTATTGATAACCCGATTACTTTAATCGGGTTTTTCTTTATGCAAAAATCGATAATTCCTACCTAAATTTGCGACCTATTCCTGTTATTTCTAAGTTAACTTGAGATCGGTTTAAGCCATTATTTGAAGCCCTGTTTTCTCGACATTTGAAATATTCAGGATGACTTTTTCGGTTTCAAACAATAGGCAAAACCGCCCAGTGAATTCAACATGAATCCATGCAAACTACGATGGTGAGAATGTTCAATCTGCGTAATATTTTTTCAGCTGATCATTAGTTGTTTCAATAATGAATCGCTTAGCGAGCATCGCTCTATCTCAGGCCACTAATAATTTTGGCTTCATATTTTTGCGTTGTCCTGTAACCAATGTTATTCCTTCCATCTTTAAATCTTCAGTTAATGCTTTGCTGATGTAAGTTCTGCGGCAACAATCTCATCAAGATGGTTAACGATGATGTGCTGCTTGAAACCGTAGAACCATCCCATCGTCTCTTTTCCTCTGGCCGCCGAGTTTTTAAAAACCCGATGTTTTGGGATCCGTAGGTTGTGGCACACTTTAATACTGGTAATAAACTCGATACCTGTTGGTTGACCTTTTAGATGGGTAAAGAAGGAACGTAATGGCACTCAAACCTTCGATATGACGTCAAAAAAACGCGTGTAGCTCAATAAGGTTGGAAAGTCTTTTTTGTGGTATACCACAATGAACCCAATATAAAAATGCTTCAAATCACGATGATGAGACACAGGGAATGCAATGATGATGGTCATAATTCCACTGCTTGTCATTCTTGTTTGGTGTAGCCGCTGACCTTTACCACTTTCAATCAAGTATTTTTGCCATTGTGGGATGAAAAATTTGCAAAATCATCGATATGACAAAATAAGTCAACTAAATTATGCATAGTGGATTCCTTGGTGAACAGTGGTTTTTTGGTCGAAAGATCTGATCACCGAACCTACTTTTCGCTTCCTTCTTTTTTATTTTTCTTATCTCGAGTTCAGGTTAAGTTATTGGCTTGAATTGAAATAGCCCTGTCGTTCGTATGAGAGATTATTATGCGTAAGAGGCTAAATTAAAGAGGCTGATAAGAAAAAACGCCCGACAGTATTATCGAGCGTAGTTAAAACTGATAAGTAGTTAGTCAGTTATGACGTAGGGGCTAATTGTGCGTTTTTAATGGGGGTTTTTATTAATTGATTAATCAATGCTTGTTGATCGTTCTTTTGTAACCAGACGGCGTAGAGTGGTTTTGTAATTACGGTCTCTGAGAGCGTTTTGAGTCCAGGGTACTGAATACTCCAGTGAGACGGTAAAAACGCGGCAGAAAGTGATACAGGCAGTAATTGACGAGCAATGTGTGCAGATGTCGTGATCATAACTGGCGAATCATCGGGCGTAAGGCTTGCGTCATTTTGAGGTTGAAAATCGGCACTCCACTCTAATTTGATATAATTATAATTTGTTAAAGCGATATTTTTTTGTGAGGCCATTAATTGAAGCTCAATAGTGCCTATGATGGTGCTTTCGAACTCATCCATTTTTGGCGGTTCAGTAGCAATTAATAAATCTAGCTCTCTCGAATGCAGTTGTTTCACCAGTGACTGCCGAGTCGAAACTCTCGCCTCTAAACGTAATTCATCATGCTGTTCATACAGTGATTGCATCCAATCGGTAAGGTAGCCTTCCCATAATGATGCGGTAGCACCTATCGACAATTCAGTATGCTGTGAAGCATGGGAGATCTCTTTTTTGGCTTGTAGCCATGTATTCATTAAGGATTCAGCGTAAGGAACTAAGCGCTCCCCAGCAGCCGTTAGCCTAATATTATTGCGGTGTCGCGTGAATAGGTTTGTACCGAGCTGTGTTTCGAGTTGCCGGATGCGAAAACTGACAGCTGATTGCGTTAAATAGAGTGATTCCGCGGCTCGGCCGAAGTGTCTGGTTCTACTGACTTCCAAAAATGTTTTTAATAACTCAGTATCCACATACATCTCCAATAATTTTTGTCGTGATGATTTAAATGTTTTGTTTTACAGATTGTCAATGCTGTCTAATACTCCGCGCCATAAAGAGTTGACAGTAATAAGTTAGGAGTGTGTCAGATGGCAGAAAGCTTCATCACGACTAATCGTTTTTTTGACAATAAACATTACCCACGTGGCTTTTCTCGTCATGGTGATTTTACCATCAAGGAAGCTCAGTTACTCGAGCGCCATGGCCAAGCTTTTTCTGAGCTTGATTCCGGCAAACGTGCAGCACAAACCGACGAAGAAAAACTTTTCGTTGCGGTTTGCCGCGGCGAAAGGGAACCTGTAACTCCTGAAGAAAAAGTGTGGGCGAAATATTCTAGCCGCATAAATCGTCCGAAACGCTTCCATACTCTCTCTGGCGGTAAGCCTCAGATAGACCCTTCGGATGACTATACAGATACAGACGATTAATATCATCAATATATTTAGAGGGGCTTACAGGCCCCTTAACTTATATGCGTTATAGTCACGTAAAGTAACGAAGCTGACTTTCTAAATCTCTCTATGAGGCCAGTGTAATAAGCGCTGCTACATCACCGTAAATTCATTTAGAGTGTACGCTTATGCCACTCTCATTCACCACCTCTCCAGCTACTCAGCTTACTTGTTTTTGCAAATGAAGCAATAACTTATCCATCGCTCTATAACCGAGAGCTTCGAGAAGATGGGGTTTTTCGATATTATTGGTATTTTGTAAGTCGGCAATAGTTCGAGCGACTCTTAAAATGCGATGCCAAGCACGTATCGATAACCCAAGTTTGTTTAAGGCATGCTCCAAAAAAAGTGAATCTTTGGATGTGAGTTGGCATAGGTTTGTCGTTTCTCTGGCGGTTAATTGGCTATTGAGTTTCCCCATTCTTTTCATTTGTATCTCTCTTGCAAGTATGACTCTAGCGCGGATTTGCTCACTATTTTCGCTTTGATACTGTTGATGACTGAGTGTACCCAACGGAAGCAGCGGTATTTCAATAGACAGATCAAATCGATCAAGAAAAGGACCTGAAACGCGTGATAAGTAGCGTAAGATTTTCGTGGAGGAGCTTCGGCAGTAATCACCTTGATATTGGCCTGTAGGGCTTGGGTTCAGTGCGGCGATGAGTTGAAAGTTGGCTGGGAAACACACTTTTGCTTTAGCGCGGGAAATAATAACTTGCCTTGATTCAAGTGGCTCACGTAATGCGTCAAGTACAGAGCGGCTAAACTCAGGCAATTCATCCAGAAATAAAATGCCATTATGGGCTAATGATATTTCACCGGGTTTAGGAAGGCTCCCTCCACCAATGAGTGCTGCCATTGACGCGCTATGGTGAGGAGCTCTAAAGGGCCTAGGAGGCCAAGGAGAAGTTAAATCGCTTGAATGGCATAGGCTATGTATAGAGGCGACTTCTAGGGCTTCCTGTGGCGTTAGGGACGGTAGTAATGTTTTTAGGCGACTTGCTAGCATCGTTTTTCCTGTGCCAGGAGGGCCTAATAACAATAAGTTGTGCCCACCACTTGCACAGATCTCTAACGCTCTTTTTCCCTGCTCTTGTCCAATAATATCGCTAATATTCCCGTCGCAAATGGGGGGCTCAGGGATTTCGGTCGGATGGAAATTACCTGATAATGTCATTTTCTCGTATAAAAAATGACAAAGTTCTAATAATGTTCCTGCAAACTTAACACTATTATCAGGTAATAAATTCAGCTCATATTGATTTTCAGATGAAAGAACGAGTTGCCTTTTTTGTGTTAATGCCGCGAGTGCGGCAGGGATAGCACCATTTACATGGCGAATATGACCAGACAAAGCGAGTTCACCGAGAAATTCATACTGATGAAGTATTTTTGTAGGCACTTGGCCTGATGACGCTAAGATAGCGATTGCTATCGCAAGATCGTAACGTCCCCCTTCTTTCGGGAGATCGGCAGGGGCTAAGTTAATCGTCATTTTTTTTGCAGGGAATTCAAAACCGCTGTTTAATAATGCGCTCCGTACTCTATCTCTCGATTCTTTTACAGCCGTTTCAGGTAAACCTACAAGTGTCAATCCAGGTAGCCCATTACTAATATGTGCTTCAACAGTAACCAGTGGCGCATTCATTCCTATCGATGCTCTTGTATACACAATTGCTAATGCCATATCTCCTCCCTTGAATAAACAGAGTAATATTCTGTTGAATAAAGAGCCGTTTCAATGGCTCTTTTTAAGGATGAGAGTGGGAAGGGAAACTTAAATGTAAAATATTTGCCACGGATTAAATTTTTGCGAAGGTGGTCGTAAAACTATTATTAATTAATATGTTATATGATATTAATTTATAGATAATAGAAATTAATTGAGAAGGAATTTTTTTAAAGATGAGGTGTAAATTAAAATTAATATCATCAATACTACGCTTGCTTGTTGGAATATCAGGCTGCGTATAATGGCTTCGCTATATGTATTTGCTGTAAATTCTATAAAACACTAGTTATTTATTCTGTTTGTTTTTTATCTATCTGATTTATATTGAAATATATTTTTTGATAATAAAAATTTAAAATAAAAGTTGTCAAAGTAATTTTAAAATGATACCTCTTTAATATAGATAACGAATAATACAGCGAAAGACAGAACCGATGAACGCATTTTTCCGAGTGATTAGCCTAATTATTATCAGCGTGGTGGTGATTATTATCCCACCGTGCGGGGCTGCACTTGGACGACGAAGGCTAAATTAGTAGCCAGATCTCACGAGAACCCCGCACCGAAAGGCGCGGGGTTTTTTTTGACGTAAAGTTTAGCAACATCATCCAACCTAAAAAAACAAAATAAATACAAATAGATAAATTAATTGGAAGACAGGAGAAAAGCATGAATGGGGCACAGTGGTTAGTTCAAGCATTGCGGACGCAGGGAGTGGAGACTGTTTTTGGCTATCCGGGAGGCGCTATCATGCCAGTGTATGACGCGCTGTATGATGGCGGGGTTGAGCATCTGTTGTGTCGCCATGAGCAAGGGGCCGTTATTGCCGCGATTGGTTATGCTCGCTCGACGTCAAAAACAGGGGTTTGTATTGCGACATCAGGGCCGGGAGCGACGAATTTAATCACTGGGTTAGCGGATGCTTTGTTAGATTCTGTGCCTGTTGTGGCTATCACGGGGCAAGTGAGTTCGGAATTTATTGGCACTGACGCTTTCCAAGAAATCGATGTTTTGGGTTTATCTCTGGCCTGTACTAAGCACAGTTTTTTAGTGGAATCCCTTGAAGACCTGCCTCGCATTGTTGCTGAAGCTTTCGCAATCGCAAATAGTGGTCGCCCAGGACCTGTACTGATTGATATTCCGAAAGATATTCAACTGCAGCATGCAGATCTCGCGCCGTTTTTAATGCCTGTTGAACAGGATTTACCTATCCAGTCACATGAGGTTGCTGAGGCAAGAGAGTTACTCAAACAGTCGCAAAAACCAATGTTATATATCGGTGGTGGCGTTGGGATGTCAGGTGCGGTTGCCGAGCTAAGACGTTTTATTGATTACACGGGCATTCCTTCTGTGACAACTTTAAAAGGGCTAGGCGCAGTTGCACCTTCGGAGCCATATTATCTCGGAATGCTGGGGATGCATGGTACTAAGGCGGCAAACTTCGCGGTGCAGCGTTGTGATTTATTGATAGCCGTGGGCGCTCGTTTTGATGATCGTGTGACAGGTAAGTTAAATACATTCGCGCCAAATGCCAAAGTCATTCATATCGATATCGACCATGTTGAATTAGATAAATTGCGTCAAACTCACGTCGCTTTATTAGGTGATGCTAAAGCGTTATTACCTGAGTTGATGATGGAAAAAACGATTTCATCTTGGCAGGAAGAGGTACGCCAGCTAAAGCATGAGTTTAGCTGGCGTTACGATCATCCCGGTGATGCTATCTACGCCCCTTTGCTGTTAAAGCAACTGTCTGATCGTATGAAGGCAAATACGGTTATCACGACAGATGTTGGGCAGCATCAAATGTGGTCGGCCCAACATATCGCGGTTGATGCACCTGAAGATTTTATTACTTCTAGTGGTTTGGGAACCATGGGCTTTGGTATTCCAGCCGCGATTGGCGCACAAGTGGCTCGTCCGGAAGACACTGTGGTTTGTGTCTCTGGAGATGGTTCTTTCATGATGAATGTACAAGAGCTTGGCACCATTAAACGTAAACAACTACCCGTTAAAATTTTATTGTTAGATAACCAGCGGTTAGGCATGGTTCGTCAGTGGCAAGAGCTGTTTTTTGAACAGCGTTATAGCGAAACGATTTTAACCGATAACCCTGATTTTGTGGCTTTGGCTCGGGCTTTTGATATCCCAGGGCGACGCATTACCTCAAAATCTGAAGTTGACGCAGCGCTTGATGAGTTACTCAACAGTGAAGGCGCTTATCTGTTACAGGTCTCAATAAATGAATTAGAAAACGTCTGGCCGTTGGTTCCACCAGGGGCGAGCAATGAAAAAATGATGGAGAAACCGTTATGATGCAACATCAACTCGCAATACTGGCCCGTTTCCGTCCTGAGGTTTTAGAGCGTATATTACGGGTGACTCGCCATCGTGGATTCCAAATCAGTTCGATGACTATGGATCATATGCCGGATGGTGATAATGTAAATATCGAAATGACCGTGAACAGCCAGCGTCCATTAGCTCAGTTATATGCTCAGTTAACTAAGCTGTCTGATGTTTCGGAAGTTGAAATAAGAGAACAAGAATCACGACTATTACGCACACAAAGTGCAATGTAAGGAATAAATAAAATGACTAAGAAAGCTGACTATATTTGGTTTAACGGTGAAATGACGCCATGGGCCGATGCAAAAGTACACGTTATGTCTCATGCTTTGCATTATGGTACATCGGTATTTGAAGGCGTCCGTTGCTATGATTCTCACAAGGGGCCTGTTGTTTTCCGCCATCGTGAGCACATGCAGCGTTTGCGTGATTCTGCAAAAATCTACCGTATGCCTGTCAGCTATAGCGTTGATGAGCTGATGGAAGCATGCCGTGAAACGTTACGTAAAAATAACTTAGTCAGTGCCTATATTCGTCCATTAGTCTTTATTGGTGATGTTGGTATGGGGGTTAATCCTCCAGATGGTTATAAAACAGATGTCATCATGGCGGCTTTCCCATGGGGGGCCTATTTAGGCGAAGAAGCTTTAGATCAAGGAATTGATGCTATGGTTTCCTCATGGAACCGCGTTGCAGCAAATACCATTCCTACTGGAGCAAAAGCGGGTGGTAACTATTTATCGTCGCTACTTGTTGGCAGTGAAGCACGTCGTCATGGCTATCAAGAGGGAATTGCATTAGATGTTAATGGTTATTTATCTGAAGGGGCGGGTGAAAATATTTTTGAAGTGAAAGATGGCATTTTATTTACACCACCATTCACATCTTCTGCACTGCCGGGGATCACTCGTGATGCGATTTTAACGTTAGCGAAGGATATGGGCATTGAAGTTCGTGAACAAACCTTATCACGTGAGTCTTTATACCTTGCTGATGAAGTGTTTATGACCGGAACCGCAGCTGAAATCACGCCAGTACGTAGTGTGGATGGCATTCAAGTGGGTATTGGTCGCTGTGGCCCTATGACCAAAAAGATCCAGCAAGCCTTCTTTGGTTTGTTTGATGGTACAACAGAAGATAAATGGGGTTGGTTAGATCCAGTTAACCCTTAATAACAAATACAGACAGATTTACAGGCGGTCGTTCCCCGCCTGTTTTAAAACACGGGAGTAAAGATATGCCGAAGTACCGTTCAGCAACCACCACCCATGGCCGTAATATGGCAGGCGCACGTGCATTATGGCGTGCCACCGGTATGACCGATGCTGATTTTGGAAAACCGATTATCGCAGTTGTTAACTCATTTACACAATTTGTACCGGGCCATGTGCATTTGCGTGACCTTGGCAAACTTGTCGCTGAGCAGATCGAAGCGGCAGGGGGTGTCGCTAAAGAGTTTAATACAATCGCTGTCGATGATGGCATTGCAATGGGGCATGGCGGGATGCTTTATTCCTTACCTTCCCGTGAGTTAATTGCAGATTCAGTCGAATATATGGTGAATGCACACTGTGCAGATGCCATGGTATGTATCTCTAACTGTGACAAAATCACACCGGGTATGTTAATGGCATCATTACGCCTAAATATCCCTGTTATTTTTGTTTCAGGTGGTCCTATGGAAGCTGGGAAAACCAAGCTTTCAGATCAAATTATCAAGTTAGACTTAGTGGATGCGATGATCCAAGGCGCGAACCCTAATGTAAGCGATGCGGACAGCGAACAAATTGAACGCTCTGCTTGCCCAACATGCGGCTCTTGCTCAGGTATGTTTACCGCTAACTCAATGAACTGTTTAACCGAAGCATTAGGGTTATCGCAACCAGGAAATGGGTCATTACTTGCGACCCATGCTGACCGTAAAGCGTTATTCATCAATGCTGGTAAGCGTATTGTTGAATTAACTAAGCGCTATTATGAGCAAGATGATGAAAGTGCATTGCCGCGTAATATCGCTAATAAATCCGCTTTTGAAAATGCGATGACATTGGATATTGCGATGGGTGGCTCAACCAATACGGTTTTACACCTGTTAGCAGCGGCTCAAGAAGCCGATGTTGATTTCACAATGGCAGATATTGACCGTTTGTCACGCAAAGTCCCGCATTTATGTAAAGTTGCGCCGAGCACCCAAAAATATCATATGGAAGATGTTCATCGTGCTGGTGGTGTTATTGGTATTTTAGGTGAGTTAAGCCGAGCAGGCCTGCTACAGCATAATGTTAAAAATATTTTAGGCCTGACACTTAAGCAGACACTTGAGCAATATGATGTGATGTTGACGCAAGATGAAGCCGTTAAGTCGATGTTTTCGGCGGGGCCTGCGGGTATTCGAACAACACAAGCCTTTTCGCAAAACTGTCGCTGGCCTTCTCTCGACACTGACCGTGAAAATGGCTGTATCCGTAATATAGAGCACGCCTACAGTTTAGATGGGGGCTTAGCGGTACTTGCGGGGAACATCGCGGAAGATGGCTGTATTGTGAAAACCGCAGGTGTTGATGAAGGTAGTTTAACTTTCCGTGGGCCAGCGAAGGTTTATGAAAGCCAAGATGATGCTGTAGAAGCCATTTTAGGCGGTAAGGTTGTTGAAGGGGATGTGGTTGTTATTCGCTATGAAGGCCCGAAAGGTGGCCCAGGCATGCAAGAAATGTTGTACCCAACCTCATACCTTAAATCAATGGGATTAGGGAAAACCTGTGCGCTCATTACAGATGGCCGCTTCTCAGGAGGAAGCTCCGGGTTATCCATTGGTCATATTTCACCTGAAGCCGCTAGTGGTGGATTGTTGGCATTGGTACAAGATGGCGACATTATTGATATCGATATTCCAAAGAGAACGATAGCACTTGATGTTGATGATAATGAGCTGAATAAACGCCGAGAAGCGGAATTGGCGCGTGGTGATAAAGCGTATACGCCACGTAATCGTCAGCGTGAGGTCTCTTTTGCATTGCGTGCCTACGCATCTCTTGCAACGAGTGCAGATAAGGGCGCTGTACGCGATAAATCTAAGCTGGGAGGCTAATGACGGTGGCTGCTGCAAAACCATTACCCTCTGCACCTACGGGTGCTGATTATTTAAAAGCGGCGCTCAGTGCGCCGGTTTATGAAGTGGCTCAGGTCACCCCATTGCAAGAGATGAGAAAAGTGTCTGCTCGCATGGGAAATACGATTTTAGTTAAACGTGAAGATAGGCAGCCTGTTCATAGCTTTAAGTTGCGTGGTGCTTACGCCATGATTGCTGGATTGACCGATGAGCAAAAAGCGAAAGGTGTGGTTACCGCTTCTGCGGGGAACCATGCACAAGGCGTTGCATTATCGGCCAGTCGTGTTGGCGTGAAAGCAAAGATTGTCATGCCTGTGGCAACCGCAGATATTAAGGTCGACGCGGTACGTAATTTCGGTGGTGAAGCCATTTTGCATGGGGCAAATTTTGATGAAGCGAAAGCCAAAGCCATCGAAATGGCGACAAATGAGGGGTACACCTTTGTTCCCCCTTTTGATCACCCTTCTGTGATTGCAGGGCAAGCCACAATAGCATTGGAGTTGTTACAGCAAGATGCGCATCTTGATCGCATTTTTGTCCCCGTCGGTGGTGGTGGCCTGATTGCTGGCGTAGCGGTTCTGATCAAGCAATTGATGCCTGAGATTAAAATTATCGGCGTTGAAGCCGAAGACGCGGCATGTTTGAAAGCCGCATTGGCAGCGGGGCATCCGGTTGACTTGCCTCGAGTTGGCTTATTTGCTGAAGGCGTTGCGGTGAAGCGTATTGGCGATGAAACATTCCGTCTTTGCCAAAAATATGTGGATGATGTGATCACCGTAGACAGTGACGCGATTTGTGCGGCGTTGAAAGATATTTTTGAGGATGTGCGTGCGATTGCTGAGCCATCTGGAGCATTAGCACTAGCAGGCTTAAAAAAATATGTGCAACTGCACAACATTAAAGGCGAGCGTCTTGCACATGTTTTATCCGGTGCAAATATGAATTTCCATGGCCTGCGTTATGTTTCAGAGCGATGCGAAATTGGTGAGCAACGGGAGGCACTTCTTGCGGTCACGATCCCTGAACAAAAAGGCAGCTTTTTGCGTTTCTGCCAGTTATTAGGCCATCGTGCAGTCACGGAGTTTAATTATCGTTATACCGATGCAGATCCTGACCGTGCTTGTATCTTTGTGGGGGTGAGGTTAAGCGGTGGCGAAAACGAACGAAGTGAAATTATTCAAGAGTTGCAACAACATGGCTATGAAGTTGCCGACCTATCCGATGATGAAATGGCGAAATTACATGTACGTTATATGATTGGTGGTCGACCATCGAAGCCATTGGAGGAGCGCCTTTATAGTTTTGAGTTCCCAGAATCACCGGGGGCATTGTTAAAATTCTTAGAGACTCTGGGGACGTATTGGAATATTACACTGTTCCATTATCGTAGCCATGGCACTGATTATGGTCGTGTGTTAGCGGCGTTTGAGTTATCAGGTCCTGAGGTGCGTTTCGATAGGCACCTTGATGCGCTAGGTTATGAATATCATGATGAAACAGGGAACCCGTCATTTAGGTTCTTTTTAGCCCCCCAAAGCTCACCGCAAACATTAGATTGAGTGGTCGGGCAACAATTGCCAAAATGATTTGATGAGTGGTTCACTTAGGCGTTTGCTAAGCGAGCAAACGCCTAGCTCAAAGGGTTCAACCAGCGAAATATTGTCGAGTTGTAATATACGGCTGCGAACTGGCTCAGGGCTGTTATCAACAACGACGCTTGGTATCAAGGCAATACCACAGCCGAGTGCGACCATTGACACGATAGCTTCATGGCCTGAGACAGTTGCATAGATCACGGGATTATTGATGTGATGACGGCGAAACCAGAGTTCGATACGTTTTCGTGATGGTCCGTGTTCAGGCAGAATAAACGGGATCGCATTCCAGTCGGGCTGCTCTTCGGTAGCCATGGTTCGAACAGCACAAGGTAGTGCGGGGGCGATCAGTACCAATGGGATTTCACCAATTTTAGTAAACCTTACATTATCAGGAAGGCGTTCTGGTTTACCTGCGATCCCAAGGTCAGCTTCCTTGGTTTCTACTTTGTCGACAGCATCGGCCGCATCACCAGTGGTGAGTTTTATTTCTACCAGTGGATGCAGTGCGCGGAATTTATCCAGAATTTGTGGCAAGTGGCTATACGCGGCAGTGACAGAGCAAAAAAGGCGCAGTTCACCCGTAAGAGAAGGGCTTTGCTGGTTAAGGACATGCTGGAGTTGTTGATATTGTAATAAGGTTTGTTGAGCAAATTGTTTAAGGTGCTCACCCGCTTGGGTCAGTTTTACCGACCGATTATCACGAATAAAAAGTGGATGCCCTAGCTGCTCTTCTAAGCGTTGAATTTGCCGCGATAAAGTGGATGGACTGACATACATCGCCTTAGAGGTTCGACCAAAATGGCAACTTTCTGCTAAATGAAGAAATAGCTTTAAATCACGGATATCCATTTTTGTTTCAGCCTTAAGTTAAGTCAAAAGAGCGTTGCATAATATGCAACATTGTATTGTTAATATATCAATTTAAGCAATGCGAATCATCGCATATAGTAAAACCATAAACGCTAAATAGAAAAGCGACAGGCAGATGCCTGAAATAACGAACACAACAGAACAACGGAGTAAGACAATGGCGAATTATTTTAATACTTTGAATCTGCGTCAGCAGTTAGAGCAGTTAGGCAAATGTCGTTTCATGAAGCGCGAAGAGTTCGCGGATGAAGCAGGATACCTGAAAGGTAAAAAAATCGTCATCGTCGGTTGTGGTGCTCAAGGTTTAAACCAAGGCCTAAATATGCGTGATTCAGGTCTGGATATTGCTTACGCATTACGTGCTGAAGCGATCGCTGAAAAACGTGCATCATGGCGTAAAGCGACAGAAAACGGTTTTAAAGTCGGTACTTATGAAGAATTGATCCCTGAAGCGGATTTGGTCATTAACTTAACGCCAGACAAGCAGCACTCAGCGGTCGTTCGCGCTGTTCAGCCAATGATGAAGCAAGGCGCTGCATTAGGTTACTCGCACGGCTTTAACATTGTTGAAGTAGGTGAAGAGATCCGTAAAGATATTACTGTTGTGATGGTTGCTCCAAAGTGCCCAGGTACTGAGGTTCGCGAAGAGTATAAACGTGGTTTCGGTGTGCCAACGCTGATTGCTGTTCACCCTGAAAATGACCCTAAAGGTGAAGGTCTGGCTATTGCGAAAGCATGGGCTGCGGCAACTGGCGGACATCGTGCTGGTGTACTGGAGTCATCATTCGTTGCAGAAGTTAAATCTGACTTGATGGGTGAACAAACCATCCTGTGTGGTATGTTGCAAGCGGGCGCTCTGCTTTGTTATGACAAGATGGTTGCTGATGGTGTTGAGCCAGGCTATGCCGGTAAATTAATCCAATTCGGTTGGGAAACAATTACCGAAGCATTGAAGCAAGGTGGTATCACGCTGATGATGGATCGTCTATCAAACCCTGCGAAATTGCGCGCATTTGCACTGTCTGAGCAACTGAAAACAATCATGGCTCCTTTGTTCCAAAAACATATGGATGACATTATTTCTGGTAAATTCTCAGAAACCATGATGGCTGACTGGGCAAATGATGATAAGAATTTGCTGGCTTGGCGTGAAGAAACCGGTAAAACACCATTTGAAAACTACCCTGAATATGAAGGAAAAATCGCTGAGCAAGAGTATTTTGACCACGGTGTTTTGTTAGTTGCAATGGTTAAAGCTGGGGTTGAGTTGGCGTTTGATACTATGCTGGAAGCTGGGATCCTTGAGGAATCCGCTTATTACGAGTCACTGCACGAGCTGCCACTGATAGCCAATACTATCGCTCGTAAACGCCTGTATGAAATGAACGTGGTTATTTCAGATACGGCGGAATATGGTAACTACCTGTTCTCGTTCGCGGTTGTGCCAATGTTGAAAGACTTTATGAGCAAACTGCAAGCGGGAGATTTGGCGAAACCTGTTGCTGATAATGGCACCGATAATGCACAACTGCGTGATGTTAATGAAGCTATCCGTAACCACCCAATTGAGAAAATCGGTAAGACGCTGCGTGGATATATGACAGATATGAAACGCATTTCAGTGGGTGGCTAATTTTTCGTCACACTAGCACTATTCGCCGTTTTCCTTTAACGCGAATAGTTTAGAAAAATATATTAGATATAAAATAATATCGTATTGAAAACCGTGTTGTTCTGAATGACACGGTTTTTTTGTTTTTCAGACTCGACCGTCACAGATAGAAATATACAGTTAAATGGATACATGATGGTTTAGCCGTTTTTATGCGCCGAGTGCTTTCTGCTACAATCGACAACAATCTGTCTTTTTGAAAATAACCTGATCTAGAGAAACCATGCGATTAAATCCAAGCCAGCAGCAGGCTGTTGAATTTGTGGATGGCCCATGCCTTGTATTGGCTGGTGCCGGCTCGGGAAAAACCCGAGTGATAACGAATAAAATAGCACACCTGATCCGCCAATGTGGCTATCAACCACGTCAAATTGCAGCGGTCACCTTTACCAATAAAGCCGCTCGTGAAATGAAAGAGCGTGTCGCACAAACATTGGGGCGGAAAGAAGCTCGAGGGTTAATTATCTCTACATTTCATACCTTGGGCTTGGAGATCATTAAACGTGAATATAAGGCGTTAGGTATTAAGGCTAATTTTTCTCTGTTTGATGATCAGGACCAAATGGCATTGCTCAAAGAGCTCACTTTTGATCTGCTAGAGGAAGATAAAGATCTTTTGCAGCAACTGATCTCATCGATCTCGAATTGGAAAAATGATCTGTTAGCACCAGAGCAGGTGTTGGCGAAAGTGAGAAGTGAGAAAGAGCATCGTTTTGCAGAGTGTTATCGTCGTTACGAATTGCATTTAAAAAGCTGTAACGTATTGGATTTCGATGATTTGATCAGTAAGCCGACCTTACTTTTATCCCATAACGAAGAGGTGCGGGAGCGTTGGCAACAAAAAATTCGCTATTTGCTGGTGGATGAGTATCAGGATACCAATACAAGCCAATATCAATTGGTTAAATTGCTGGTGGGTCAGCGTGCGCGGTTTACGGTAGTTGGCGATGATGACCAATCTATCTACTCTTGGCGTGGTGCTCGCCCACAAAACTTAGTGCTATTGAGTCAGGATTTTCCAAAGTTAAATGTGATTAAGTTGGAGCAAAACTATCGTTCATCGGAGCGCATACTAAAAGCAGCCAATATTTTGATTGCAAATAACCCCCACGTATTTGAGAAGAAATTATTTTCGACACTAGGTTATGGGGCACCACTTAAGGTTATTACGGCCAATAATGAAGATCATGAAGCTGAAAGAGTTATCGGTGAATTGATTGCGCATCACTTTATTAATAAAACACAATATAAAGATTATGCCATTTTGTATCGCGGTAACCATCAATCGCGTATCTTTGAAAAAATGTTGATGCAAAACCGTATTCCTTACCGTATTTCGGGGGGAACATCATTCTTTTCTCGCCCAGAAATCAAAGATTTATTAGCGTATTTGCGAGTCATCACTAACCCTGAAGATGACAGTGCTTTTTTGCGCATTGTGAATACGCCACGCCGTGAAATTGGGCCAAAAACGATCCAAAAATTAGGTGAATGGGCTAATCAACGCGGTAAAAGTTTATATCAAGCTAGTTTTGATTTAGGACTGGAGCAAACATTAACAGGCAAAGGATTAACCGCGCTACAGCAGTTCACACGTTGGATGGAGAAAATTGTTCAACAGTCTGAGCGTGAGCCATTATTGGCCGTGCGTGATTTACTGCGTGAAATGGACTATGAAAGTTGGCTCTATGAAACTTCGGCAAGTACGAAAGCTGCTGAGATGCGAATGAAAAACGTCAATCAGTTGTTTACATGGATGAGTGAAATGATTGAAGGTGACGACTTGAATGATCCTATGTCATTAGATCAGGTTGTAATGCGTTTTACGCTGCGCGATATGATGGAGCGCGGTGAAGATGATGAAGAATCAGATCAAGTGCAATTAATGACATTACACGCATCTAAAGGGCTGGAGTTCCCTTATGTGTTTTTAGTAGGGATGGAAGAGGGGTTGTTACCGCATCAAAGTAGTATTGATGAGGATAACATCGATGAAGAGCGGCGGTTAGCTTATGTTGGAATAACACGGGCACAAAAAGAGCTATTTTTTAGCCATTGCCGTGAACGTCGACAATACGGTGAATTAATCCGCCCTGAGCTAAGTCGCTTTTTATTAGAATTGCCGCAAGATGATTTAGAGTGGGAACAGCAACGAAAAGTGGTGACCGCGGAAGAGCGGATGCAAAAAGGACAATCTGCACTCGCTGATATTAAGGCTCGTTTAGGATTAAATAAGAAAAGCTAGCAGAAATGACCCCTCACATTCACTGTAACGAATGTGAGGGGGAAAATTAATTGTTGGAGCTATTACGCTCTTCAAGTTTCAAAGGCCAGTTAACATAACCTTGCCACTGAACTTCTTGTTGCAAGTTTTCTGCTCGTAATGGATGCTCTGCGAGCCAGCGGTAAGGCAATACAATCGTCAGAGAATGGGTCTCTGCATGAAGTCGTAATGCTGGCAATGTATCATCTCGCCGACGGCTTGCAAAAAGAATAGCTAATCGCAACAGGCGGCATAAATGATAAGCTTGTTGCATGGGTAAAGCATTTTGTTGACTGAGTGTGGCTAGATCAACAGGCCCGTGTTGATTGCGGAGTAATGCAGCCAGTAAGCGCTTTTGTGCAGGAGTAAAGCCAGGAAGGTCAAGGTTAGTGATAAGGTAACTGGCATGCTCCGGCCCTTTGCGGAAGTCAACGCTTAAACCGATTTCATGCAAAGCACAGGCACTTGATAACAAATCACGGCAGCGTAGGTCTAGCTGCCAATTTTTAGAGACCTGTAAAAAGAAATGCTCTGCTAATTGGCTAACGCGGGCAGCTTGCTCGATATCGACTTGAAAGCGACGCTGAATATTACGCAAGGTACGAGCGCGAATATCTTGCTCAATGGGTAATTCAAGCATGCCGTAAACTAACCCTTCACGCAATGCACCACCCGCTAAAGTCATATTATCAATCGATAAAGCTTTAAAAATAGCGATGAGGATAGACAGACCGCTTGGGAATACCAGCGCTCGCTCAAAGGTGAGCCCTTCAATTTCTAACTCTTCAAGCTTGTGGCATTGAATGGCTTTATATTTAAGCTGTTGTAGCTTATCTAAGGTGATCAGCTCATCCATGCCTTGCGCGATCATGATTTCTTGGATGGCTTGAACGGTGCCTGATGCACCAACACAAATTTTCCAACCATGATTTTTTAAGGTATCCGCAATAGGGGCAATCACCGCGTGGGCGGCTAACTCCGCTTGAGTAAAATTCTCCTCGGTGAGTGTGCGATCACTAAAATATTTTTCTAGCCAAGTGACGCAACCCATTTCAAGGCTAAATAGCTGAGTGGCTTTGGCACCGATACCTGTAACCAGCTCGGTACTACCTCCCCCAATATCAACGACTAAACGCTGATCGGGGCCTCCGGTTGTGTGAGCAACGCCTTGGTAAATTAAGCGCGCCTCTTCTTCTCCTTGAATAACTTTGACGGTATTACCTAGAATTTCACTGGCTTTTTGCACAAAAACATCGGCATTTTTAGCCAGCCGCAATGTTGCAGTCGCGACGACACGGATTTGAGCGCTAGGGATATCTTGTAAGTGCTCTGAAAAGAGCCTCAAACATTGCCAACCGCGCTCCATAGCTTGTTCTGACAGCATATTATTGCCATCTAAACCAGCGGCTAGGCGCACTTTGCGTTTTACTCTCGAAATAATTTGAATACTGCCTGCAACTTCACGAACGATCAGCATATGAAAACTGTTCGAACCTAAATCAATTGCTGCATAGAGAGAAGAAGATTTCAGCATATCGTTATTACTCAGCCTGAACGTTTATGGTTGTTACGTGGGCCATTATGGCGACGTGGCGAATTTGAATTGCGACGAGGCCCTCCTGGACGCGGACGATGGCGGCGTTTCGGAGCAGGAAGGTCAGTTAATAACGCTTCGCTGTTGTACTTACTCACTGGAATCGAATGTTGAATGTACTCTTCGATGGCGGGTAGATTCAAAGCGTACTCTTCACAAGCAAGGCTGATTGAATGACCACTTTCACCTGCACGACCAGTACGACCAATGCGGTGTACATAGTCTTCACAATCATCAGGTAAGTCATAGTTAAAGACATGGGTAACAGAAGGAATATGTAACCCGCGAGCAGCGACATCGGTCGCAACTAAAATATCGAGATTACCTTGAGTAAACTCTTCTAAAATACGCAGTC
The DNA here is from genome assembly GCF_028482435.1 of Providencia sp. PROV119. NCBI lineage: Bacteria > Pseudomonadati > Pseudomonadota > Gammaproteobacteria > Enterobacterales > Morganellaceae > Providencia > Providencia sp. PROV119. Next base: position 18,124 of record NZ_JAMPQL010000013.1, read on the forward strand.
GTTTCTTCTGAGCAACATCTCCGGTGAGTAGCCCTACACGATGACCGTCAGCCGCAAGGTGTGCCCAAATCTCATCGCAACGATGTTTGGTATTGGCAAAAATAATACAACGCTCTGGCCACTCTTCTTCAAGCAACGTTTGCAATAAGCGCATTTTCTCTTCATTTGAAGGATAAAACAGCTCTTCTTTAATACGGTGACCCGTTTTTTGTAACGGCTCGACTTCAATATATTCAGGGCTATTCATCTGTTCAAAAGCAAGTTCTCTGACACGGTAAGAGAGCGTAGCTGAAAAGAGTAGGTTTAACCTTTCGGTTACCGCAGGCATGCGACGGAATAACCAACGAATATCTTTAATAAAGCCCAGATCGTACATGCGATCAGCTTCATCTAGAACAACCACTTGTACGGCATTTAAGTCAATATGACCTTGTTTTGCATAGTCAATTAAACGTCCCGTTGTGCCGATAAGAATATCAACACCATTTTGTAGCACCTTTAATTGCTCATCATAGCCATCACCGCCATAGGCTAGCCCCATTTTTAGACCCGTATACTCAGCAAGCTCTTTTGCATCTGAGTAGATTTGCACTGCCAGTTCACGGGTGGGTGCCATAATCAGCGCTCGGGGCTGATTGACTTTTTTACCCTCAATCGAAGGGTGAGTTAGTAAATAATGAAATGTAGACGTTAAAAATGCTAACGTTTTACCCGTTCCTGTTTGCGCTTGCCCCGCAACATCTTTGCCTTCGACAGTGAAAGGCAGGGTAGACGCCTGTATAGGCGTGCAAAAATTGAAGCCTTTTTTATTTAGGGCCTCAATGACTTTGGGGTGTAAGGCGAAGTCGGAAAACTTCTTTTCTGTCAAGTGTGCTTTACTCATAGTGTGGTAGAATATCAGTTAACGGTTGGTTTACGAAAGTGTATCTTTTGAAATAAAGCATACTGCTGCCAATTAATGTTATACTAAGACTGCAAAAATGATCCATTGGAGTACAATATGAGCGACAAAATTATTCACATAACTGATGCAAGCTTTGAGAGCGAAGTCTTAAACGCCTCGTCACCTGTTCTCGTCGATTTCTGGGCTGCATGGTGTAGTCCTTGTCATATGATTGCGCCTATTCTTGATGAAATTGCTGAAGAATATACAGGCAAATTGACCATCGCAAAACTGAATATTGTTGATAACCCGGCCACAGCACCAAAATATGGTATTCGTAATATCCCTACGCTCCTATTATTCAAAAATGGCAATGTCGTAGCAACAAAAGTGGGCATATTCTCTAAAATTCAGTTAAAAGAATTTTTGGACGAAAATCTGTAAGTTATAGTTGTTGTTTAAGGTAAAACGTTTAGCGGTACATCTATTTTATAGGGCGCACCGCTAGACGTCCTCAATGAAGCATGGTAAGTTATCGGCAATCCCCATATTGCACCCGAAAGAATTACTTTATAATCCGTTGCTCTTATCATAAATATCTGGTTTGTCAGTTCAGTTGTGGTTCATATATTGTGATCTAGGGCTGATAATGTGTTGATTTCTGGAATTATCAATTTGAAAATTGAGTTGTCGCGCTAGCCGCATTCAATCATTTCATTCGTGGTAAATTGACAATATCAATTCAAGATAGATATGGATTAGCCGTATGAAGGCGTTCTAGTTAGGGATGGGTTTCAGGGCATGAGTTTTGCGTTTTAGTGCTTTGAAAGCTGTAAATTTGCGATATTGGGATAGATGTTGCCTTAAATGCACAAAAAACTATTGCTAATATTGTTTGTGTTTCTAATAATAAGCCGCACATCATTCCGATGAATCGCCGCGATATGTTAGCGCAGTCTTAGCAATAACAAGCGCAAGAATTTTTACGCGTTGTTGAGCCGTTGATGTTTGTAACTATCAACAGGGCGTTATAAAGTTAAACTGGCACTTATATAGCTTATATATAGTTGTCTTCAATTTACGTTCATAGTTCGAGAATTACCCCGAGTTAAAGAACCCACCATTATGAATCTTACCGAATTAAAAAATACGCCAGTATCAGAATTGATTACATTAGGCGAAAACATGGGGCTAGAAAACTTAGCCCGTATGAGAAAGCAGGATATTATCTTCTCGATTTTGAAGCAGCATGCTAAAAGCGGGGAGGATATCTTCGGCGATGGCGTTCTGGAAATATTGCAGGATGGATTTGGTTTCCTCCGTTCAGCAGACAGTTCCTACCTCGCAGGCCCCGATGATATCTACGTTTCTCCCAGCCAAATTCGCCGCTTCAACCTTCGCACAGGCGATACAATTTCAGGAAAAATCCGTCCTCCTAAAGAAGGTGAACGCTATTTTGCCCTATTGAAAGTTAATGAAGTTAACTTTGATAAACCTGAAAATGCCCGCAGCAAAATTCTCTTTGAAAACTTAACCCCATTACATGCTAACAATCGTCTTCGTATGGAACGTGGAAACGGTTCTACAGAAGATTTAACCGCGCGTGTTTTGGATTTAGCTGCGCCTATCGGCCGTGGGCAACGTGGTTTGATCGTTGCTCCACCAAAAGCAGGTAAAACCATGTTGCTGCAAAATATCGCGGCTAACATTGCACATAACTACCCTGATTGTGTTTTGATGGTTCTGCTTATTGATGAGCGTCCAGAAGAAGTTACCGAAATGCAACGCCTAGTTAAAGGTGAAGTAATCGCTTCAACGTTTGATGAGCCAGCAGCACGTCACGTTCAAGTCGCCGAAATGGTGATTGAAAAAGCTAAACGCTTAGTTGAACATAAAAAAGACGTTATCATTTTACTTGATTCTATTACTCGTCTTGCGCGAGCGTATAACACTGTTGTTCCTTCATCAGGTAAAGTCTTAACAGGTGGTGTGGATGCGAATGCGTTACACCGTCCGAAGCGTTTCTTTGGTGCAGCACGTAACGTTGAAGAAGGTGGTAGTTTAACCATTATTGCAACAGCGCTCGTCGACACAGGCTCCAAAATGGACGAAGTGATTTACGAAGAGTTTAAAGGTACAGGTAACATGGAACTACACCTGTCTCGTAAGATCGCTGAAAAACGTGTTTTCCCTGCGATTGACTATAACCGTTCAGGTACACGTAAAGAAGAGCTGTTAACTTCACAAGATGAATTACAAAAAATGTGGATTTTACGTAAGATCATTCATCCTATGGGTGAGATCGATGCAATGGAATTCCTCATTAGTAAATTAGCAATGACGAAAACGAACGAAGAATTTTTCGACTTTATGAAAAGAGCATAATTGCTAACTTCCTAATTGTTAAATTTAAAAAGCGCTGTCAATTTTTGACAGCGCTTTTTTATTTTTTTTACTGATTTTTCTGATGAATATCGAAATTATTTCTTATTATATAGCTCTGTTATTTATTTGTTATGTAAATTAAATTTAAGTTATGTTTTTATATAAATTCAACTTACTCACCATTGGATGATAACAATTTATAATATTGAGATGCCATTCACAGTAATAGAATAGTAATTATATAAAAAATAGTACTTTTTATATTGGATTTTTGTCGCCACAAAATGGAAAATCAATTTGTTGGATGAAATAGATTTATTGTTTTATTCAAAGTTTGACTGTTTTAAGTTAATACATGTATTTCATGTATTTATTTAATGACGATATCATTTACGTAATGGCATTTTCTGATTGGTTGGGAAAGGTTCATTTATTAAACGAAAAACAGCCTAAAATTATAATCATAGAGAAACATTGTTCTTTATGGCATGCATCTTGCTTTCATTAAGTATAAAATCCATTAATAAGACATGATTGAACAAAAGCTACACTAATAACAACTAGGTAAGCCTTTATAGGGTTATTGTGATAGTTATTGAAGACTCGTCTTATGGAACTTATCTCTTTTGAGATGATAATACCTTAGCTGCCTGTTATTGAGGCAATATAAGCTAAGGCATTGTGGTTTTAGGTTGGTTAGATAAAAAAATAAGAGAGTTGACTCGTGGACACCGCACAATTTATTGCTAGTCTTTTTTACGTTTTTTTGTTCACGTTAGTGTTTATTTTTATCGCTCGAGTTGTGGCAACGAAGATCGGGCTGGTTGATAAACCTAACTTCAGAAAAAAACACGTAGGTCTGGTCCCTTTAGTTGGGGGGATAACGGTCTTTTTTGGTATCTGCTTCGCGTTTGTTATTACAGAAGAATATATACCCCATAAATGGTTATATTTAATCTGTGCAGGCTTATTGGTATTGATTGGTGCGTTAGATGACCGGTTTGATATCAGCGTTAAGTTAAGAGCAGGTGTACAAGCCGTAGTCGCTGTCGTCATGATGACCGTGGCTGACTTAAAACTAGAGTCATTAGGTCATGCGTTTGGGCCATGGGAGTTAGTGCTTGGGCCATTTGGTTATATCGTGACACTGTTTGCTGTTTGGGCAGCTATTAATGCGTTCAACATGGTTGATGGTATTGATGGGTTACTCGGTGGGCTATCTTGTGTCTCTTTCGGTGCATTAGGCTTTTTGTTATATCAAAATGGCAATTATGGATTAGCATTTTGGTGTTTTGCCTTTATTGCAGCTATCCTTCCTTATATCTTCCTAAATTTAGGTGTACTAGGTCGTCGTTTTAAAGTCTTTATGGGTGATGCGGGAAGCACACTGATTGGTTTTACAATTATTTGGATCCTAGTCGAATCAACTCAGGAAGCAGGGCGTCCAATCAACCCTGTGACAGCATTATGGATTATTGCGATCCCATTGATGGATATGGTGGCGATTATGTACCGTCGTATCCGTAAAGGTATGAGTCCATTTTCACCTGACCGTCAGCACATTCATCACTTGATTATGCGTTCAGGTTTTAGCCCAAGAGGGGCTTTTGTTCTGATTACACTGGCAGCAGCCATTTTGGCATGTATAGGAATTATTGGTGAACGCTTAACATTTGTACCTGAATGGGTCATGTTGGCATTGTTTTTGCTTGTATTCTTTATGTATGGTTACTGCATCAAACGGGCATGGAAAGTAGCTCGTTTTATTAAGCGCGTCAGACGTCGTATGCGTAGAGGTGGTGCAGTACGGTAACGACAAACGGAAATAATAGAGGTTCTGTGCAGTGAAAAACTCAGAAACGCAACCTAATCAGTATCAGCCGCCGATAGAACCGGAATTGGATATCCGTGGTTTATGCCGCTCTTTGTGGCAAGGTAAAATTTGGATCGTGGCATTTGCGGTGATTTTCGCCGCTATTGCGTTGGGTGCATCCTATTTTATGCAGCAAAAATGGAGTTCAACCGCGATCACAGACCTGCCAACCGTGAACAATTTGGGTAGTTATTATTCGCAACAACAGTTTTTACGAAACCTGGATTCCCGTATTAACTCGACGGGTCAAGAAGGGCAATTGCCAACGATTGCGAATGAGGCTTACCAAGAGTTTATTAAGCAAGTGGGTTCTTATGATACCCGTCGTCAGTTTTGGTTAACGACGGATTATTATAAGCAGCGTTTAGAGAATGACCCTAAAGCAGATGCGGCGTTATTGGATGAATTGATTAACAATATTGAATTCACGCCCGCGGATAATCTAAAAAATCTCACTGATAGCATTAAGTTGATTGCGGAAACGTCCACGGACGCTAATCAGCTTTTACGTGAGTACATACAGTTTGCTAACCAACGTGCAACAGCCAACTTGAATGATGAAATTAAGGGAACGTGGGCAACGAAAATGCAATCAATGAAAGCGTTAGTGAAACGCGAAGATATGGTTGCTCAAGCTGCGTATGAAAGACGCTTAAATTTACTCGAACAAGCATTGAAAGTTGCGCAAAAGCAGGGAATTTCGCGTAATCAAAGCTCGGCACCAGTTGATGAAATTCCTGATTCTAAAATGTTCCTATTAGGGGTTCCATTACTTGAAGCTCAGATTGAAACATTAAAAGCGACAGGCCCTGATCACGACACTGATTATGACCAAAACATCGCAATGTTATCTACACTGAGTGTTGGTCCCACTCTCCAAGACAGTTTTCAGGCTTATCGCTATTTGAGAACACCTGAAGACCCCGTCAAACGTGACAGCCCACGTAGAGCCTTTATGATGGTTCTATGGGGAGCTATCGGTGCATTGGTTGGTGCTGGTGTGGTACTTGCACGCCGTCGCCCGTCCTGATTTTGAATAGGTGGCTGTCGATGATGTCAGCCACTGTGTAATGTCATTATAAATAAAAGCAGCTAACTGCATTAGATAAATATAAGAGAGTCACTGTGAAAGTATTGACTGTATTCGGCACTCGACCAGAAGCCATTAAGATGGCACCGTTGGTTCATGCACTTGCTAAGGATGCGGCTTTTGAAGCCAAAGTCTGTGTGACGGCCCAGCACCGAGAAATGCTCGATCAGGTACTGAAGCTATTTGAGATTACTCCCGATTACGATCTCAATATTATGAAGCCAGGGCAAGATTTAACCGATATTACGTGTCGTATTCTTGAAGGGTTGAAAAACGTATTTGCCGATTTCCAACCTGATGTGGTGTTAGTGCATGGGGATACTGCGACGACAATGGCAACGAGCTTAGCGGCTTTCTACCACCGTATTCCTGTTGGCCATGTGGAGGCAGGCTTACGTACAGGTAACCTCTACTCACCATGGCCAGAGGAAGCGAATCGTAAGATTGCGGGGCACCTTGCAATGTACCATTTCGCGCCAACTGAAAATTCGCGTCAAAACTTACTAAAAGAGTCTATTCCCGACAATCATATTTTTGTGACGGGAAATAGTGTGATTGATGCTTTGCTGTGGGTTCGCGATAAAGTGATGAGCGACCAGCACATGGCTGATAAATTGGCGGCGAATTACCCGTTTATTGATCCCAATAAGAAAATGATTTTAGTCACAGGCCATCGCCGTGAAAGCTTTGGTGGTGGATTTGAACGTATTTGTCATGCTTTGGCTGAAATTGCACAAAGCCATCCTGATGTTCAGGTGGTTTACCCTGTGCATTTAAACCCGAATGTCAGTGAACCCGTAAAACGTATTTTACATGGCATTGATAATATTATTCTGATTACTCCTCAGGAGTATTTACCCTTTGTCTATTTGATGAACCATGCCTACCTGATCTTGACCGATTCTGGCGGGATCCAAGAAGAGGCGCCATCACTAGGCAAACCTGTTTTAGTTATGAGAGATACCACAGAACGCCCTGAAGCTGTTGAAGCTGGAACAGTGCGTCTTGTGGGTACAGATACACAAAAAATTGTTGCAGAAGTTAACCGGTTACTGACAGATGAAGCGGAATATCATGCAATGAGCCGCGCGCATAACCCCTATGGGGATGGTCATGCTTGTCAGCGTATTCTTGAAGCACTAAAAAGCAATCAGGTGAAATTATGAGTTTTGAAACTATTTCTGTTATCGGCCTTGGTTATATTGGTTTGCCAACAGCAGCCGCTTTTGCGTCACGCAAAAAGCAAGTGATTGGCGTTGATGTCAACCAGCATGCGGTTGATACCATTAATCAGGGGAAAATCCATATTGTCGAGCCAGAGCTTGACCTCGTCGTAAAAAGCGCGGTTGAAGCAGGTCATCTGAAAGCTTTTACTAAACCACAGCCTGCCGATGCCTATTTGATAGCAGTGCCAACCCCATTTAAAGGTGAACATGAACCTGATCTTACTTATGTAAGAGCAGCCGCAGAGTCTATCGCTCCGGTATTGAAAAAAGGGGATTTAGTCATTTTAGAGTCTACTTCTCCTGTTGGCACGACTGAACAGATGTCTGAATGGATGGCTCAAGCGCGTCCTGATCTCACTTTCCCTCACCAAGCAGGGGAAGCGGCGGATATTGATGTGGCTTATTGCCCTGAGCGTGTCTTACCGGGTCAAGTCATGGTTGAATTGATTAAAAATGACCGTGTTGTTGGTGGTATGACGCCAAAATCATCATTACGTGCGAGCGAGCTGTATAACATTTTCCTTGAAGGCGAATGTGTTATCACGAATGCAAGAACCGCCGAGATGTGTAAGCTGACAGAAAACAGCTTCCGAGATGTGAACATCGCATTTGCAAACGAACTCTCACTGATTTGTGCCGAACAAGATATCAATGTGTGGGAACTGATCCGTTTGGCGAATCGTCACCCTCGCGTCAATATTCTACAGCCGGGCCCAGGTGTTGGTGGACACTGTATTGCCGTTGACCCATGGTTCATTGTGGCACAAAACCCACAACAGTCTCGTTTGATCCACACCGCGCGTTTAGTCAATGATGGCAAACCAATTTGGGTTGTTGATCAGGTCAAAGCTGCGGTGGCAGATTGTTTAGCTGAAACAGGTAAAAAGGCGAGCGAAGTGACTATTGCCTGCTTTGGTCTATCATTTAAACCCAATATTGACGATTTGCGTGAAAGCCCAGCGATGCATATCACGAAAATGGTGGCGAGCTGGAATAAAGGTAAAACGTATGCGGTTGAGCCACATATCCATGAATTGCCAACGGCACTAAAAGGCATTGTAGAGCTGGCATCGATTGAAGATGCAATCACCAATGCTGATGTGATTTTAATGCTGGTGGATCATAACCAATTTAAAGCCATTCAAGGTTCATTGATTCAGCAAAAATGGGTTGTGGATACCAAAGGAGTTTGGCGTTGAAACGCATACTAATCACAGGTGGAGCCGGTTTTATCGGCTCTGCGGTTGTTCGTCATATCATTGAAAATACTAACGACAGTGCGGTTGTCGTAGACTGTTTAACTTATGCGGGCAATTTAGAGTCACTCAGTGAGGTGTCAAATAGCGACCGCTATGCGTTTGAGCAAGTGAATATTTGCCATCGCGCTGAGTTAGACCGCGTTTTTGCGAAATATCAACCCGATGCCGTGATGCATTTAGCCGCAGAAAGCCATGTTGACCGCTCTATTGATGGCCCTGCCACCTTTATTGAAACCAATATTGTCGGTACATACACGCTATTAGAGGCGGCTCGTCATTACTGGATGGGCTTAGATGCCGCGAAAAAAGCGCAATTCCGTTTCCATCACATCTCAACTGACGAAGTGTATGGCGATTTGGAAGGGCCGGACGGTTTCTTTACTGAAACCACGCCTTATGCGCCAAGCAGCCCTTATTCGGCTTCTAAAGCATCGAGTGACCATTTAGTGCGGGCTTGGCAGCGTACTTATGGCCTGCCAACCATGATCACCAATTGCTCAAATAATTATGGGCCATACCATTTTCCAGAAAAACTGATCCCGCTGATTATCATCAATGCGTTAGCGGGTAAGCCATTACCTGTTTATGGCAAAGGTGAGCAGATCCGCGATTGGTTATTTGTTGAAGACCATGCTCGCGCCTTATATTTGGTGGCAACGACAGCACAGCCGGGTACCACTTATAACATTGGTGGTCACAATGAACGTCGTAATATTGATGTGGTCGAGACTATTTGTGAGCTACTTGAAGAACTTCATCCGCAGAAGCCAGAAGGGGTTGCACATTACCGTGACCTTATCACTTATGTGACGGATAGGCCGGGTCATGACATGCGCTATGCCATTGATGCCGATAAAATCGCACGTGAATTAGGTTGGACGCCTCAAGAAACATTCGAATCAGGGATCCGTAAGACAGTGCAGTGGTATCTGAATAACGAAACTTGGTGGCGTCGTGTGCAAGATGGTTCTTATGCAGGAGAACGCCTTGGTTTAGGCGCTTAAGGGGGGATCATGAAAGGGATTATATTGGCTGGTGGTTCGGGAACGCGTTTGCATCCGATTACACGGGGCATCTCGAAACAGTTATTACCTATCTATGATAAACCGATGATCTATTATCCATTGTCAGTACTGATGTTGGCAGGGATCCGGGAGATATTGATTATTTCTACTCCGGATGATCTGCCCATGTTTAAACGCTTACTTGGTGATGGACATGAGTTTGGCATTCAGCTGAGTTATGCCGAGCAGCCTTCACCGGATGGCCTTGCTCAAGCGTTTATTATTGGTGAAGAGTTTATCAATGGTGATGCATGCTGCTTGGTGCTAGGTGACAACATCTTCTTTGGTCATTCATTTAGTCCAAAACTGAAATCCGTTGCGGCAAGAACACAAGGTGCCACGGTATTTGGTTATCAAGTTATGGATCCAGAGCGTTTTGGTGTGGTGGAGTTTGATGATGACTTCAAAGTGTTATCCATCGAAGAAAAACCGAAAAAGCCGCTTTCTAACTGGGCGGTGACGGGGCTTTATTTCTACGATAATCAGGTCGTTGATTTCGCTAAGCAGGTGAAACCTTCAGAGCGAGGGGAGCTGGAAATTACCTCTATCAACCAAATGTATTTGGACAAAGGTGAGCTAAACGTCGAACTGTTGGGGCGTGGCTTTGCATGGCTAGATACGGGCACTCACGATAGCTTAATTGAAGCGGGTACTTTTGTACAAACGGTTGAAAAACGTCAAGGTTTCAAAGTCGCCTGTTTAGAAGAAATTGCATGGCGTAATGGTTGGTTGTCTGATGAGCAAGTTCAGGCATCGGCAAAACAACTGAGTAAAACGGGTTATGGCCAATATTTAGAGGATCTCCTCCGTGTCCGTCCGCGCCAGTATTGATTGTCTACAATGGGAGTCTGATTTTTTCGGACTCCCTACGGCGAAATTAGATTTCGCAGCGCCACACGCTGAGACGGTTCTTGCAAGCCAATTAGACGGTTATGCTATTACTCAAGCCAAGATACTTGCTAGTGATACTGAGCGTTTAGATGGGCTAATGCAGCTTGGTTTCTCTTTCGTCGAAGGTGAAATTGATTTTGCGCTGACTATTGGCACAGAAAATGCTTATTTAAAAAGTCGATTAGTGGCAACAGATCGGGTTGAACCCGCTGTTGCGGAAGATATTCCTGTATTACGCCATGCGGCGGCACAAGTGTTTAGCCAAAGCCGTTTTCGGTCTCCTTGGTATCGTGAAGGCGACAGTGGGCGTTTTTATGCACTATGGATAGAAAAAGCGGTTTTAGGCACATTTGACCATACTTGTTTATTAGTAAAAGACGCGTCGGGGGATATCTTAGGCTTTGTGAGTTTGAGACACCTTGATGATGACACAGCGCGTATCGGCCTACTCGCTGTTATGCCTAGCGCTACAGGGCGAGGAATTGGCCGTAAATTGATGTCCGCAGCCGTTGTCTGGTGTGAGCAACACGAAAAAAGACAGTTAAATGTGGCTACCCAAATCAGCAATATTGCGGCATTAAATCTTTATTCACGTAGTGGTGCTTCGGTTGCTAGCACTGCTTATTGGTTATATAGGGGACAACATGATTCCATTTAATAAACCACCCGTTGTAGGAACTGAATTAACGTATATGAAGCAAGCCATGGAAAGCGGCAAGCTATGTGGTGATGGTGGTTTTACAAAACGTTGTGAAGAGTGGATGGAAAAGCGCTTTGATTGCCCTAAAGTCCAGTTAACACCTTCTTGTACCGCTTCGTTAGAGATGGCGGCGATCCTAATTAACATCAAGCCTGGTGATGAAGTGATCATGCCAAGCTTTACCTTCGTTTCTACCTCAAATGCGTTTGTATTAAGAGGGGCTACCATTGTTTTCGTGGATGTACGTCCAGACACCATGAACATGGATGAAACAAAAATTGAAGCTGCAATCACCGAACGTACTCGTGCTATCGTTCCAGTCCATTATGCGGGCGTCGCTTGCGAAATGGATACCATCATGGCTATCGCGAAAAAACATAACCTATTTGTGATTGAAGATGCGGCACAAGGTGTTATGTCGACATACAAAGGCCGAGCATTAGGTACTATTGGTCATATCGGCTGCTATAGTTTCCATGAAACGAAAAACTACTCGTCAGGTGGTGAAGGCGGGGCAACACTGGTCAATGATAAGTCGTTGATTAACCGTGCCGAAGTGATCCGTGAAAAAGGAACTAACCGCAGTCAGTTTTTCCGTGGTCAGGTAGATAAGTACACTTGGCGTGATATTGGTTCCAGCTATCTCTTGTCAGATTTACAAGCGGCTTATTTGTGGGCTCAGCTTGAAGAAGCTGAAAAAATCAATGATCGCCGATTGCTACTATGGCAACGCTACTATGAGGCGTTATCACCATTAGCGCAGGAAGGTAAACTTGCATTACCTATCGTGCCCGAAGGGTTAGTGCATAACGCCCATATGTTCTACATCAAGCTAAAAGATGTTGAAGAGCGTACTGCTTTTAATGAATACATGAAATCAAATGGCGTTTTAACGGTGTTCCACTATGTTGCGTTGCATACTAGCCCTGCTGGGGAAGAATTTGGACGTTTCCACGGTGAAGACCGTTATACGACCAGTGAAAGTGACCGTTTAGTGCGTCTGCCTATGTTCTACAATATGACAGATGATGAACAACAAACGGTAATTGCAAAAATTAAGGCGTTTTTTGCCTAATGTCGTTAGCCAAAGCTTCAGTTTGGACTGCTGGGTCTACCCTGATAAAAATCGGGGCAGGCCTACTTATCGTCAAATTATTAGCAGTCACGTTTGGCCCGAGTGGGGTTGGTCTGGCGGGGAACTTCCGCCAGTTAATCACAGTGTTGGGTGTTTTATCGGGAGCGGGTATTTTTAATGGTGTGACTAAATATGTCGCAGAACACCATCAAGACCCTGAAAAGTTACGTGCGGTATTAGGGACATCATCAACACTTATTCTTGGTTTTTCGACACTATTAGCGCTGATATTCCTGCTTTTTAGTGGCCCAATAAGTGAAGGGCTATTCGACAGCAAGGACTATCAATCTGTTATTCAGGCGGTTGCCTTTATTCAGATGGGCATTGCTTACGCTAACTACTTCTTGGCGATCCTTAAAGGTTATCGAGACGCATCGGGTAATGCTCAATCGATTATCTTTGGGAGTATAATTGGTGTAGTTGCCTATTATTTATGCTACACATTAGGTGGTTATGATGGCGCTTTAGCTGGCTTGGCATTGGTTCCTGCATTAGTGGTTTTACCTGCTGCCTTGATGATGATTCGCCGTAAGCGGTTTGCATTATCGATGTTAAAGCCTGCTTGGGATAAAGCCGTGGCGACTAACCTAGGCAAATTTACCATTATGGCGTTAATTACGTCGGTGACTTTGCCCGTTGCCTATATCATGATGCGGAATTTGCTCGCAGCACAATATAGTTGGGATGATGTAGGCTTATGGACAGGGGTTAGTACAATTTCAGATGCTTACTTGCAGTTTATTACCGCGACATTTTCTGTGTATTTGCTGCCTACACTCTCTCGGCTACAACATAAAAATGAAATTTCTGCTGAGATCCTTAAGACGTTAAAATTTGTGTTACCTGCTGTCGCCGTAGCCAGTTTTATGGTGTGGCTATTACGTGACTTTGCGATTTGGTTGCTGTTTTCTGAAAAATTTAATGGAATGCGAGACTTATTCGCATGGCAATTAGTGGGCGATGTGCTGAAAGTCGGTGCATATGTCTTTGGTTATCTTGTGATTGCGAAGGCGGCATTGCGTTTTTATATTTTAACTGAGGTGAGCCAGTTTATTCTCTTAATGGGCTTTTCCCATTGGCTGATACCTATGCACGGGGCTGTAGGGGCAACACAAGCCTATATGGCGACATACATCGTGTATTTTCTCCTCTGTTGTTGCGTATTTTTGATTTACCGTAGGCGAGTATGACAACCTTAATACATGTACTGGGATCTGAACTCCCTCACCATAATCAAACGGTGTTGACGTTTTTTAATGACGTGATCTGTAAGGAAAATACAGCGTCACAAAAACCCCATTTTATGGTGGTTAGTCGCGATACTCAGCTTGCGGCTGCATATCCAAAGCTGAATATCGATGTTTTTGAAGGTAAAAAAGCGATAGCGAATGCGGTGATCCAACGTGCAATGGCAGATCGCCGAGAACGTTTTTTCTTTCATGGTCAGTTTAACGCGCCGATTTGGTTAGCCCTCCTATTTGGTAAAATTAAATCTCACCAGTTTTGGTGGCATATTTGGGGGGCAGACCTGTATGAAGAGTCAAAATCATTAAAGTTTAAGCTTTTTTATGTATTGCGTCGTTTGGCGCAAAAAAAAGTGGGGCACGTTTGTGCGACCCGCGGTGATTTATGTTATTTCCAGCAATCTAACCCAAAAGTACCGGCCTCAATTTTATACTTCCCAACACGAATGGATCCTGCTCTGACGTTAAATGAGCGTCCAGCGCGTCAGGGCGAGACATTGACAATCCTATTAGGTAACTCAGGTGATCAATCAAATCGTCATATAGAGGCTCTGAGCGCGATTAAACAGCAATTTGGTGAGCAAGTTAAGGTCATCGTACCGATGGGGTATCCGGATAATAACCAAGCTTATATCCAACAGGTCGAGAAGGCGGCTCAAACGCTATTTAAGGCAGACCAAGTCAGTATCTTAAAAGAGCGGATGGCGTTTGCGGATTACCTCGATTTATTGAGGACATGTGATTTAGGCTATTTTATCTTTAATCGCCAGCAAGGGGTGGGAACGCTGTGCCTGTTGATCCAGTTTGGTATCCCGTTTGTGATCAGCCGACAAAATACCTTTTGGCAGGATTTAACGGCACAGAATGTGCCCGTCTTTTTCTATGGCGATGAGCTATCGTTAGGCCTTGTTGATGAGGCTCAACGGCAAATGACGTTGCTGGATAAACAACATATCGATTTTTTTGCCCCTAACTTTACGGATGGTTGGAAAACGATTTTAGGTGTTGCGGAGGAGCAGGCATGACCTTAGCCGAGTTAGGGGGCTTATCGCTTGTCTATCTAATCTCCATTATCTTTATCGGAACACTGCTCTACACAGAGTTTCGACGTGTACGTTTTAATTTTAATATTTTCTTTTCGCTGTTGTATTTACTGACATTTTATTTTGGTTTTCCGCTGACTTGTGCTCTGGTTTTCCAATTTGATGTGGCAGTCGTTCCGGCTGAGTATTTGCTCTACGCTCAACTGGCGGCAACCAGTTTTTATGCTATTTATTATGTTGCTTATAAAACACGCCTAACCAAAAGTGCGACCACTGCTAAGCGACCGCTCTTCACCATGAATAAAGTGGAAACGAACCTAACCTGCTTATTGTTGATTGCGGTTGCGGTGGTGACAGTAGGGATCTTTTTCTTACAGAATGGTTTTTTACTGTTCAAACTTAAATCGTATAGCCAAATATTCTCCAGTCAGGTTTCAGGGGTCGCGCTAAAGCGCTTTTTCTACTTCTTTATCCCTGCAATGTTGATTGTGTACTTCTTGCGACCATCACAAAAACGCTGGCTTTTCTTTCTCGTCAGTACCGTTGCATTCGGTTTTCTGACGTATGTGATTGTTGGCGGAACGCGAGCCAATATCATTATTGCATTCGCCCTATTTTTGTTTATTGGTATCGTCAGAAGGTGGATCACACTTTGGATGCTAGTGGCGGCAGGTGTCGCGAGTATTATCGGTATGTTCTGGCTAGCGTTAAAACGCTATGGCCTAGATGTGAGTGGTGCAGAGGCGTTTTATACCTTCTTATATCTGACCCGAGATACCTTCTCACCATGGGAAAACCTTGCTCTATTGTTGAGTCACTATGACAAGATAGAATTCCAAGGTTTGGCGCCTATTGTGCGTGATTTTTATGTCTTCATTCCATCGTGGTTATGGCCTGAACGACCTGACACGGTACTGAACTCAGCAAACTACTTTACTTGGGAAGTGCTCAATAACCACTCTGGATTGGCAATTTCGCCTACATTGATTGGTTCATTAGTGGTGATGGGGGGCGTGCCATTTATCCTACTCGGCGCGATTGTGGTTGGGTTAATCATTAAATGGTTTGACTGGATCTACGGCATGAGCCTAAAAGAGTCAAATCGCTATAAAGCCGCCATTATGCAAGCTTTTTGCTTTGGGGCTATTTTTAACATCATTGTGTTAGCACGTGAAGGGGTCGACTCCTTCGTGTCACGCGTAGTCTTTTTCTGCCTCATTTTCGGACTTTGTTTGATTCTGGCGAAATTACTGTACTGGTTATTTGAAAGTGCGGGGCTTATTCGGGCAAAAACAGCTTCTTACTTAGGAAGCCAACGTCGCGGAGACCGCTAAAGGAGCATTATGGAACAGCAATCTATTCCACAATATAGTATCAGAGGCCACCAAATATGGGGCTTCAAAGATATGACGCATTTTCTGGATCACCTATTTGCAGACGGTGAAACAAAATCAGGTACGCTGGTGGCTATCAATGCTGAAAAAGTGATGACAGCAGAAAAGGATGCGGCATTAAATACGTTGCTTGGGCAAGCGGAATATCTCTATGCAGATGGTATCAGTATTGTGCGCGCTATTCGCCGTAAATACCCTCAAGCGCAAGTCTCTCGTGTAGCGGGAGCTGATCTTTGGGAAGCGTTAATGGAACGCGCAGGGAAAGAAGGCACGCCTGTTTTTTTAGTCGGTGGTAAGCCGGAGATCCTTGAGCAAACAGAGAATAAGCTACGAGCACAGTGGAATGTGAATATTGTTGGCTCACAAAATGGCTATTTTACGGCAGAGGATAGAGATACTCTGTTTGAGCGAATTCGAGCCAGCGGCGCAAAAATTGTAACAGTCGCGATGGGGTCACCCAAGCAAGAGATCTTAATGCGCGATTGTCGAAAAGTTTACCCAGATGCACTCTATATGGGCGTTGGTGGCACTTACGATGTCTTTACTGGGCACGTAAAACGCGCCCCTAAAGTCTGGCAAAATTTAGGGTTAGAGTGGTTATATCGCTTATTATCTCAGCCGACCCGCATTAAAAGACAGTTTAAATTGTTGAAATTTTTAGCTTACTACTATGGCGGCAAGCTGTAGTTTTGCATAGCATGTCACGGCGTAAGTTACCTTTATTGCGCTGTGACATGTCACCATCTTGTCAATTTTCACCTCCCTTTAATAACATAAACGTTACTTCTGGTCTCTTTCTTCAATTATTTCTATAATTCATCAAAAATACATGTAAGTTACGAGCTTTCGGTTCAAACACTTGAATATGTCATTTTTTTCGACTGATAAAACAGTCTTTTTATGAATATTGATTGTGCTTATTACTATAAATACTCATAAGCCATGATTTATCTTTTTTGTTACGACAGGGGAATTTATGGAGAATTCACAGCAAGGGCTACAGCGAGGCTTAGAGGCACGTCATATTGAGCTGATTGCACTAGGTGGAACAATCGGTGTTGGCCTTTTTATGGGGTCAGCGAGCACCTTAAAGTGGGCAGGTCCTTCAGTATTGTTAGCCTATATTATTGCAGGCATTTTTGTCTTTTTTATTATGCGCTCAATGGGGGAAATGTTGTTTGTAGAGCCTGTGACAGGCTCTTTTGCTGCCTTTGGTTATAAATATTTAAGCCCATTTTGGGGATGTTTAACGGCGTGGGGCTACTGGTTTATGTGGGTGGCTGTGGGTATCTCAGAGATCACCGCCATCGGCTCTTATGCTTCCTATTGGTTCCCCGATGCACCTCAGTGGGTATTTGCCTTAACCGCCGTTATCTTGGTGGCCTTAGCGAACCTTGCGGCGGTTAGGTTGTATGGTGAGCTAGAATTTTGGTTTGCGATGATAAAGGTGACAACTATTGTTGTCATGATTTTAATCGGCTTAGGGCTAATATTCCTTGGGATCGGTAACCATTTTGAGCCAATAGGCCTTGGTAATTTAACAGAGCATGGCGGTTTTTTTGCGGGGGGTTGGAAAGGGTTCCTGTTTGCATTATGTATTGTTGTCGCTTCTTACCAAGGGGTAGAGCTAGTGGGGATCACCGCCGGTGAAGCTAAAAATCCACAGGTTACGTTGAAAAAGGCGATCAATAATATTCTATGGCGTATTTTAATTTTTTATGTCGGCGCCATTTTTATTGTCGTGACTTTGTTTCCTTGGACTGAAGTTGGTCAACAAGGTAGCCCATTTGTACTGACCTTTGCGAAAGTTGGTATTGTTTCGGCGGCGGCTGTCATTAACTTTGTCGTACTAACTGCCGCGTTGTCCGGTTGTAATAGTGGCATGTACAGTGGAGGGCGAATGCTGTATGCGTTAGCTCAAAACAAGCAACTACCACCTTCATTATTGAAACTCACACGTAATGGCGTGCCAGCGCGCTGTGTTGGCTTCACGATACTGTGTCTATTAGTCGGCTCAAGTTTAAATTATATTATTCCTGACTCAGAGAAAGTCTTTGTTTATGTCTATAGTGCGAGCGTTCTACCCGGTATGGTGCCTTGGTTGGTTATTTTGACTAGTCAGCTCCGCTTTCGTCAGCAAAACAAAGATAAGCTAGCTCAACACCCATTTAAATCCATTTTATTTCCTTGGGTGAACTATGCCACCTTACTGTTTTTAGTTTGTGTGTTGGTAGGGATGGCGATTAACCCTGAGACGCGGTTATCGTTAATTGTTGGCGCTATCTTTTTAGCGGTAGTGTCTATCCTGTACTTTTTGCTCCGGATCATCAATCGTGGTCAAGGCGATAGTACAATCCACTCTTGATGATATTTTTATTTAACATTTTCGTGATAAAGAGAGGAAAAATGCTCTCTTTATCGACAAAACGAGCAAAAGGCAAGCAATCGATATTTTTATTGAAAAAAGGACTAGACAGGGAGTGATTAAATCCGTACTATCCACACCCGCAACGGCGTTAAGCGCCCGTAGCTCAGCTGGATAGAGCGCTGCCCTCCGGAGGCAGAGGTCTCAGGTTCGAATCCTGTCGGGCGCGCCATTAAATTAGCGTGCGGCTACGGTTGGCAAGACAATGTTGTATGTAGTATAATAGCAACGCTTTGAATAAAGTGAAGTTATGGTGGCTATAGCTCAGTTGGTAGAGCCCTGGATTGTGATTCCAGTTGTCGTGGGTTCGAGTCCCATTAGCCACCCCATTCTTTTGTGACATTGCGAGGGTGGCGGAATTGGTAGACGCGCTAGCTTCAGGTGTTAGTGTCCTCAGGACGTGGGGGTTCAAGTCCCCCCTTTCGCACCACGAAAAGAGTGAAGAAAATTCAAATAGTATCGGCGAGTAGCGCAGCTTGGTAGCGCAACTGGTTTGGGACCAGTGGGTCGGAGGTTCGAATCCTCTCTCGCCGACCAAATTTAGAAAACCCCGCTTTGAATAAGCGGGGTTTTTGCTTTTTAGCGCATACCCATTATCGGCGGAATCAATCCTTTTCCTCTCCTAGCTTATCTAATCTTTCGCACTTGATTGTTGTGTGGTCATTATCCCTCGACCTGAAATGTTGTTTACTTCCCTATGTTTTTCACTGTTTTTAAATGCAGACTGGACGTGCTATTTTTGGGGAATAAACTATCTCTAATTAATTGCTTTTATTGGTTATTTTTCATTGATAATAGTTGATGTCGTAAAATAGATACAAAGCTATATTTTGCTGTCTCCAAATGGAGACATATAACATCATGATTTATATGAATAAATAACTAATAGTTATTTGGTGTCTCTGAATTGAGACAGCGAAGTCGGGCTGTCGTCATGATGGATAGCGAGTATCGCTGGCTAAAATAGTGGATATTTGAAAAAAACGATGTCATCTCGCAGGCTTGCTAAAAAAACGGGATAAAAAATAGCCATATTTCTGTTTTGGAAAAGTTGGCACGCATCCTGCATTACTTATTATGTAGATGCTCATTCCACTCATTATGATAGCAATGCTTCATAAACCTAGGAATGATGCAAAGCCGATTATCGGTGCCTATTGTCCAATATAGATGAACAAGAGCTCATCCTCTTCTCATCAACCCATGGACGAAACGTTGAGTGAGGCACCATCCGTCTGTAGACCTGATTGTATATTTACACCTGTCATTGTTGGCAGGTGTTTTTTTTGCATGCGAACTCATCAGCCAAAACTGATCCCCTCTTGAACCGTATTTTGTTGCTTGAGGAAATCAGTTCACATCATACATTAGATTAATTTTTTCGGTTACAGAACCATTTGCTAAACCAACGAGTAATGTAGGTATAGCAAAGAATAATGAATGTAATGATGAAGATGTCTTTGTTTAAATCAACGGTATTGAAACCGATAATCGTGATAAAAACAAAGGGTGACAAAATGAGAAGTAAAAGATCAAAAAATATTTGCAGTCGATTTGGGGTTGCAATAATCCAGCACCAAATAGTTTTAATTACATTCATGTAGATATCCTGAGTCCGGTTAAATCAAAGGCAATGTATTATTTATACACTATGTAAATGATATATTACAGAACAACAGTTGCTTTGTTTGATGTTATGCGAAAATCAATTATTTTTCAGCTTTATTTGTGCGCTTTTAATTTCATAATGCACAGTTAAGTTCTTTTTTAGATGGGTTTAATAAGTAGGTTGACTATTAATCATAAGATGGTTAATAAAAAATATTCAATTAACTATGATTCTTTTTAGAAGGAATAATAACAAATAAAAAGCTCCGCATATGAACGGAGCTTTTTTATTATAAACATTTATTGCTACAGTTATTAACTTCGATCTTTCTTCAGTGAATGTAGCAACGCTTCTTGGCGAATTTTTGCAGCTTCTTCGGCTTTATGTAGCTTATCTAGCGCATCGGCTAGCCAAGCGGCGTCGTGTGCATCGAAACGCTGTGCTAATGCTGCTTTGAAATAAGACTCCGCGTGTTCCCATTGCGCATGCTGCAAGGCGATTTGCCCCATTGTGCTATTGAGTAATGGCGTTGCTCCAGATTGTTTAACCAACTGTTTTAACACTTTTTCCAGTTGCTCTGGTTTATCACTACGTAGCCTTGGGGCTAACAGTAATAAGCGCTCATCATATTGTTGCTTTAAGCCATCAATAATAATTTTCTCAGCGCTTTCCATGTCATTACATTCAATTAAATGTTCAGCTAAGAAAGATTGTAATGCGATTTCATGGCGAATTTTACGCGGCTGTGCTTTCCACCAATCTTTAAGACCTTCGCTACCGTTTTCTGCCATACACTGGTTCATTAACCCCTTATAAGCTTTGAGCTTTAAGGCTTCTAACTCATCTTCACTGTGCAGCTGGACTTTTGCCATGACAGGCAGTAGCTCAATCAGTGCTTGATAAGCGCCAGAACGTAGATAGGCTTGCTCGGCAAGGCGTAAAATCTCAGGGTGTCTTGGGGCTTGATCAAGAAGTTTGTCGATGCCAGTTCGAGCCGCATAGACCTCATCTTCCGCTAATTGAATACGAACACGGCTGATATCTACAGGCAGTTGATCACTGCCAGCCACTTCTGCGGCTCTATTGAGATATTGGTGAGTTCGGTATTCATCACCACGCTGTTGCGCGGCTTCAGCAGCCAGTAAGTAGTTGATAACAGGCTGTTGAGAGAAGTCAGCATGCTTACTCATCAACTTTTCGACTTGATCGAAATCCCCTTCAGCTAGCTTTAAGAGGGCTTTTTGGGTTTGCGAGTGCGCTTTATGGTACTTACGACCACTCACCCAGCCTTTAGTCCGAGAGGTTGTGCTGATAAAACGACGATAGCACCAACCTAAAAAGAGCAATACGAATTGTAGTAATATAAAAGACAGAACTAAACTGGTGACACTGGTCGTAATGTCATAATTATCTGTACGGATGAAGACATAGCCTTGGTGACCGGCTAATAGCGGCCCTAAGATAATGCCTGCGATCAGAACAATAAAGAGGATGAATACTTTAATCATAATTACCCCTTCTGCTCATTAGTTGGTGCTGTAACGACCGAACTTTCTGATTTTTCGGGTTTAGCCTCAGTTTCAGAAGGTTGTTTTTCCTCCTTTACTGCGGGGGTTGCTGACGCTTTTGCACTTTCCTCTGATTGGGCAAGTAGGTTACGAACACGTGCCTGCATAACTTTTTCAAGTTTTGGCTGACTTTCTAATGTATCAGGCATTTCAGTGTCGATTGATTGATTAAGTAACTCATCAACTTCAGCAAGGAAAGCTTTGGTTGCCGGTGCATTCACATCAAAATAGGCACGTACCCAAGTAGAGACTTGCTCTAAAGATTGCTTATAGGTCTCTTCTTGATAGCGAGGAACCGCTTGTGCAGCAATGAGTAATTGAGAACGAATGTTTTCACGTAAATAGATGTCCTGATTTGGCGCAAGCAGTGGCGCTTCAGAGCCATCACGAGCACGTACAGTAATAAAATCACTGGTAAAGCTTTTCCAACTGCGTGATAAGTTCTGTTTCCAGTCGGCAATATCACCGGAGACCTGTTCGTCATCATCAACTTTGGCATCACCGCTATTGATATCGTTTAGGCGCAAGTTGTCAACTTCATTACTTAACTGGTTCAAACGTAGAATAATACCGTCGTAATCGACTTGGTTGATAGCCGCTAAGCTAGCAATATCATTTTTAATCGCTTTACGAATATCCAAAAGGCTAGGATCATTCATCTCTGCAAGGCTGGAATCGGCGCTTTTCAAAAGTACGGCGGCAGTAACTGGGTCGTGATCATTCCACAATTTTCTGCCTGCCATTTTGACCATAAAGTCAGCTTGCGCCAGTAACCAGCTTTTTACGTCTGAACTGGATAATGCATTGACGTGCGCTTGTAGCTCTTGCATACGGCGGTTTAGTTGATCTTCATACTCGCGAGCTTGTGAGCTTAGTGCTGACTGTGAAGCGACCAGAGAATCTAAACGTTGCCTATCCGCTTTTTGTTGTTCAATTAATTCACTCAACTGTTTTTTTAACTCACTATTTTCATTAGCGAGTTGTGTATTACTTTGTTGAGTAAAATAATAAATACCACCGCCGATAGCGATGATAATAGCGATAGCGATGGCACTACCGATGAGACCAGAACGTTTTTGCTCCGAAGACGGCTTAGTTTGGCGGTTGTTTGGGGTATCCGCGACAGTATCGTTGTTGACCGTTTCGGTAGATTTATCGTGTTCCGTCATAAATTAGCATCCCATGTCGGTTGAGAGTAATGCTTCTAATAAAGCATTATTATCTGCGCTATTTGCCACACAGACCTGTTGCCAGCCAATTTGGCGAGCTTGGTCTGCAATCCGTTCGCTGACAACCAATAAACGGCGATTAAACCACCATGCTTTTGTATTTTCAGCGATCAATTCATTTAATAAGGCTAACATTTGACCACTACTGATAACAATATCTGTAATGCCCTTATTAACCCATTGTTGATTAAACTCTGCTTTATCATACAAAACAGGGTGTCTTGTATAACATTCGCAATATTCCACCTGCGCTCCCCTAGACCGTAACGTAGAGGCGAGGAGTTCCCTACCACCATTGCCCCGTAAGAGCAGCGCACGTTTCCCTTCAAGAAACTGTAATTCAGGAAGGCTTAGCAATGCTTCGCTGGTTTCGCCATGCTCAGGCCAGCGGATCATTTTACTTGTTAGCGCCTCAAAATACTGACCAGTTGAACGACCGATCCCATAATAGGATAACTTATCTGACCAGTTGCGTCCTGCTTGTTTAAGGGTTAAATCTGCATACCAGACCGCATTTTTAGATAAAAGAAAAACTAAATCATTTTGAGTGAGCTGTTGAAGGCGTGATCCGAGTAAGTCTAATTCAGCCCCCGGCCCCACCTGAATAAGTGGCAAAGCGAATGCTTCTGCCCCTTTTGCTTTGATGGCAGCAACAAGCTCAGAGCCAGCAGGCTCCGGCCGAGTGACTAATACCTTCATGCTGGCGGATTTCCTTGGTAAACTTCCGCCAGTATTTCACGTGCACCTTTATCAAGCAGCTCCTCAGCGAGGGAGATGCCTGCTTGAGTGGCTTGCTCTGGTGTGGTTAAACGTTCCCCACGGATAACTTGACTGCCATCTGGCGCGCCAACTAGTGCACGTAGCCAAATTTGTCCATCTTGCCAAATTGCATAGCTACCGATAGGCACTTGGCAGCCGCCTTCAAGGCGCATGTTCATTGCACGTTCAGCAAGCACACAGACAGAAGTATTATCATCATTAAGCTTTTCAAGTAGTTGGCGAGTGCGTTCATCATCTAGGCGGCATTCGATGCCCACCGCACCTTGCCCAACTGCGGGCAGAGATTGCTCTGGTGCTAATGCTGTACGAATTCGCGCTTCTAGACCTAACCGTTTCAGCCCAGCGACAGCCAAAATGATGGCATCATATTCCCCGTTATCCAGCTTTGAGAGACGCGTACCAACATTACCTCGTAGGTCACGGATAACAAGGTCAGGGCGTAGTTCCCTTAATTGGCATTGGCGGCGTAGGCTGGATGTACCAACGACACTGCCCGCAGGTAGCGCATCAAGACTATCATATTGATTAGACACGAAAGCATCGCGGGGATCTTCACGTTCACAAATTGTCACCAGCCCTAGGCCCTCAGGGAATTCAACGGGAACATCTTTCATTGAGTGAACGGCAATATCGGCCCGTTTTTCCAGCAGGGCAAGCTCCAGCTCTTTAACAAATAGGCCTTTACCGCCGACTTTGGCGAGTGGCGTATCTAGAATGATATCGCCTTTAGTGACCATGGGAACTAGCTCAACTTGTAAGCCTGGATGAAATTGCTCTAGCTTCTCTTTAACAAAGTAAGCTTGCCACAGAGCTAAAGGGCTTTTACGTGTTGCAATACGGACAATATTCGTTGATGTCATTTCGCTGCTTTCTCAGGCATAAACTGCCATAGATTAACCATACAATTATCCCTAGTTTTAACATTTTAGCGATGGGTTTTCCAGTTAGGGCCTCCTAAACCCTCCGTTTATAGAGCGCATTATTCATAAAAATCTTCTCTTTATGATTGAGATAAATAAGAGGGAGCCATCGTAAACAGAGAGTGCCATCCCTATTTTTTTAGCTATTTGTGCTGTGCAGGGAGTAAAAAAGTTTCAATTTACGTCAATCTAGTGGTGAAGCGTTCAAGCATAGGCGCAATGCGAATTAGATTTGAAATAGGCGCTGGATGTATGTTTTTTGAACGAACGAACAATTTGTTATTATTCCATTGATAAACAAGGGATATTCGGGGGTTATAAAAAATAAAAAGCCTTTTTATACAATATGTTGAAAATTAATTTGTATCAAAAATACACAGATAAAATTATGTGATCTACTTTACCCTTTTGCTGCAAGGTGTTAAATTGATCACGTTTCCGACAATTCATTTGAAAAAAATTTTAAATATATTTCTATCTGTTGGGTGCTGGGTTTTACCCAGATTTGTTGTTAAGTTCATTCAGCCAGGCGTATCCCTTGTATCTCTATATTGAAACTTTAAAGCAGAGACTTGATGCGATAAACCAACTTCGGTTAGATCGCGCGACAGCGTCAATGGATGAAACCTTTTGTAAGGTTTACAGCCTGCTGCCTGTCTTGTTTCATTATCATCACCCTATGATACCGGGTTATATCGAAGGGAATGTCCCTTATGGCGTTTGCTTCTTCACCCCCGACAATGACCAAAAACTTTGGTTATCCCAATTTGGCAAGTATCTTCCCAACGCAGAAAAAGCGAATGGTGAATTACCGATAACGGGAATCTACTCGATGGGTAGCACCTCCTCAGTTGGCCAAAGCCAATGCTCCGATATTGATATCTGGGTCTGCCATCCCTCATGGTTAGATAACGAAGAGAAACGCCTGCTACAAAAAAAATGTACCTTAATCGAGCAGTGGGCAGCTTCTTTAGGCATTGATGTGACAGTCTTCTTAATTGATGAAAACCGTTTTCGCCATCATGCTAGCGGGCATATCGGTGGGGAAGATTGTGGTTCAACACAACATATTTTATTGCTGGATGAATTTTACCGCACCGCAGTACGTATGGCAGGTAAAAGATTGTTATGGACTATGGTGCCAGTTGAAGAAGAGCATCATTACGATGAATATGTTATGGCGCTTTATGCACAAGGTGTATTGACGCCAAATGAATGGCTCGATCTCGGTGGGTTAGGGGAGTTGTCAGCGGCCGAATATTTCGGGGCTAGCTTATGGCAATTATATAAGAGTGTCGATTCCCCTTATAAAGCCGTCTTAAAAAGTTTACTTCTCGAGTCTTATTCGTGGGATTACCCAAAAGGTAAGTTATTGGCATTAGAATTTAAACGTCATCTTCATGCGGGTGAGATAGTTTGTTACGGTCTAGACTCGTATTGTTTGATGTTAGAACGTGTCACCCGTTATTTAATTGAAATAAATGATACCCCCCGTCTTGATTTAATCCGCCGCTGTTTCTACCTCAAAGTCTGTGAAAAATTATCTAAAGATACAGAAAATGAATGCTCTGGCTGGCGACGCGATGTGCTATCTCAGTTAGTTGAATCATGGGGATGGGGTGCTGAACGCTTAGCGATGTTAGATTCGCGTAGTCAATGGAAAATTGAACGAGTTCGTGAAGCACACAATGAATTGCTCGATACGATGATGCAAAGCTATCGTAATTTAATCCGTTTTGCGCGTCGTAATAATTTAAGCGTCAGTGCTAGCCCACAAGATATTGGCGTATTGACGCGTAAGTTATACGCAGCGTTTGAAGCGCTACCGGGTAAAGTGACGTTAGTGAACCCACAAATATCACCGGATCTTAGTGAGCAACACCTCACATTTATTTATGTTCCGCCGGGTCGTGCGAATCGTAGTGGTTGGTACTTATATAACCAAGCTCCGTATATTGAAACCATTATTGGTCATCAGCCGCTCGAATATAACCGTTATTTAAATAAACTCGTCGCATGGGCTTATTTTAATGGGTTATTGACCGAAAATACTCAGGTGTATATGCATCATGGGCAATCTCAGTGTGATGAGAAGAAATTATTGGAATTGATGCATGACGTATCAGGGCACTTCCCGATACGCCTACCAGCACCGACGCCCAAAGCATTATATAGCCCCTGTGAAATTCGCCATTTGGCTATCATTGTCAATTTAGAGCAAGACCCCACCCAAGTTTATTCGAATCAAGTTGTGCATTTTGATTTTAGAAAATTAGATGTCTTTAGCTTTGGTCAAGAGCAGCGTTGTCTTATCGGCAGTATTGATTTGCTGTATCGCAACTCATGGAATGAGGTGAGAACGCTTCACTTTAGTGGCGAGCAGTGCATGTTAGAAGCACTTAAAACCATTTTAGGTAAGATGCACCAAGATGCCGCGCCACCAGACGCTGTAGAGGTGTTCTGCTACAGTGAGCATTTGCGTGGGCTAGTCAGAACGCGTGTGCAGCAATTAGTGTCAGAGTGTATTGATTTGCGTTTATCAAGTAACCGTAATGATCCGGGGCGTTTCAAAGCCCTGCGCATTGCCGGACAGACATGGGGCTTGTTCTTTGAACGCTTAAACGTCTCTGTTCATAAGCTCGAAAATGCGGTGGAGTTTTATGGTGCTATTTCGCATAACAAACTCCATGGTTGGCCAGTAAAACTCAATGCGAAAGAGAACAACCATTTACCAGCGGTTGTCGATGGTTATGCAAGTGAAGGGATCGTACAGTTTTTCTTTGAGAATACAGCGGATAACACAGGGTTTAATATTTATGTGTTGGATGAAGCCAACCGTGTTGAGATCTACTCACATTGTGAAGGCTCTAAAGAAGAGTTGGTGCGTGATGTGAGCCGCTTCTACTCCTCATCTCATGATCGCTTCACATACGGTGCAAGCTTTATTAATTTTAACCTGCCACAGTTTTATCAAATCGTAAACCATCAAGGCAAAAGCCAAGTTATCCCCTTTTCGGGAGGCTCTTGGCCCTTCGATATCGAAAAAGATGAGATGACACACTCAGAGCATTTTGAGTCATCACCTCATCATCGCGCACACTACTATTAATGAGCCTTTAAAATGCGAAAGGTTCACCACTTTGTGTAGCAATCGCCTGTGCAAGCATATCTGTAAAACGTTGGCCTGAACGGTCGCATACCCAGTCGTTATCTTTATAATCGTAGTGATAGCCCCCCTGTTTCGTGGCGAGCCAAATTTGGTGGAAAGGTTCTTGTCGGTTGATGATGATTTTGCTGCCATCTTCAAAACTGAGCGTCATTACGCCACCATTCGTTTCACAATCGATATCCGCATCGCCGTCATAATTATCCAAATGCTCTTCGATTGAAGCCATCATTTGGTCGGCAAGTTGGTGAAATTCACTATCATTCACGGTTAGTTCCCTATTTGTTTAAATCATTCGCTAGTGGAAATTATAGGTGTGAACATCAATGGGGGTCAATTGACGGTAGAAATGTACCGGTACCCTCTGATTTTCCATGATGGCAGTTAAAACATTTGTTGGTGGCTCCCCTTTTAAGCATTATGCTATTGTGGATGGGGAACAAAATCACGACTCAATTGATGAACAATAGTGATTTGCAAAGGCAGCCCTGTTAATCTGTTACCTTATTCAGACGTCACAAGTTAGTTTTACAGGCGAAATATAATGAAAAAAAGTTTAGTTGGACTCTCTGCGCTTATTATTTTGTTCACTCTTTCTGGTTGTGGCTTAAAAGGCCCTCTTTATTTCCCACCAGAAGATAAGGCGACATCATCACAATCATCTGATAAAACACAAAATAGCACAGCGGCAGATTCGCGAGTGTCGACCTCAAACCAACAATAAGCTGCTGCGATGGAGCGGAATATGCAATTTTCTAAAATGCATGGCTTAGGTAATGACTTCATGGTTGTTGATGGTGTCACTCAGAATGTTTACTTTTCTCCTGAGTTGATTAGCCGTCTTGCTGATAGACATACTGGGGTTGGTTTTGACCAATTACTGTTAGTTGAGGCGCCTTATGATCCTGATTTAGACTTCCATTACCGCATTTTTAATGCAGATGGCAGTGAAGTCGCACAATGTGGGAATGGCGCCCGCTGTTTTGCTCGTTTTGTGCGTTTGAAAGGGCTAACAAATAAACAAAAGATTAAGGTCAGTACCCAATCTGGACGTATGGTATTGACAATCAATGAAAATGACGATGTTTGCGTGAACATGGGAGAGCCGGAGTTTGAGCCTCAGAAAGTACCGTTTCGCGCCATCAAAGCGGAAAAGACCTATATTATTCGCGCTTTAGAACGTACAGTGTTATGTGGTGTTGTTTCAATGGGCAATCCCCATTGTGTGATCCAAGTTGAAAGCGTCAAAACGGCGGAAGTGGAAATTTTAGGCCCTGTATTGGAGAGCCATGAACGTTTCCCTGAGCGAACCAATGTTGGTTTTATGGAAATCGTCAGTGCTCACCATATCCGTTTGCGGGTGTTTGAACGTGGTGCCGGCGAAACACAAGCCTGTGGCAGTGGTGCATGTGCGGCGGTCGCGATTGGCATTCAGCAAGGGTTACTGGCTAATCAGGTAAAAGTTGATTTACCGGGTGGCTCACTCGACATAAGTTGGAATGGTCCAGGCACTCCGTTATATATGACAGGCCCTGCCAGTCATGTTTATGATGGTGTGATCCAGCTCTAAGCTTTATTCAATTATCAAGAGGTTATAATGGATAAACCGGAAGTAGCACTAGACAGCCCTTATCAAATTGATGATAGCCAAGTGGTGCGTTACTTACAGGAACAGCCAGATTTCTTTATCCGTAATGCCTCGCTTATTGAACAGCTTACAATCCCACATGCTATTCAGGGAGCCATTTCGCTCCCTGAAGCCGTCATGAACCGTCAACGTTTGAAAATCAAACAACTCGAACAAGATATCTGTTTCATGGTTGAACAGGCTCATGAAAACGGTCAACTATTTGATGAATTGCTGTATTTAGTGATTGAGATGTCAATGGCGCAGAGCCTGAGTGACATGTTAAACAGCTTGAATCGCTGGGCGAAAAAATTAGGTCTATCCGGGGCGTCTGTGCGTCTATTTAGTGATTGCTGGCGGCTATCTGCTCCGCTTGATGCCCAAGCACTTGTCGTGTCTCGACGTGCATTTGAGTCGATTCGTATTCAGCGTTTTGGTGATAAGACCCACTATTTAGGCCATTTAAACGGCCCTGAAATACAACTTTTACTGCCTGATGCCATGAATGTGGCGTCAGTGGCTATCTCACTATTTGGTCATCATGGGGAGTCTGGCATGGTGATATTTACGAGTCGCGACCGAGATCACTATCAACAGGGTATGGGAACGGTTATGTTAGAGAAAGTGGCTCAAATTCTACCGAGGTTACTTTGCCGATGGATAGAGCGCCTATAAGCCCCCAGCCACAAGGGCTGATGATCCAAGTCGAAGCATTTTTACGTTATTTACAAATTGAGCGTAGGCTCAGCCCTGTCACTATCACCAATTATCGCCGTCAACTCACGGTGGTGGTAGAGATGCTGAATGAAATGAACGTCAGCGAATGGCGGCAATTAGATGCCACGAAAGCGCGTAACGTGGCAGCAAAAAGTCGTCGTAAAGGCTTACAAGCTGCCAGTATGGCATTACGTTTATCGGCATTGCGGAGTTTCTGTGATTGGATGGTGCAACAAGATAAGCTTTCTGCAAATCCAGTGACTGCCGTCCATGCACCAAAGGCCAAAAAACGTTTACCCAAAAATATGGATGTGGATGAAGTTTCAAAGTTGCTGAGCATGGAAAGCGGCGACCCGCTGGTGGTCCGTGATAGGACGATGTTAGAAGTGATGTATGGTGCGGGGTTACGTTTATCTGAATTGGTTGGGTTAGATGTTCGTCATTTAGACCTCGCGATGGGTGAGGTCAGAGTGATGGGGAAAGGAAGTAAAGAGCGTAAGATCCCATTAGGCAAAACCGCAGTGAGCTGGTTAAAGCGTTGGTTAGAAATGCGAGAGCTGTATGAGCCGGAAGATGGTGCCGTTTTTATCTCCACAAAGAGTGGTAAACGCATATCTAACCGTAATGTTCAAAAACGCTTTGAGCAATGGGGGATCAAACAAGGGGTTAATAGCCACATTAACCCTCATAAATTGCGTCACTCATTTGCAACACATATCCTTGAATCAAGTGGTAATTTACGCGGTGTGCAAGAGTTGCTCGGTCATGCAAATTTATCGACGACACAAATCTACACACACCTAGATTTCCAGCATCTGGCTAATGTTTATGATGTGGCTCATCCCAGAGCAAAAAGGGAGAAACCTTAATGCATTTTTACCGTCCGTTATCACCTATTCAGGCCATTACGTTTGACTTAGATGATACATTGTATGACAACCATCCGGTCATTGATAAAACGGAAGAAGAAGTGTTACGTTTTGTCCGTGAATATGATGCGCAGTTTAATCATTTTACCCATGATGACTTATACACTTTTCGCAATATTGTGGCGAAGCAAGAGCCTGATATTTGCCATGACATCACGCGTTGGCGTTGGTTATCATCGAAAATGATGTTTTGCCACTATGGGTACAGCCGTGAAGACGCGCAAAAAGGGGCGGATGACCTCATGGCTCATTTTACTTATTGGCGTAATCAAATCGATGTTCCTGAATCCACTCACCAAACACTCACTCAGTTAGCCAAAAAATTGCCATTGGTAGCAATTACTAACGGTAATGCAGAGCCTGATGCGTGTGGATTAGGGCAATATTTTCAGTTTGTATTAAAAGCTGGCCCGGATGGGCGCTCGAAACCCTATTGTGATATGTATCGGTTAGCCGCTCAAAAGTTAGCACTGGAGCCTCA
The DNA here is from genome assembly GCF_028482435.1 of Providencia sp. PROV119. Taxonomy (NCBI): domain Bacteria; kingdom Pseudomonadati; phylum Pseudomonadota; class Gammaproteobacteria; order Enterobacterales; family Morganellaceae; genus Providencia; species Providencia sp. PROV119. Next base: position 49,762 of record NZ_JAMPQL010000013.1, read on the forward strand.
TGCCATTTTGCATGTTGGCGATAATTTGCTGACTGATGTCGAAGGTGCGATCCGCAGTGGTATGCAAGCTTGTTGGATCAATGTCGACAATAAGACGCTGATGGAAGAAAAAGATGTCCGCTTATTGCCGCATGTTGAAATTTCTCAGTTGGCTTCTCTATTGTCACTGGTATAATCATTTTTCTGTATAAAAATACAGTGGTCATCGCCACTGTTCTGCTTTGATGGTAATTATGGACGTTTCTTATCTGCTCGAAGGCCTTAACGACAAACAGCGTGAAGCGGTTGCTGCACCACGCACTAACTTATTAGTACTTGCGGGAGCGGGTAGTGGTAAAACGCGTGTGTTAGTACATCGGATTGCTTGGTTAATGGCGGTTGAGCATGCATCGCCATTTTCGATTATGGCGGTGACCTTTACCAACAAAGCGGCGGCAGAAATGCGCCACCGTATTAATCAATTGATTGGCTCAAGTGAAGGTGGCATGTGGATAGGAACGTTCCATGGTTTAGCACATCGCCTTCTACGCCAACATTATCTGGATGCTGGCCTACCACAAGATTTTCAAATTTTAGATAGTGATGACCAGTATCGGTTAATTCGCCGTTTGCTAAAAGCGATGAACCTTGATGAAAAGCAGTGGCCACCCCGTCAGGGCATGTGGTATATCAACGGCAAAAAAGATGAGGGGCTACGGCCTCAACATATTGAGTGCTATGGTAATCCGGTTGAAAGCACTTGGCTGAAAGTATATCAAGCCTATCAAGAAGCTTGTGATCGTGCGGGGCTAGTGGATTTTGCTGAGCTCCTGTTACGCGCCCATGAACTGTGGCTGAACAAACCTCATGTGCTACAACATTATCGCGAACGCTTCACCAATATTTTAGTCGACGAATTCCAAGATACTAACAGTATCCAATATGCGTGGATCCGAGTGTTAGCGGGTGACACGGGTAAAGTGATGATCGTCGGCGATGATGATCAGTCCATTTATGGCTGGCGTGGTGCACAAGTGGAGAATATTCAGCGTTTTTTGAATGATTTTCCCGGTGCCGAAACTATCCGTCTTGAGCAAAATTATCGTTCGACGAATAATATTCTGAAAGCCGCTAACGCATTGATCGCACATAATAGTGATCGATTAGGGAAAAATTTATGGACGGAAGGCGGTGATGGCGAGCCAATCTCTCTCTATTGTGCTTTCAATGAATTAGATGAAGCACGTTATATTGTCAGTCGTATTAAACAGTGGCAAGAAAATGGGGGAGCTTTGCAAGATTGTGCCATGCTATACCGTAGTAATGCTCAGTCGCGTGTACTGGAAGAAGCCCTTATTCAAAGCGCGATGCCATATCGTATATATGGTGGTCAGCGTTTCTTCGAACGCCAAGAAATCAAAGATGCCCTCTCTTATTTAAGGCTTATTGCTAACCGCAATGATGATGCGTCGTTTGAACGAGTCGTGAATACACCGACGCGGGGCATTGGTGAGCGGACGCTGGATACGGTACGGCAAACCGCGCGTGATCAACAACTGACACTCTGGGAAAGTTGTGAATATTTATTGCGTGAGCAAGTCCTCGGTGGGCGAGCGGCGGCAGCGATTGAACGTTTCTTAGAATTAGTGGATGCACTTGCGAAAGAAACGCAAGAGATGCCACTGCATGTACAAACGGATAGAGTGATCAATGACTCTGGCTTACGTGCAATGTATGAGCAAGAAAAAGGGGAAAAAGCACAAGCGCGTATCGAAAACTTGGAAGAGTTAGTCAACGCAACGCGCGACTTTAGCTATCAAGATGAAGATCAGGATCTGATGCCATTGCAGGCTTTCTTATCTCACGCAGCGCTCGAATCGGGAGATGGGCAAGCGGATATTCATCAAGATGCAGTCCAACTGATGACGCTTCACTCGGCTAAAGGTTTGGAATTCCCGAATGTATTTATCGTGGGCATGGAAGAAGGAATGTTCCCAAGCCAAATGTCGATGGATGAAAGTGGGCGTTTGGAAGAAGAGCGGCGTTTGGCTTATGTGGGGATCACTCGAGCTATGCAAAAGTTGACGATAACTTATGCAGAAAGCCGCCGTTTATATGGGAAAGAGGTCTATCACCGTCCGTCACGTTTTATTGCGGAATTACCGACGGAATGTGTTGAAGAAGTGCGTTTACGTGCAACCGTATCACGCCCTGTTAATCACCAACGCCTTGGCACACCCGTTACTCGAAATGATTCAGGGTATGCGTTGGGGCAACGTGTTCGCCATCCGAAATTTGGTGAAGGCACAATTATTAACTTGGAAGGCAGTGGTGAGCATTGTCGACTGCAAATTGCTTTTCAAGGGCAAGGGATCAAATGGCTGGTTGCATCGTATGCACGGTTAGAAAATTTATAGTTTATTGATAAATGCCAATGCTAATTTCGCTATTAGAATTGGCATTTTTATAGTTTTCACTTTTATTATAAACGAATTAATTAATAGCTTTATGTGATTTTAATTAACGTATATAAAATTAAAATTTGTTTTGTTCTCCTCTCAGTTATATATTTTTAACGCTCCGCATTGCTATCAGTTAGCACGTTTATTTAAAACTAAGGGAAAATAAAATGGATTTTGTAAATAGAGATGATATAACTAATTATAAAAATAAGTTTAATGCAATAAAAAAGGATTATGATCAATTTATCGGTGATAATCAATCTGTGTTAAGAGTATTAAAAACAGAAATAAATCACCTAACTACGAGCCCATATGTAGCGCAATATAAAAGAAACCAACAACTAATACAATGGATTAATAGCGCTATTTATCATATTGAAAAAGCCAATAAAATAATATTAAAACAGTTATCCAATCACCGCTCATCACTACGTGCTTTTGAACGGGGTAAACAGCCTTTCCCTGGGGCCTTTAGTCATGGCGTGATCAAATTTGATCTCGAGTTTCCTGAGTCGGTAATGAGTGAATTGCGCTTTACGGCACGTCATGCAATCGGGAAAACAATGGATAGATTCACTGAATTGGATAAACGCGTTTCCTCGTTAAGCAGCAACAGTCCATCACCATTAGAGAAGACGCCAGTAAATAGCCCGTTCTTAGAGAGCGTACAGGTTGCACTAAAGGTGACGACATTGGATTACCTTGATGCTTATAGAAGGCAAACCAAATTGTGTGATAAGGCGCTTTTAGATATTAAACATGTTTTTAAGGGGGTGAATTCAAAAATTAACAAAATAGAAGCGCTATCGCGTAAATTAACAGCATGGTCTGCGAGAGGCGCATCAAAACAGACGGGTTTAAATAAAGAGTTACTTCTCTCTGTAGGTAATGCAACGAAAATTGCGATTCAGACACAGAAAAATAATATCGAAATACTCAATAATCACTACAGTAACGTTATAAATGCGCTTAATATAAGCCGTGATGACAATGCGTATTTAACAATGGGTTCTGCCGAGCTACAAAACTATATTGATAGTTTAAATGAGTTAAAAAATAATAATTATATTTCGAATAAATTAAATGAACTCAAAGAGACTAACGTTGCCATCCATGATTTTATGGATAATGCAACTAAGGCTTATATTAAGAAGTTTCATCGAGAAGTGAATTCGGTGTACTCGTTATTAAAAGCTCAGCAAGATCAGTTAGCAAATATTAGCGAACAATATTTATCTTCCCGTATTGCACTGCTTACCGCCTATCGCGATGACCAGAAAATGGTGGAGTCAAAACTTATTTCATCGTCCTCTCAACTATTGAGTGAGCAAATCTCAAGTTTTGAAAAAGCCCCAGAAGCTGTGAGTTGTTTTACGTATGCAACGAAGGACAATAGAGAGGGTGCATCAGCCGCACTAAAATTTTGTATGGGGAAAACCGCATTTTGTGGGCATGGAACGTGTTGATGGTTGAGGCCTTAGCGTTCGACTAGGGCGTAAAATAGATTAATTGTCATTGGTTTCATTAGGGCGTGCTCATCCTAGTGGTGAGCACTCTTGGGGTTTGTTTGTAATATCGTTGTTTTTCAAATGGTTCACTAATTGAAAATCGTTATCTTGTGGTAGGTTACTTTGATTCGAGAGTTTAATCTTTAAGATTTAAGTTTTTAATTTTAAATTTTCCACACAGTGAAGTATAAAATCATACCGAATAACCTTTCTAATATTTATCATGTCATTGAATAATCTAATTGATTCTCTTTCTACACAGGGTTGGTATGTGTGGGATGATTTTTTGAACCTGTCAGAAATAGAGGCTATTAAGGGCTGTATTCCTGATAATCTGCATGATGCGCGCATAGGTAACGGTGAGTCACTGCATGGCAATAAAGCCATTCGCGGTGATCAGACAATTTGGCTAGAGTCTGAAATGGGCGAGCCTATCGCCAGTTATATGGCGAAGATGGATGAAATCCGCCAAGCGCTAAATCGCTCGTGCTATATGGGATTGCGTGATTTTGAAACCCATTTTTGCCGTTATCCTAATGGGGCATTTTATAAAAAGCATGTGGATAATTTCCAAGGGCAAGGGCGGCGTAAGGTGACGACTGTGCTTTATATGAACGAAGCATGGAAATCTGGGGATGGGGGTGAATTGGTCGTGTATGATCAGCAGGATAATAAGCTATTTCAGCTTGACCCTTTAGCCGGTCGGATGATTGTATTTATGTCTGAAGAGTTCCCTCATGAAGTGTTACCTACCCAACAAAAGCGTGAAAGTATTGCCGGATGGTTTTTGACGGAAAAAATACTTTAAGCTTTATCTATCCAATGAATGCCACCTCCTTACGGAGGTGGGCTGTAAATGAATTAATTAATTCGTTTGAATGCTTGTCCAGAAAAGATAATGTTCGCATTTCCTCTTTCTATTTGATAATGCGCATTATGTCGTTGTTTATTTAATGCCGATGCTTGCTGATCTTGGTATTCATTTAAGCGCCAATAAATAAGCTGCTTAGCTAATTTTTTATTGGCATGCTGACTACGTTCAGATTGCACTTTGACACTAATCCCTGTTGCAAGATGTTTTGCTCTTACCGCGGAGCAGGTTTTATTAACATGCTGCCCGCCAGGACCTTGAGCTTTTATAAATTCAAACTCGATATCACTCTCTTCAATGGTTTGAATCGGCGAAAAGCGGATCACATTAATAAACCAATTTTTCCGTTTATGTTTTGGCCTTAAGGGGCTTTGACACTGCCACTGTATTGTCCCAGACCATAACTGAGCTAGCTCCTCAGCACCATGCCCTTCTAAAGCGACCAAAGCAGATTTTAAGCCATGTTTTGATGCAACCGTTTCGAGCGTATTGACCATGACTTCACGTTTTTTAGCCTCAATAAAAAAGCAAGCCAGTGCTTTTTCAACAGCGATACAGCACTCCTCGGGGCCTTGTGCAGAAGAAAATTGTAATAACATTATGCACACTCCCCACTGGTTTTGTAGGTGAGTAAGGGGCGTAAACGTGCGATAACCTCAATTAACCCTGCTCCCACCATACTTTCAATCACGGTTTCAATCGACTTATAGGATTGTGGAGCTTCCTCATAGATCAATTGTTTATTAGCACAGATGACTCGGCTACCTAATGCAGTACGCGATAGCTGCAATGGAGTATAGCGGTGAGACAACCGCCCCTTACACTCAGTACGCATCCATTTGCGGCCAGCACCGTGAGCGAGTGAATTTAAGCTCACCTCACTTGCATGAGGCAGAACTAAATAACTGAAATCGCCACGTGACCCAGGAATAATGACCATGCCTTTGTCAGAAGGGGTTGCCCCCTTGCGATGGAGCCAACCTTGTATGCCGTTAATCGTGCAAGGTTCAACCAAGTTATGATTAACATCAAGGGCCATTTCCCCCTTTGCCTTGACCTGCTGCAACATGCGTAAGCCAATTAATTGGCGGTTTAGTTCGGCAAAAGATAATGCATGTTGGTGAGCTTCTAAATAGGCTTTCGCGTCATTTGAATGCTCTTCAAGGCCATTATGGCTATGATTTTCAACATGTTGACGTAATATGGATTGCCCTAATCCTCGGGATCCACTGTGCACAAGCAGTAATGCACACTTTTTATTTAAACCGCTTTGTGCAATCGACTCATCGTTAAATATTTTGTCGATGATTTGAAATTCAGCAAAGTGATTACCGCCGCCAATCGAGCCGAGTGAGGACATAAAATGATGGGATTTCATTTCATGAGGAACATGCTCATCGAGCCATTCTAAGGGGGCGCTATCCGGCATTGTGGATAACTGTTTTTCAAACTTATCCAAGTTTAACTTCGTGGTCTTGATATCGGTCTGAAATAAACTCATTCCACAGCCAATATCATTACCGACCAATGCAGGATAGAAACGTTGTGTTGAGAAAAATGCCGCACCAATTGGGTAACCACGACCAGGATGTAGATCTGGCATGCCTACCACGGAAACCATATTAGGGAGCGCTGCGGTTGTTTGTAACTGTTGGATTGCTTTACTTTCAATCCAAGTATTTTCTGTCGCGATATAACTGACGTGTTCGCTGACAGAATGAATAATATTGCCCATAAGTCATTAACTCATTTTTAAGGAAAAAATAAGGTGATTTAGCAGGCAAGAACTGGAGAGATAGAGAGACTATTTCTGAGTACGCCCGCAAAGAGTGTGATGAATTGTCGTCATGATGTTCCTCCTTGCAGTGTGTGAGATGGTAAAAAACGAGCGGATAATAACGACAGGGATGGGGGATTGCAAGCGGTTTTCACAAGAGTGTTGCTGATTAAGAATTGTTTACGCTTTGTAGAACGGCTTACAGAAAGACGGTAAGCCGTTTAATTATTGGGCTGAAATATCAAGTTACTGCGCGATATGGACGGTCTTACCGCCAATAATCGTACGTAATACCTTCACATTTTCAATATCATCAGCTGGGATCTGAAATACGTTACGATCGAGCACGATCATGTCTGCAAATTTACCCACTTCAAGTGATCCAATCACATCTTCTCTGTGTTGAGCATAGGCAGAGTCAATCGTGGCTGAACGAAGGACTTCAATGACCGTCATATCACGGTCATTATCCAAGCGAGGAGCTGGTTTACCATTGATATCACGTCCACGGCGAGTGGCTGCGACTTTTAAATCATACCATTCGTCAAAATCATCAATCGGCCAGTCACTACCAAAGGCGACCACAGCACCCGCATCGATAAACTTCGCGATAGGCTCTAATTGTTCAAAACGCTCTTCACCGAGCATGTTACGCTCAAAAGCGGCTAATTCAGGGGTTGGCGCAGCCCACTGGAATGAAAGACAAGCGATCGTTTTGAGGCGTGCAAATCGCTCATAATCTTTTGGATGAACCAATTCATTGTGAGCAAGGCCTGGGCGAATATCTTTTTCTGGATGGGCTGCACGCATTTTTTCGATGGCATCAAGCACAATAGAAACGGCACCTTCACCGACTGTATGTAGATGTGGGTCATAACCTGCCGCCGCAATCTTTTCCATCAATTCATCAAGAATTTCAGCAGTAAAATACAAATCGCCATAGTTATCTGTTTCAACCCAGTTTGGAGCTTCATCGGTGCCGATATTGATGCGATAAGGTTGTAACAGTGAAGCCGTCATTGTTGGGAACTGCATCACACCATCGACAAACATTTTGATATTTCGCAGGCCGATCCCCGGCGCTGGCGTCCAATCAGCTTGGTGCCATTTTTTAGCGAAAGCGACAGCTTTATCGACAGCGGCTGCAACTGAGGCGACATCCGGAGTTTCATCTGGCGTGATCTCGCGGGCAGCTTGAAAGCGAACGGTCAGCTCTTCGCGACGTTGTAGTTCAGCAAAGGCTTCTAATTGCTGCTCAGAAACACGGGCATCCATTACGGTGGTTACACCTTGCTGGTTTAACACTTTTTGTACCAGTTCAGCAACTTCAATGGCTTGGTCATCGCGAATTGATGGGATGCTGTCTGCTGCACGCATCGCCGGTGCATCTTCTAAAATCCCATTTAGTTCGCCGTTAGCATGTTTACCAATTTTACCATCGGGTGGCTCAGGGGTGTCTTTGGTAATACCAAACAATGCTAAAGCACGGCTATTTGCTAGCAGTGTATGGCAGTCATTGGAAAACAGCACCACAGGGCGATTGGTTTTCAGTTTGTCCATGTCCTCGCGGTACATATCAATACCTGCCGGTAGCATACCTTGGCGTAGCCAAGCTGTGACTTTTAGCCAATCATTTTCCCCGGTACGCGGGTCTTTATCTAAATGATCTTGGACACGTTGTAGTATCTGCTCAATCGTTAGCGACTCGTAGTTGAGGTGGCAGCCAAATAGCTGGATCCCACCCCAAAATGGGTGCATATGGCCATCGATGATGCCGGGCATCATCATTTTGCCTTCTAAATCGATACTCTCAGTTTCCGGCCCAACGTATTGGTGTAATTCCTCTGAAGTACCACTTGCGATAATGTAGCCATCTTGTACGGCAATGGCATCTACAACACTGTTTTGCTTGTCTGCGGTGTAGATATAACCGTTGAAATAAATGACATCTGCAACTTTATTATTCATTTCTAACCAGTCTTTATCAGGGCCCTATCGGTATGGGCAAGAACAAAAATAATGGGGAAATTATGCATCCCCATTATTATCATACGTGTACTAAAGTATAGGTACTAATTGATGATCATATTGGTCTCATCGTCCGAAATTGCGGGTGGACGACGTCTGAAACCATGTGTGAGCAATGTGAGATAAAATGCACCAGCCGCTAGCCAGCACAGGCCCACAGTAAAGGCCTCTTTATCTAGGCTTGTCCATAACCATAGGGTGAGTATGACACCAATCGACGGCATAATCAGGCAAGTGATAAATTTTTTACCATCAAGCGCTTCTTTGCGATCGATATAGAAGTGTTTAATCACGGACAAGTTCACAAAGGTAAATGCAATCAGTGCACCGAAGCTAATCATTGAAGCTACCATGCTGAGCGAAAGCACCAGCGAAAGCAGTGATGCGATGGCAACAAAAATGATTGAATACACAGGGGTATTCAGTTTGGGATGCAGGTACGCAAAAACTGAGCGTGGCAAGACGCCATCACGCCCCATCGCATAGAAAATACGCACAATGCTGGCTTGTGATGTCATGGCTGAGGCAAAGACACCAATGACATAAGCGGTAATAAAGCTAGATGCCATCATTGCGCCGCCGACTTTTTCCATGACCGCGAGGCTAGCAATATCGGTATTTGGAATAAAGTCTTGCCATAATGGATAACTCAAATGGGCGCTGTAAGAGATGATGATAAACAGCGCACCCGCAATAAAAACGGTATAAATAATCGCTTTTGGTAATGTGCTACGCGCATCTTTTGTTTCTTCTGCCATGGTTGAAATGGCATCGAAACCTAAGAAGGCCAAACATAGCACGGCAGCACCCGCGAATAATCCAGGCATTTGATCTGCCGTTAGCGTAATCGGTGCGAGTAGTGCGTCTGTATCTAGCACAAAATTAGTCTTAAAGCTCAAGAACAAGAATACGGCGATAAAGACAATTTGCATGCTAATAATCAGCATATTCATTGAAGAGACGAGTTTGATCCCTAAAATATTCATGATGCTGACAACGGCAATCGTGGTGCAGATAATGACTGGCATTGGAATATTAGGGAAAGCTTCATGCACGAAGATCCCAATCGCAATATAGTTAATAATCGGCAAAAATAAATAATCGAGTAATTGCGCCCAACCGACTAGGAAACCCAATGTTCCGCCAAATGTTTTTTGCACATAAGAGTATGCGGAACCCGAAAGAGGTAGCGCACTCGTCATACGGCAATAGCTCATGGCAGTAAAGAGAACGGCAGCCAATGTCACAAGATAAGCGATAGGCAAATGGCCTTCACTTAATACTGTCACTTGTCCATAGGTAGTGAAAATCCCGAGTGGCACCATATAAGCCAGCCCAAAGAAAATGAGCGCAGGCGTGGTCAGTACACGTTTCATTTGAACGGTATTCTGTTGCATTTTTAAGCCCTTCCCAAAAGCCCTTAACAACTATCAACTCTTTCTGAATACACAGGCGGAGTGAACCTAAAATGCAGCCATATAAACTGACTACACTATTGTATTTAAAAAATTTTTTTAGAGCGGACCTGTATTCAATTTCAGAAAACCTCGCACCAGGACATAAATAAATTACATGTCATCGTGCGCACTTTAATGAAACGTCAGTGATGAATCGGACCATCACCATCCGCTGGGGTGAATACAAGCGGCGTACAATATAGAGTCGATGTTCCTTTAACGCAATGATTAATTATTAAAAAATAAAAAATGACTTTTTTTCAAAGAGTTGGTTTTAATTTAGAGATAAACCGGAATTTAATTTTAGATAAATTTAATAATAGCCTGTTTTAAGCGTAACGCAACCCTATTGGATTATCATTCAACACTTTGATTTTATGGGTTTTTCTTTTGTGCGTAAAAGTGGGTTCTACTGAAAGGTGAGTGTTTTATATTGTCGAGAGTTATGGCTTATTTTAATAATAAATGGGCTTTTTTTAATATATTTAGGTTGAGTTAACATTTAGATAAACGTGATGAATTAGCATATTGTCTATTATGCTTAAAATAAATTAACTCATTCAGTTCCATAAAATGAAACACTGACCTTTTATTCATAAATAAATAAAGGTCAGTGTTTTGGACTTTGCCTTTATATAGGCAATTTACAGGAATTACTTTCTTAACCTTTGTTGTGTGTAAAGTGCATCCAAGGTAAATAAAATTAATGCGACCCAAATAAAGCCAAATGTCACGAGTAGCTCTGATGTCATTTTTTCGCCGTAGATAAATACCGCGAGTAAAAACATAATAGTTGGCCCTAAATATTGGAAAAAGCCCAGTGTCGACAAGCGAAGGTGGTTAGCTGCTTCAGTAAATAGCAACAATGGCACGGTTGTGATAACACCAGCAAGGATTAATAACACATTTAAGTGCCAATCATTCATTGCCATGTTGCTGGTTGGGCTATCGGCAAAGAACAGCAAGAAAATAACGCCCACTGGGAGTAACCACAGGGTTTCAAATGTCATTCCCGTTTGGGCATCAACTCCAAGTTTTTTCCGTAATAAACCGTAGGTTGCAAAAGTCACGGCGAGGCTAAGTCCGATAACCGGAACGGAGCCAAATTGCCATAACTGAATAAGAACACCCGTTAAGGCTAAAATAACCGCGACCCACTGCATGCGGCGAAAGCGCTCTTGCAGAAATAGCATTCCAAATAAAACGTTCACCAGAGGGTTAATAAAGTAGCCTAGGCTAGCTTGCAACATATATCCATGGTTAACGGCCCAAATATAAATTAGCCAGTTGGAAGCGATAGTCACCGCGGTGACGCCTAATATAAGGATTTTTTTAGGCTGCTTTAACACTTGGCGCATATAGCTCCAGTGTTTTGTTGCAGTTAATAAAACCAACATAAAGAAAAATGACCAGATAATACGATGAGTCAGTATCTCTTCTGCCGGCACCTCTTGGATGGTTTTAAAATAAATAGGTGCGACGCCCCAAATTAAATAAGCGCCCAAGGCACATAACACGCCTTTGATGGTATTTTGTTGGCTCATTATTGGCTCTGAATTTGAATAAACGGCTAAAAGTAAGTCGATTGAGATATCGAGCCTTAGAAAATATCGGCTCGATTTATGACCTTATTAATGTGACATTGCTCGAGTTTTTTTACAAGTTATTAGTTGAGTAAGTAACTAATTTTTTACTTTCTCGTTTCATCCAATGAGATAAGTGGCCGTGGCTGTTGCGATATGCTGATTACGTTCGTTATGTAGTTCGCAACGCGTCACTGCAATTTTATTGCCATCGCGTAATAAACTGGCGCTTGCAGTAAACACTTCACCTCGACCAGGACGTAAATAATCAACTCGTAGATCAATGGTGCCCATTTTTGACATTTTATCGACAATATCTTGATGCACTAATGGTGTGATCCGTTGGAGAATACGGTTAATACATACCATGCCACCAGCGACATCTAATATTGATGCAATGACACCACCGTGAAGAATGTTTTGTGTAAAATTACCAATCAATTCTGGACGATTCTTAATTGTTAGTTGGACAAAATCATCATTTATCTGAGCCAATTGTATTCCCAAAAGCTGATTAAAAGGCATTTTATAGATAAACGCATCACTCATGAGCTTACTTGCTTCTTCTAATGTATAAGTACGGTCATTCATCTTATTCATCCTTTAAAAAATATGTGAATAATAAGTTATCACTATGTATAAAATATGTCTCTATGAAATGAACGAATAATCTTTCAGCAGTTGTCAGATTTTGTGTGTAAAATGAGATAAACTTTTTTGGGATTTTTTCAGAATAGGAATAACAGAATGCGCGTTTTTCACAAATTAGTTGGTACTGTGCTCTGTTTTTGGTCTGTATCATTATTCGCCGCAGAAAATACAGATACATTAACTTCCGTAGATACAACAGAGAAAACGCCAATTAGAGGCAGCATTATTTCTGGGTTATTACAAAATTACGAGAGTCCTTTTGTACTTTACCCTTATGAATCCAATTACATTATTTATACCTATACCTCATCTATGAATAAAGAGGCGATAAAAAGCTATGATTGGGGTAAAGATGCATTGCGCGATGAAGTAAAGTTTCAGATTAGTCTAGGTTTCCCTTTATGGCGCGGAATTGCGGGGGAAAACTCCGTATTAGCGGCGTCATATACTCAGCGTTCTTGGTGGCAATTAAGTAATAAAAAAGAGTCTTCACCATTTCGCGAAACCAATTATGAACCTCAGCTATTTATTGGTTGGGCAACAGATTATCAATGGGGAGGTTGGACATTACGAGAGCTGGAAACAGGCTTTAACCACGAGTCGAACGGTCGCTCAGAGCCAACCTCTCGCAGTTGGAACCGCATTTATGCGCGGGCCATGGCACAAAATGGCAATTGGCAAGTTGATTTAAAACCGTGGTATCGCATTCATGAGAGTGAAGGCAGCGATGATAATAAAGATATCACCAAATACATGGGCTACTATCGACTAAAAGTGGGTTATGCTCTAGGTGACAGTGTGATTACCGCGACAGGGCGTTACAACTGGAACAGTGGTTATGGTGCCGCGGAATTGGGTTGGAGCTATCCCATTACCAAACATGTGCGATTATATACCCAGTTGTTTAGTGGCTATGGCGAATCGATGATTGATTATGATTACCGACAAACACGTTTTGGTATCGGTGTGATGCTAAATGATATGCTTTAGTCATTAGCGCTTATTTGCTAGCATACTGCAACTCTATTTCAAGTGATACCTTGAAAAACACCGAGTGCTAACCCGCTATTTAGATGCTGCTCTATTGAGCAGCTATCAGTTTGTCATTTGAGGATCCGCGTGTCTACAGCTGAAGTGATCTCCCAGTTTTCACTGGCTGAAAGTATACTCAATAATACTTTTGGTTATCAGTCTTTCCGCCCTGGGCAGGAAGCTGTTATTCGTGCCATACTCGATAACCGCGATTGTTTGGTGCTTATGCCAACTGGGGGCGGTAAATCGCTATGTTATCAAGTTCCTGCTCTGGTTAAAGAGGGGGTAACGCTGGTGGTATCGCCTTTGATCTCCCTAATGAAAGATCAGGTCGACCAATTACGCCTTCATGGTATCAAAGCAGCTTGTTTAAACTCCTCTCAAACCGCTCAAGAGCAGCGAGACGTGATGGCCTTATGCGCCCAAGGCGCCATCAAGTTGCTGTATGTTGCGCCCGAAAGGTTATTAACTGACTATTTTCTTAGCCAGCTGAGTAGTTGGAATATCAGTTTATTGGCGGTGGATGAAGCACACTGCGTTTCGCAATGGGGGCATGATTTTCGTCCTGAGTATCGCGCCATTGGTCAGTTACGGCAGCACTTCCCTGATGTTCCTATCATGGCATTAACGGCAACAGCAGATGAAACGACACGAGCCGATATCGTACGTTTATTGGCCTTACATGACCCTTTGATACAAATCAGCAGTTTTGATAGACCCAATATCCGCTATACCTTAGTCGAAAAATATAAACCGCTTGATCAGCTTTGGTTCTTTATCAAAGCACAAAAAGGTAAAGCGGGTATTGTCTATTGCAATAGCCGCAGCAAAGTGGAAGAAACGGCAGAGCGTCTGCAAAAACGTGGGTTAAGCGTTGCAGCTTATCATGCAGGGTTAGATAACCAACAACGAGAGTGGGTACAAGATGCTTTTTTAAAAGATAACCTACAAATTGTTGTGGCAACAGTGGCTTTTGGTATGGGGATCAACAAGTCCAATGTGCGCTTTGTGGCGCATTTTGATATCCCTCGCAATATCGAGGCCTATTATCAAGAAACAGGGCGAGCAGGTCGCGATGGGGTTGAAGCGGAAGCCGTACTATTTTATGACCCTGCGGATATGGCATGGCTACGCCGCTGTCTTGAAGAGAAACCCGCTGGCTTGCAGCAGGATATTGAGCGCCATAAGTTGAATGCGATAGCTGCATTTGCGGAGGCTCAAACTTGCCGCCGATTAGTGCTGCTCAATTATTTTGGTGAAAATAGGCAAGCACCGTGTGGCAATTGTGATATCTGTTTAGACCCGCCAAAACAGTATGATGGGCTAGTGGATGCCCAAAAAGCGCTATCTTGTATTTACCGTGTTGGTCAGCGTTTTGGTATTGGTTATATTGTTGAGGTCTTGCGCGGGGCAAACAATCAGCGCATCCGCGAGCTAGGCCATGATAAATTACCGGTATATGGCATCGGTAAAGATCAATCCCATGAGCATTGGGTCAGCGTTATCCGCCAGTTGATCCATCTTGGGATGATCACACAAAATATTACGCATTTTTCAGCGTTGCAATTAACGGAAGCGGCTCGGCCGATATTACGCGGCGAATCCGCTTTGCAACTTGCTGTTCCTCGTGTTTTGGTGGCAAAAAGCCGTAATCAGCAAAGCAAAGTTTATCGAGGAAACTATGATAAGAAGTTATTTGCTAAGTTGCGCAAATTGCGTAAATCTATAGCAGACGAAGAGAATATTCCTCCATTCGTTGTGTTTAATGATGCAACCCTGATTGAGATGGCTGAGCATTGTCCGGCTTCCCCTTCAGAATTGTTGTTAATTAATGGTGTGGGGGAGAAAAAGCTTGAACGCTTTGGTGATGCTTTTATGACATTGATTAGGGACCATCTTGAAGGTTACGAATGACGAAAGGATATACATATGACCCCAGAAAAGCTGAAAGAAAATTGGTTAAACCGAGAAACTCAATTTTCTGCATTTGCTAACGGTCCACTTTTAGACTTTTGGTTGCGCAGAGAAGAAGCCGAATTTCTAGGGGTCGATGATGTTCCTATTCGCTATGTTCGTTTTACCCATTCCCTAAATAATAAAGCCGTTGTTATCTCCCCTGGTCGTAGCGAAAGCTATATGAAATACCCAGAAGTTGCCTATGACTTCTATCACCTCGGTTTCGATGTCTTTATTATTGACCATCGAGGGCAGGGGCGCTCCGGACGTATGTTGGATGATCCACAAAAAGGCCACGTTGAAAAGTTTACTGACTATATTGATGATTTTGCAAAGTTTGTTGAACTTGAAGTGCAATGTCGGCATTATCTCAAATGTTATGCATTAGCTCACTCAATGGGGAGTGCGATCCTCGGCGGCTATTTATTACGGGATAATGTCACCTTTGATGCAGCGGCGTTTTGCGCCCCTATGATTGGGATTAATTTACCGATCCCACACTGGTTAGCGAGCTTTATTGTTGATCGGGCGGAGCTACACCGCAGTGTGCGTAATGACTATGCGATTTCAACGGGGAAATGGCAGCCGTTGCCTTATTTGATCAATGTGTTGACTCACAGTCAGGAACGTTACCGGCGTTATCTCCGCTATTATGCGGATTATCCCGAATTGCGGCTAGGTGGCCCTACCTATCATTGGTTAAAAGAAAGTTTTGCAATTGGCGATGAGCTAATTGCCCGGGCGGGAGAAATTGATGTACCACTGTTGGTGTTAGAAGCAAGTGAAGATAAAGTGGTCAGCAATCGAGAGCTACAGGCTTTTTGTCAAAGTCGGCAAAAAGCACAGACAGGAAGAGAAGAAAAATTACCCCTCGTGATTGAAGGGGCACACCACGAAATCCTGTTTGAAGTGGATGCATTAAGAGCGATGGCGCTTAATGCTATCTGTGATTTTTTTGAGCAGTATTAGCTAGGAATGATTTATGAAATATCCTGTTGTTGCTTCTGATTTGGACGGTACTCTTTTATCTCCTAATCATGATTTAACCGCTTTCACCAAGGAAACACTGAAACAATTAGTAGAAACACAAGATATCCATTTTGTGTTTGCGACGGGTCGTCACCATGTGGATGTTGCACAAATTAGAGATGGTTTAGGTATTGATGCCTATATGATCACGTCGAATGGTGCACGGGTACACAATACAAAAGGTGAATTGATCTTTAAGCATAATGTTGATCCTGAAATTGCTCATGAGTTGTGCTTGATGGAGTTTGATCACCCTGATTTGGTGACCAACTATTACGGGGGAGATGACTGGTTTATTAACCGTGAAAGCCCCGAACAGAAAGAGTTCTTTAAAGAATCGGTATTTCAGTACACGCTATTTGATCGCCATAACTTTGATACTTCAGATGTTTGTAAAGTCTATTACACCAGTGAAGATCACGATATGTTGGTAGATTTACAAAATCGCATCCGTGAACGTTGGCAAGATCGTGTTAATGTGACTTTTTCACTACGTAGTTGCTTAGAGGTCATGGCTGGTGTGGTTTCTAAAGGGGAAGCCCTGCAACAAGTTGCGGCACTTCAAGGTTATCAAGTGCATGACTGTATCGCCTTTGGTGATGGTATGAACGATAAAGAAATGCTGACCTTGTCAGGGAAAGGTTGCATTATGGAAAATGCTCACCAGATGCTTAAAGATGAATTACCTCAACTTGAGGTCATTGGCTCTAATGCCGATGATGCGGTAGCGCGTTATTTAAGAAAGCTCTATTTAGCATAATGTAAAAATTAAATGTTATCCGAAAATAGAGGTCGATAAAACGACCTCTATTTTATTATCGCAAATCTATTCATTCATCTACTGCTTAGCTATTTAAATATTAAATAAAAACAGCGTTTATATGTGAAATATAAATTTTAACTCTAAATTAAGTTAGTTTAAGCTATGTTATTAATATTAAAATAATATTGTTTATCTAGGCTTGAAAATAGAGGGAATTTGTATGGATATCGACGTCAGAGTGGAAAAGCTCCTAGAAAAAATAAGTCTCGCCCATCGTTCAATAAAGCTGTATGAAGAGAGGATATTGCAATTAAATCAATCAGCTAAAATGAGTTTTAACTCAATAGATAATGAGGTTAACGAAGGTGATTTTCAATTTATTTTCAGTATGTTAAATAATCTAAAATCTGATTTGGAAAATAACAAGGAATTATTTGGATTGATTTTAGAAAAACAAATAATATATAAAAATATACTCGATGAAATTAGCGCAATTAATGTTGGTTCAGCATTATATCAAGCCACTCAATTTGATAATGATATTGAAATGCTAAATAGCTTTATAGTATCACAGGAATTTTTCGATAAAGTTAACGATGAATTAAGCCGCATTAGTCATTCTTATTATGGTTCATACCGTCAAATTATTGAGGAAATGCAGCAGTTAATTGAAGTGAGAGGTTATCTTCAATATGACCTACAAGGGATTAATAGTGACCTTGAGCCGATTAAAGAAACATTAGATGTATTTCGGTTAACTGGGGAGCTGCCTCGAGACATTGTGTTATACCGGAGAATACAAGAGAGAGCCGATGAGTTATTGCTATCAAGCCATATTAGTGCGCTCCCTCCAGCAGAAAGCGAAATACCGGTATTTCGAGACAACTCTCTCGATGCTTTTTTACCCAATCAATTGTGCCATGCTAAACCGTAAGCGTGTGTCTTACCATAACGAAAGTAAGGTGTTGCCGACACCTTACTTGGATCAGGAAATATCTCATTTTATACAACAAACTTAAAAAAAGATGCTGAATTTGCAATAAAGTCAATTTTCCTATTCTTTCTGTATGCAAGTGGCATTAAACTATCAACGAGTCGGCAGTGTGTTTAGGCTATAGCTTAGCAGCAGTTTGCCGATAATAATGGATCACACTGTTTTCGCAGTCGGTAATTTGCACTGTTGAGGGTTGTTTAGGATGAAAAAAATTGCGTTAGCGCTATTGTTGGGCTCTGTTTGCTATAGTTCATTATTACTGGCTACTCCCCCGATAAAATCGGCACCTTCACAACAGACAATAGAGCAAATTACGCAATTAGCACAAAAAGGTGATCCAACCGCACAATATCTTCTCGGTCAACGCTATTTTAAAGGTAATGGCATTTCTCAAGATTCTAAAGTCGCTGCCGAATGGTTTATCAAGGCGGGTGATCAAGGCAATGCAGACGCTCAATTCCAATTAGGAACAATGTATGTGAACGGCTTTGGCGTTCGCCGAGACTACGATAAAGCGATGCTTTGGTATCAACAAGCGGCTAAACAGAATGATACACGGGCAGAAACCAATATGGCGATGATGTATGCTCAAGGCCTTGGTGTCGCTCAAGATCTCGAAAAGGCAGCTTATTGGTTCAGAAAGGCCGCTCAAGGGGGCAACGTGATTGCCCAATTCCATATTGGCCAAATGTATTCTATCGGCAGTGGTGTTGATCTCGATAATGAAAAAGCGGTGTTTTGGTTCCGCAAAGCTGCGAAGCAGCGCGATGCAAAAGCACAAGATCGTTTAGGGGTCATGTACTCTGAAGGGAAAGGTGTAAAGAAAAACCTTCAGCAATCTTATGCTTGGCTAACCACCGCGGTGTATAGCGGTAATAAAGAGAGCCATCGGCTGCAAAGTAAAGTCGCAGAGCAATTAAGCGAAAGCGAATTAAAGCAAGCGCAAAAATTAGCAGAGAACTATATTCAATCCTATGGATTTAAAGCAGGTTGAATGATCTGATCATTCGTGGGATATGATCCGATATCCCACCATAATGATCACGGATAATACAAGATAGGCCCAGCTCATACGGTAAAAACGGTTATATCCCCATCCCCGACGCACATCCAACTGTAGTTGCTTATTTGATACTTTACTCACCAAAATACGAAACGCCACAATATATAACAGGGTCAGCACTTGCCATAAATACAGGATGTTGACTGCAAATGATTTACCTACCACCAGTAAGATGATGAGTGGAATAAGAAAAAACAAAATAGAGCCGATCTTCTCAAGTTGAGAGACTCGCAATAAAGTCAGTTCATCTTGTGGTTCAATGGGCGCTTTCATTTTTCTACCTTAATCATCGATTGAGTATTAAGGCCAACGGCTTGATGGCCGCTGACCTTGAATATCGCCATTATAACTCCCCGGATTTACGCGGAGGGTTGCGACCAGAGAGGTTGTTTGTTGCGCTTTGCAGTGCATTCTCCCGTATGTCCACTCGAGCTTGGAATGGTGGGAATGGCAAGGTAATGCCTTGCTCTGCAAATGCTGCCAGTATGTTTTGATGGATTTCATGACGTGCAGGTAACCGATGCCCCATCTCGGCAGCATAAACACGCAATTCAAAGATTTGAATGCCTTGTTGTAAATCAACTAAATAAACCTCTGGGTTCGGGTTATCAAGTATCATCGTGGAACGCTCGGCCGCACTGAGTATGATAGAGGTCACTTGCTGGCTATCTGCATCGGCAGGAGCAGGGATCGTCATCACGATACGCGTGATCGTGTCAGATAAGGACCAGTTAATAAATTGCTCAGTAATAAAGGCCTTATTAGGCACAATAATCTCTTTTCTATCCCAATCTGTTAAGGTTGTGGCTCGAGTATTAATCTTTGTAATACTCCCTGTCAGATTACGGATCGTCACGGTATCGCCAATTCGAATTGGTTTTTCAAATAAGATCATCAACCCAGAAATAATATTGGCAAAAATCTCTTGTAAGCCGAAACCTAAACCAACCCCCATGGCGGCTATCAGCCATTGTAATTTTGACCAATCAATCCCGAGCATTGAGAAACCAACGATGGTACCAATGATGGTCAATGAGTATTTGGTTAATGTCGTGATGGCATACCCTGTACCAGGGGTTAAATCTAAGTGCTGCAATACTGCCAATTCAAGGAGTGCAGGTAAGTTACGCACCAACTGAGTCGTGACGATAATGATCAGTATGGCGATAAAGATAGACCCCATAGTGATCGGCTGAACAGTATCGACCCCATTAATTGTCGAGGTTACATCCCACAGACGAATATTTTCAAGGAACGAAAATGCAGTGTGGAGTTCAGACCAGAGCCAAATGAGAGAAACCAACGCTATCATCGTGAGGATTGAGCGGACTAACCCGACGGATTGCGCGCTGATTGCATCAAGGTCAATCACTTGCTCATCAATATCAATGTTCCCTTCGCCACTCGCATTGGGTTGGTGAATATCCTCTTCCCCTTTGGCCCTTTGCGCTAAGATTTCTGCACGACGTTGTTTGGCTCGTTCAAAGGCTAATTTACGGCGCTGTATTGACATCCAACGGCGGATAGCATGGTAGACAATCAATAATACAAACCATATCGCGACAGAGGTCTCTAAACGGCCAAGCAGGGCTTGAGACGTTGAGAAGTAGCCTAATAGTGAGAAGAATGCAGCGATAATCGGTGCAACCAGCAGCATCCACCACAGTGCTTTATTGATTAGGTTATCCCCTGAACCATGTCTATCAAGGTAGAGAGGCACATGGGTGCGGCGCAAATTGTTTGTCATTAAGCTCAATGCAAAGCACAGTAGCAAGAAGCAGAAGCGACCGATGGAGGCAGAAAATTCCCTATCACTGTAGTGCTCAAAAGTGATCAGCGCCATCATCAGAGGTACGATGACAAATATCGCGAGCCGGTAATAACGCATCGCACGTTTTACCGCATCTTTATCCCACCCAAAGTGCGCAATAAATAGACCCGTTGGGCGTGAAAATGTTTCACTGATCATAAATAGCCATAGCACGGGAGTTGTGGCACTGACACCATAACCTATTGCCGCCGCCATCGGGTATTGCCAAGCACTTTGCAGGCCATAACCAATGGCAGACCACATCATTGGGAGTGGTAGCGCCACAATAATAGACCAAAAAATCGTGCGTATGGTGAGGTAAAAGTGGTCTTGAGTCACTTTACCAATGCGTAAGCTTGCTCTATCTAGAAAGTCTTGATAATGCTTACGCGTGCTAATACTAAAAATCACTAAAATGATCGAGCCAAACAGATATAGGAAGGTGTCTTGAGTTGTTAACATCACTTTAAAGGCACCAGTGAGCTGCGATAAGGTGTCTAAAGAGAGCAACTGAGTAATATCTGTTATCAATAAAACAGGATAGTGGAGTGTCACCGGTGGAGCATCGGCAACCCAAAACAGATAACGGTGTGACGCATCTTTAACATCTTTTAATGCGTCTGTTAGTTGGCTAGTGGCGACATTTAATTTTGTCAGCTCTAACATCTCGGTATCAAAGCCAGAAATGAGCGCGGTTAGCAGCTCTTTACGCGTCTTAATTAATGATGAGTAGACTTGCGCTTGTGCTGGGCTTAAATTATTTTCGGTCTCTTGTGTGGCGGTATCCAGTTTGGATAACCGGTCTAGCATATCTTCATAATTTAGGCGTTGTACCCGTAAATCTGCCATATCACGGTTAAGCTGCTGGCTTTTAGGAATTTCCGGTAAACGTGATAATTGGGTACGAAGTGCCTCACCTAACGTACTTGAACCATCAAGCCACTGCGCTTGCTCGCGGATAGTTGTCAATGCTTGGCGTGCATCTTGTATTCCCGAGGAGATTTCTGCTTGGCTCGTACTGATAGTGTTCATACGAACCGCTTGCTCAGTCAGCTCTTGGGATAGCTTGCGGTTAATATCAATTTGATCTTTAAGGAAAGGGGTCAACTCACCTTGTTCTGCAAGCATTTCGGTGTGTTCGAGTGCTAATACCGCTTTTTGCTGGCGCAACGTATTTTGCACTTCACGTAATTTTTGTAATTCAAGCTCCAGCCGGTTATAACGCTTTTTATTCAGTTCTAAAGCGACGCGTGAAATTTCTTGGCGGTTATTCGCGGATAATTGCGCCATTTCAAGCTCATTAACCTCAGCTTTGCGAGCACTCACTTCGGCTTGAGCTAAGGTTGTTTGGGCTTCTGCTAATGGTGTAGTAGGAGAGCTTAGTGATTGTAAGCGAAATGACGCTTCAGAAAGGAGGCGGCGTGCTTCTGATAATTGTTTTGGTAATGCACTTAGCGATTCACTGATTTCTCGGCCTTTATCTTGCTCCTGCTGTGTCTTTCTTCCCTGATCGAGAAGCTGACTACTCACTTGAATGATTTGTTGTTCAAGCTCAGACAAGCTGATATTGGTTGGAATATTGGTTGGCTCATCGCTTTCATTGAGTAGTTCTTGTCTTAGCCCCTTGATAATTTTAGGGAAATTATCGATGGCGTCTTGATAAGACTTGGCTTTAGCTTCCGACTGATTGGCTTCACTGATCCAGTTAAGTGCGCCTTGAAATGCTTGCGCTATTTCCGCATCTTTAGGGTTTTTACTGGGGTCGAGCTGAGCAAGCTCTTGCTTAATCAGTGCTTCATTTGGCGTACTATTGGAAGCCCCTGCCGCAGAGAAGGCGATTAGCAGGCTGAAAAAAAAACCGATAATCAAACGCACAGTCAGGAGCTCCTTCAAGCAATTAACAATATAAGGTATTACTGGGTTTCAATTTGCTCAGCGGCGGTATCCACTGAGGTATCATTTGCCACGGTTTCCGCCAGTAGCTCTCCCATACGAGTCGCATAGCCGGGGATCAGTGAGGCATTAAAACGAATAGCGTTCGGTTCAAACAGGTTAATGACGGTTGAACCTAGCTTAAAGAGACCCATTTCTTCGCCTTTTTTCAAGAATACGGCACCTTCAGTCAGTTGATCTGGGTAGGTCCAGCGCTTAATAACCCCTTCACGCTGTTGGTTAACACAACCACCCCAGACAGTTTCAATGCTACCAACGATAGTGGCACCGACTAAGATTTGCACCATCAGACCCACATCGGTTTTAAACACACAAATTAGGCGCTCATTACGGGCAAAGAGGTTGGGAACATTGGCGGCGGTCAATGGGTTGACAGAGAATAAATCACCCGGTACATAAATCATCTCGGTTAATAACCCATCGCATGGCATATGTACACGATGATAATCGCTAGGGGATAAATAGGTTGTGATAAACTCACCGCCACGGAATTTATCAGCTAGCTGATAATTACCCGCGAGCAAGGCTTCGACCGTATAATGGTGACCTTTGGCTTGAAAGATTTGGTCATCTTGAATTGAACCTAATTGGCTCACCGCACCATCAGCCGGTTGCGCTAATTGGTGTTTTCCTGTCACTAATGGGCGCGCTTCTTCTTTTAGCGGCCGAATAAAGAAATCATTAAACGTTGCATAAGCGGTGAACTCGCTTTTTTGTGCTTCACTCATATCCACTTTATAGGCTTTTGCAAACAGCTTAATTGCCCATTGAGTGACAAAGCCTGCATTCTTATCGGCGAACCAGCCGGCAAGTCTTGTAAGACCCTGTTTTGGTAGCATATATTGCAAACGTATTTTAATCTTATCTAGCACGTTAACCTCAAATTCGTAAAGGCCAGTTAGCAAAAAGGCAGTCATTGTACCTTTGCTTTTTTAAATAGGCTATTTTGTTTCGATAGGCTTAAAAATCTTTACCATTGATGAATCACCTACCAAAATAAATGTAAGTACTCGCTCACTTGGTTAGTGAGTCGTTAAGCCAAAACTACTTATCTTTACCCGTAAAATTCCCACGAGGCTTAATCTGTTCCATGCTCTCCAAAATACGATGATAATTTTCAAACCGTGATTCGGCGATTTTCCCTTCTTCCGTGGCTTCACGCAGTAGACAACCGGGATCATCCAAATGCTTACAATCGCGGAACTTACAGCCACCTAAATAGTCTTTAAATTCGACAAAACCTTTTGTTACTTGTTCCGTAGAAAGGTGCCATAGGCCGAATTCACGTACTCCCGGGGAGTCAATGACATCACCACCTAACGGAAAATGATATAACCGCGCTGTCGTTGTGGTGTGTTGGCCTAGCCCTGAAGTATCTGAAACGTCATTGACTAAAATGGTTTCTTCATTATGAGGCAAAAGAGCGTTCAGTAAACTGGACTTGCCAACGCCAGATTGACCTACAAACACTGATATTTTGCCGATCAGTGCGTTAGTAAGTGCTTCCATTCCTTCGTTGGTATGGCTAGAAACTTCCAGTACTTGGTAACCAATATCACTGTAAATAGTCATTAATTCGCTGACCCATTCACGGTTTTCTTGGTCTAATAGGTCAATTTTGTTTAGGACAATAATGGGTTGGATGCCTAAAGTTTCGCAAGCCACTAAATAGCGATCGATAATATTCAGAGATAGCTCGGGTAAAATTGAGGAAACGACCACAATTTGGTCAATATTTGCAGCAATAGGCTTTAGCCCATCATAATAGTCAGGGCGTGTTAGGACGGAGTGGCGTTCGTGAACGGCTTCAACAATGCCATTAACTTTGATATCGGCTTGTGTATTCAACGCAGGGCGCCAAACTACGCGATCTCCTGTGACGAGAGATGAAATAGTTCGGCGTAAGTTACAACGCTGTAATGTGCCATCGCTTGCTTCGATGTCAGCATGTTGCCCAAATCGGCTGATCACTAGCCCTTCTTGCGCTTCTCCTAATAGGCTGTCATCAATCTCAGTGACTTTTTGTTTTTTAAGTCTTTTTTGATGATTTGCCTGTACTCGGCGCTGTTGGCCTTTTGACAGTTTCTGCTTAGCCACCTGACCTCTCTTGATATTGTTGGCTGAGTTTTCTTGTTTACTAACTTGAGTGGATCGCGTCGATACCTCAAACGCGTTATCATACACGAACTCCATTGGATCAAGTTAGGGTATATGATGCAAAAGAATGAGAATAATTTAATCTGGATCGATTTAGAAATGACGGGTCTCGATCCTGAGCGTGACCGTATTATCGAAATTGCCACTATCGTTACCGACAGTCAGCTTAATATTTTAGCACAAGGTCCTGTCATTGCGGTTCATCAAACACAAGCACAATTGGATTTGATGGATGAATGGAATGTGAATACCCATACAGCAAGCGGCTTGGTTGAACGCGTTAAAAGCAGTACTTTCAGTGAGCGTGAAGCTGAATTAGCGACGATTGAGTTTCTAGAGCAGTGGGTACCAAAAGGGGCATCACCAATCTGTGGGAATAGCGTTGGTCAAGACCGTCGTTTTCTATTCCGCTACATGCCTGAGTTAGAAAGCTATTTCCACTATCGTTACCTTGATGTTAGCACCCTAAAAGAGTTAGCTCGTCGCTGGAAACCTGAAATTCTCGCGGGCTTCACTAAAAAAGGCACACACCAAGCTTTAGATGATATTCGCGAGTCTATTGCAGAATTGGCTTATTACCGTGAGACCTTTATCAAATAATCAAAGCAGAAAACTGAGATTGGCGACCAAAAGGTGGCCAATTTTTTTAGCGGTTAACTTATTACAGCGCGTTAAAAGTATAAGTAACAGGCATTCGGGTTTTCATGGCATGGACGTCATTGGGCGATGCGTTTTTAGAAAAAAGTAAAAAATGTTAACTGATTGAAATCAGAAGTTTACTTGCAACGCTGATAAAATCATCACAATGCCCAATTTATCAGCAAACAAATAAAAAAGTGAAAAAATTGAGCCAAGGGGCTTGCCTGCCGTGCAATTTCTCGTATAATGCGCTCCCCGTACCGATGAAGATTTTCATGAGTACGGTAAAGCAAAAAGAAAGTATTTTGCGGGAATAGCTCAGTTGGTAGAGCACGACCTTGCCAAGGTCGGGGTCGCGAGTTCGAGTCTCGTTTCCCGCTCCAATCTCTCTTAGTGTTTTAGTTGTAGTTACCTATCCAAATGCGGGAATAGCTCAGTTGGTAGAGCACGACCTTGCCAAGGTCGGGGTCGCGAGTTCGAGTCTCGTTTCCCGCTCCAAAATCCTTAGTCTCTTACCTCTTATTGTTAAAAATCCAACTGCTTTCATTAAGAAAAGACACCTATTTGATGCACTAGGTGAATTGCGTTCGAATCTGTTTATTCATCAACAAATGCTTTTCTTTTAGTGATGATCGGCAGAGAGTGATGATCATCACACTCTTTGGGATCTTTTTCAGATCTTGCGGTTTTTTCTGCTTGCATTCATTAACTTGTCGCCATAGAATAGCCACCCCCTGACCAATAGGGGCGATCAATAAGTATCCAAATTGTTATAATTTCAGTTGTAATAATAAACAAAAAATCCGATTTTTGCAGTTTCAGTGACTTTTTTGTACCAACCTTGTGTTTTAAGCGCTTTAATTTTGCTGAGAGTAGTAAAAAAGAGGACTTATTTAATTTCCTATCATTAATAAGTTATCCACAACCTATCATCAATGCTGTGGTGCTTTTACGCGTCTGTAATACTTTAATGCACCGAGTTATCCACAGGATAGCATGATAGGTAATCGCACATGTTCCAAAAAGCTATTGCTTCGTGGTGATAGATATCTTACTGAATTTAATAGTAAATATTTTTGTTTAAAATGTGGCTAACCTAGCTTGCAAATTCTTTACCTATTGTCAGCTAAGCAATTTTTTATTTTATTCACACGGAGTTGATTTTTATTCGTTTGCAGTATAGGGGTGTATTATTTTTAAGCATCCCTAGGTAAACCTTTAGATATGGCGCGTACAAGGCGTTTCTGCTGTGAAGTTTGAATAGTTACTTGGTTTTCTTCTCGGCGCTGTAATTGTTGTTGTATTGCCCATTGGATATGCTCATCCAACATCTCCCCCATGCCTAACCGTGAGTGCAATGCGTTGACAATCGTGTCCTGATAGGGGGCATTGCCTAACGCGACACTGATATTTCTGAGCCATTTTAAGTAACCAATGCGGCGAATTGCTGAACCTTCAGTCACTTTTAGGAAAGTCTCTTCATCCCAGCTAAATAGTTCAAGAAGTTCGGGCGTGTGTAATACGCGTCTTGGGCTAAAATCTTCTTCATCGGTTAATTGTGAAAAACGGTTCCAAGGGCAGATCAATTGGCAGTCATCACAGCCGTAGATCCGATTCCCCATCAGTGGGCGAAACTCTTCCGGGATCGGGCCATCAAGCTCAATGGTTAGATAAGAAATGCAGCGGCGAGCATCGACGACATAAGGTTCAACGATCGCGCCGGTAGGGCAAGTGGTCATACAGGCCACACAGCGACCACACTGCTCTTCAACAGGTTGATCGATAGGAAGAGGTAAATTAACTAAAAGTTCACCGAGAAAAAACCACGATCCAGCTTCACGATTAAGGATCAACGAATGCTTGCCTGTCCAGCCTAAGCCTGCCTTGACGGCGAGAGGGCGTTCTAAAATAGGGGCAGAGTCGACAAATGGGCGAAAATTGAGATCGTCAGAGCAGATATGTTCTCGGCAGTATGCCAAGATGCGATCACTGAGCATTTTCAAGCGCTTTTTTAATAGCTTATGGTAATCTCTACCTAGTGCATAGCGGCTAATATAACCTAATTCAGGGTTACTTAATGTGCTGGCAAAAGCTGCTTTTGCAGGCAGGTAGTTCATACGCACGCTGATCACGCGCAATGTGCCGGGATGTAATTCGTGAGGTCTTGCTCGCATCATCCCATGGCGTGCCATCCACGCCATCTCACCGTGGTATTGCTTATCGAGCCATGCCTGTAATTTTGGCTCTTCAAGGGAAAGGTCAGTGTCACAAATACCGACTTGCTGGAAGCCAACTTCACTCCCCCATTGTTTGATATTTTGTGCAAGAAGGTTGAGATCGAGATGTGTTGCCATTAGATTTTATATTGATGCTAAGCTGAGTGAAATTGCAGGGGCACTTTACCATGATCCCGTGATTTCACAAAATCATCACTGATGCCTTGTTGTGTGATGTAACAGGATTAGTCGCTTATCTGATATCCACTATCTAAATATTTCTGTAATGTTATTTAAGAAAAATGGATCGGCTTAGGTTAATATAGTCATTATATCTATATTGATCTATTTTTCCTTACTATAGCTGATTGAACTTTCCATGAAAGAACGTATTTTACAACTTGCCAACGAAGAGCAAACAGTGGCGCTAGGGCGCGCTGTCGCAAATGCCTGTCAACGAGGCGTCGTGATTAACTTGTATGGCGATTTGGGCGCTGGCAAAACGACATTTAGTCGCGGTTTCTTACAGGCACTCGGGCACCAAGGTCACGTAAAAAGCCCGACGTATACGCTTGTGGAGCCTTATGATCTTCCTGATGGGCAGGTTTTTCATTTTGATCTTTATCGTTTAGCTGATCCAGAAGAATTGGAATTTATGGGGATCCGAGACTATTTTTCCCCTGAGTCGATCTGTTTAGTGGAATGGCCTCAACAAGGCAAAGGTTTTCTGCCAGAAGCGGATCTTGAACTCCATTTGACTTATCAGGATGAAGGGCGTCAGGCTCACTTTATTGCTTTTTCTGCAAATGGGGAGTCGTTGTTAGAAGAATTACAAGCACTCTAAGGGATATATTGCTCATGACGAATGCATTGCCGAGAAAAATAACAAAAAGAAGTTTTTTCTCCTTCTTATTGCTGTTGATGATTGTTGCATTATGGTTAGTTGCACGACCTGTACAGGCGGCGACCTTATCGAACATACAGGTTGATAATAGCCCATCAAATGCACAGGTGACACTATCCTTCATGGATGGTAAGCCTGATTACAAATATTTTCCCCTGCATTCGCCAGAGCGGCTAGTTATTGATGTTAAGCAAAATGGCGAAATTATCGGCCTACCAATGAGAGTGCCTGCTGGTGATTTGGTTAAAGTGGTTCGTACCAGCCAGCCACCGGATAGCCGACACAAACGTATCGTATTGGAACTGTCAAAAGCGGCAAAAGTACAAACGTCGCTGAAACAAGTCGCTGGGCAGTATCAAGTGGTATTTACGCTTTCCTCGGGGCAAAGTCGTGCACCAACGTCTTTCAATAATACGACTCAACCGATGCAAGTGCCTAATAATGCGGTGCAAGATAAACCGTTAAAAATGAATTCGCAGGCACAGCGACCAGCTGTTGCACCTGCACCAGTTAAAACCAATAAAACAATGCCCAAGGGGGCAAAACAGGTCGTGATTGCTATTGATGCTGGGCATGGTGGCAAAGACCCCGGAGCGATTGGTAAAAACGGCTATCGAGAAAAAGATGTTACGTTAAGTGTTGCACGTAAACTGTATGCAAAACTTGAGGCTGACCCTATGTTCAAGCCAGCGATGACCCGTGATGGTGATTATTTTATTTCTGTCAGTGGGCGTTCAGATGTTGCACGTAAGAAAGGGGCTAACATGTTAGTTTCTATTCACGCTGACTCTGCACCAAATAGTAGTGCGCGAGGCGCTTCTGTTTGGGTATTGTCAAATCGACGTGCAAATAGTGAATTAGGTAACTGGTTGGAACAACGAGAAAAACAATCCGAGCTATTAGGTGGAGCAGGCGATGCATTAAGTGGTGCGGACCCTTACTTGAGCCAAGCGGTACTCGATTTACAATTCGGTCATTCACAGCGGGTTGGCTATGATGTGGCGGTACAAGTACTCCATCAATTAAGAAAAGTGGGTAATATTCATAAACGTAGCCCAGAGCATGCCAGCCTTGGGGTTTTGCGTTCGCCTGATATTCCTTCAATTCTGGTAGAAACAGGGTTTATTAGTAATAGCGCTGAAGAGCAGTTGCTTAAATCCAATGACTATCAAGAGAAGGTCGCCGAAGCTATCCACCAAGGTTTGCGGCAATACTTCCTTGCAAATCCGTTGCAAGCGGCACCTAATTAAGGGGGATGGTGATGGCAATACAGATCCTCTCTCCCCAACTTGCTAACCAAATCGCTGCCGGCGAGGTTGTCGAACGCCCTGCCTCAGTGGTTAAAGAGTTGGTTGAAAACAGTCTCGATGCAGGTGCAACACGCATCGACATCGATATTGAACGTGGAGGAGAGAAGCTGATCCGTATTCGCGATAATGGTAGTGGGATCAGCAAAGATGAACTGGTCTTAGCGTTAGCGCGCCATGCGACCAGCAAAATTGCCACGTTAGATGACCTAGAAGCCATCATGAGTATGGGGTTCCGTGGTGAAGCACTGGCGAGTATTAGCTCCGTCTCTCGTTTGACGCTCACATCAAAACCGGCTGAGCAATCAGAGGCGTGGCAAGCTTATGCGGAAGGGCGAGATATGGCGGTGACCGTCAAACCCGCCGCTCACCCAAATGGCACCACCGTAGAAGTGCTTGATCTATTCTACAATACGCCAGCGCGTCGCAAATTTATGCGTACCGAAAAAACCGAGTTTGGCCATATTGATGAGGTCGTCCGGCGTATCGCGCTTTCTCGCCCTGATGTGACAATCAATTTGAACCATAATGGGAAGCTGGTGAAACAGTACCGCGCTGCAAAAGGGGAAGCTCAACAAGAGCGGCGGCTGGCAAACATCTGTGGTACAGGTTTTATGCAGGGGGCGCTAGCGATATCTTGGGAGCATGGTGACCTTGGCATTAAAGGCTGGGTGGTTTCACCGTCTTCGACGCCAGTGAGTGATATTCAGTACTGTTATGTAAATGGTCGAATGATGCGCGATAGGTTAATTAACCATGCGATCCGCCAAGCGTATGAAGGGCATCTTGATGATAATCAACAGCCAGCCTATGTCCTTTATTTGACCATTGACCCCCAACAAGTGGATGTTAACGTCCATCCTGCTAAGCATGAAGTGCGTTTTCACCAAGCTCGGCTAGTGCATGATTTTATCTATCAAGGTGTGAGAACGGCCTTATTAAATGCGCATGAGCCAGATGAGTTGCCCGGTATTGAACCTGTTACCCATGAATTAACTAATCGTTCATCCGCGGGAGACAACTACTTTTCGTCATCATCCACGCTCAATGAAAACGATGAAAATGAGACGAGTCGTACGGCGCAACAGCAACATGACAGCACGGGCAGTAGTCGTTCGCATTCAGCCCCTTCCGTAGCGGCTACATCGCCGACATCAACAAATCATTTTAGTCGAGAAAAAAGCGCGTTTACGCCTTCTAATACGCATTATGACCGAAAAGCGGGGCAACTGTACCAAGCATTGATGTCTGTTCCTGTTGCTGAAGAAGATAAAAAGCCACTATTTCCTAGTCGGCAACCATTAGATGTTCCAGCAGTTTCTTCGCAATCAGTGGAAGAAAATACCAATAACTTCACATTTGGCAAAGTATTGACAATTTACGCAAAAAACTTTGCATTAATTGAGTCTTCATTAGGGCTAATCCTGTTATCCTTATCAGAAGCAAATTATTTACTGAAGTTGGCTCAGTTATCACCTGATGGCGAAGCGTTAAAACCTCAACCGTTGTTGATCCCGCTAAAATTATCACTTAATTCTGATGAAATTGCGGTTTTTCAGCGTAACAAGGAACAATTGACATTATTTGGTATTGAAGCCACGATATCTCATGGAAAAGTAACTATTCATGCGGTATCGTTACCGTTAAGAACGCAAAATTTATCTCAGCTTTTTTCGGGTTTACTGAATTTTTTGTCGACAAAAGAGCAGGCATCTCGTCAAGATATTGCTCAATGGCTTGCAAAAACAGTTTCACAAGAAAAAACACAAGAAAGCTGGAGCTTAGCACAAGCAGTTCAGTTACTCGCTGATGTTGAGCGGCTTTGCCCGCAGTATGTTAAAAAGCCGTCACCAACATTATTACAATTAATTAATTTACAATCCGTGGTAGCTACACTAACAAATGAGTGAACTTGTAACTCAGAAAAAACCGAATGCAATATTCCTGATGGGGCCAACGGCCTCAGGCAAGACAGCGTTAGCTATTGCTCTACGCCAACACTTGCCTGTTGAGATAATCAGTGTCGATTCGGCGTTGATCTACCGTGGTATGGACATCGGCACAGCGAAGCCAAATGCAGAGGAGCTTAGTCAAGCGCCTCATCGTCTGATCGATATACTCGATCCCTCTTTACCATACTCCGCTGCTGATTTCCGGCGAGACGCATTAAATGTAATGGAGGAAATAACTTCTCAAGGTAAAATTCCATTACTTGTGGGGGGCACAATGCTTTATTTTAAGGCATTACTAGAGGGGCTTTCGCCTTTGCCTTCTGCAGATCCCGCTACTCGTGCTGAGATTGAAAAAATTGCACAGCAGCAAGGGTGGGGTGAAATCCA
This sequence comes from Providencia sp. PROV119, assembly GCF_028482435.1. Taxonomy (NCBI): domain Bacteria; kingdom Pseudomonadati; phylum Pseudomonadota; class Gammaproteobacteria; order Enterobacterales; family Morganellaceae; genus Providencia; species Providencia sp. PROV119. The sequence goes on from NZ_JAMPQL010000013.1 coordinate 82,240, forward strand.
TCGTCGTTTAGCGGAGGTCGATCCGGTTGCGGCAGCGAGGATTCATCCTAATGATCCACAAAGATTATCCCGAGCTTTAGAGGTATATCTCATTTCAGGGCAAACTTTGACTGAAATGACACAAACAGCAGGTGAAGAATTACCTTATAATGTGTTTCAATTTGCTATTGCGCCCCAAGATCGTAAAATTTTACATCAGCGCATTGAACAACGTTTTCATCAGATGTTAGACGCCGGTTTTGAAGAGGAAGTTCGTGCTCTTTATGAACGGGGTGACCTCCATGTTGATTTACCCTCTATTCGTTGTGTGGGGTATCGGCAAATGTGGTCGTACCTAGAAGGCGAAACAGATTATGATGAAATGGTTTATCGGGGAATTTGTGCAACACGCCAATTGGCAAAACGTCAAATTACCTGGTTGAGAAGCTGGGAAAATGTTCATTGGTTAGATAGTGAACAACCACAGCAAGCGCTTAAGGCTGTTATGCAGGTTGTATGTGCATAGAGCTATGGTTTGTGTACAATTAGAACGCTAAGCGCAATTTTTGAGTAGTTAATTTTTGGAATCGAAAGGTTCTCATTTAAAAACAACAAAATAAGGAAAACATAGAATGGCTAAGGGGCAATCTTTGCAAGATCCGTTCCTGAACGCATTACGTCGTGAAAGGGTTCCGGTCTCAATTTATTTGGTTAACGGCATCAAATTGCAGGGTCAGATTGAATCTTTTGACCAGTTTGTCATTTTACTAAAAAACACGGTTAGTCAGATGGTTTATAAGCATGCTATCTCTACCGTTGTCCCTGCTCGCCCTGTTTCTCACCATAGTGGCAGTGCTACTGGCGGTGCGGGTAATGGTAACTACAACTCTGGTGCTTCAACTCAACAGGATGGCGAAGCTGCTGAGTAATACCAGTTGTGCGTTAAAATTCAAGGAAAACATGGGTAGGGAGACTTTACCTGTGTTTTTCCTTTGTATTTCTAGTGATTAAGCCTAAGAGGTTATAGCCCTTGTTTGATAGGTATGAAGGCGGTGAACTGGCTGTATTGGTGCATGTCTTTTTCTCCCAAGAAAAGGACACTGAAAATCTGGCAGAATTTGAGTCACTCGTGACATCGGCGGGTGTGAAACCTGTACAGATAGTAACAGGCAGTCGTAAGTCTCCCCATCCTAAATATTATGTTGGAGAAGGGAAAGCGGAAGAAATCGCTGAAGCTGTGAAGGAAAGTGGCGCAGATGTGGTGCTATTTAACCATACGCTGAGTCCAGCACAGGAACGTAATCTCGAAAGGTTATGCCAATGTAAGGTCGTTGACCGTACAGGGGTGATTTTAGATATTTTCGCTCAAAGGGCGCGGACACATGAAGGTAAACTTCAAGTTGAATTAGCGCAGTTACGCCATTTATCGACCCGTTTGGTAAGAGGATGGACGCACCTTGAGCGGCAAAAAGGTGGGATTGGTTTACGTGGTCCTGGTGAAACTCAGTTAGAGACAGACCGTCGGTTATTAAGGGGCAAAATTAGCCAAATTTTATCCCGTCTCAGCCGAGTAGAAAAACAACGTGAGCAAGGGCGCCAAGCACGAAATAAAGCGGATATTCCGACAATTTCGCTGGTGGGTTATACCAACGCCGGTAAATCAAGTTTATTTAACCGGATGACGGCTTCCGATGTTTACGCTGCTGACCAACTATTTGCAACACTTGATCCAACATTAAGACGTATTAACGTGGAAGATGTTGGGCCAGTAGTACTTGCGGATACTGTTGGTTTTATTCGTCACTTGCCACATGATTTGGTTGCTGCCTTTAAAGCAACACTGCAGGAAACGCGTGAAGCAACGTTATTGCTCCATGTTATTGATGCAGCAGATAGCCGTTTGGATGAAAATATTCACGCGGTCGAAAGTGTATTGGAAGAAATTGAAGCAGATGAGATCCCAACACTTTTAGTCATGAACAAAGTGGATATGCTGGAAGACTTCATCCCGCGTATCGACAGAGATGAGGATAACAAGCCTGTTCGTGTCTGGGTATCAGCACAAACGGGTGACGGTATCCCCTTGTTGCTACAAGCATTGACGGAACGCCTTTCAGGTGAAATCGCACACGTTGAAATGCGTTTGCCACCGAGTGAAGGCCGCTTACGTAGCCGTTTTTATCAACTCCAAGCCATTGAACGCGAGTGGCAGGAAGAAGATGGTTCAATTGGCCTTGAGGTGCGTATGCCGATGGTTGATTGGCAGCGTTTGTGCAAACAGGAACAACAATTGCCTAGCTATGTGATTTAACATATCGCTAGGAAATGGAATTGATATTAAGAGTTATTTGTTGCTCTTAACCCGAAAAATCAATCATAAAGATATGGAGCTAAAACATGGCGTGGAATCAGCCCGGTAATGACGGACAAGACCGCGATCCGTGGGGAAGCGGCAATAAAGGCGGCAACTCTGGCGGGAATAAAGGTGGTCGAAAACGTGGGGCTTCTGATCTCGACGATCTCTTTCGTAAGCTGAGCAACAAGCTTGGCGGTAAAAAAGGCGGCAGCGGTGGTGGTGATGGTGATAATAAACAGCCATTCCAAATCAGCGGTCGCTTTGGTGTATTGGCTCTCGCGGCAGTCGTCGTTGTATGGGCGGGTTCAGGTTTTTATACCATCAAGGAAAGTGACCGAGGTGTGATACTACGCTTTGGTGAATACAGTGGTATTGTCGGACCTGGTTTGAACTGGAAACCAACTTTTATTGATAAAGTGATTCCAGTTAACGTTGAAACCGTTCGTGAACAAGCGACGAATGGTATGATGTTAACCTCAGACGAAAACGTGATCCGCGTTGAGATGAACGTGCAGTATCGTGTGACTAATCCTAAAGAATATCTATTCAGCGTCACTAACCCTGATAACAGCTTACGTCAGGCACTTGATAGTGCAGTCCGTGGCGTAATCGGTCAGTCAGCGATGGAACAAGTGCTTACAACGAATCGAGCATTTATTCGTGATGTAACACAAAGGGATCTGGAAGCGACGATAGAGCCATACAAAATGGGGATTACGGTACTCGATGTTAACTTCCAAGCTGCTCGTCCGCCTGAAGATGTTAAGGCTGCCTTTGATGACGTAATTGCAGCACGGGAAGAAGAGCAAAAAACGATTCGTGAAGCACATGCTTATCGGAACGAAGTGCTACCAATGGCAAAAGGTAATGCGCAAAAACTGATCGAAGAAGCTGAAGCTTATAAGGCGAGTGTGGTCTTTAAAGCAGAGGGTGAGGTTGCAAGTTTTGCAAAAATGTTGCCTGAATATCGTGCAGCACCTGAAATTACCCGTGAACGACTCTACATTGATACCATGGAGCGTGTTTTAAGTAATACACGTAAAGTTATCGCTAATGATAAGAGTAACAGCATGTTAGTACTGCCATTAGAGCAATTAATGCGTGGTAATAACAACAATACAGCAGCACCAAAAACGGGCTTAGAACCAAAAGTGATGAATCCAAATACGACTAACAATTCATCATCTTCGGGTACTCAGCCTGCACAGCAAAGCAGTAATGTGCGCGGTGATACTGTTCGAGTAGGGAGACAATAATCATGCGTAATTCGCTAATTGTTATTATTATTGCTATTTTGGCAGTCGCTTACGCATCCATTTTTATTGTCCCTCAAGCCGATCGCGGTATTGTGCTGCGTTTTGGTAAGGTTGTGCGTGACGCTGACAATAAACCTATCATTTATGAGCCAGGTTTGCATTTTAAAGTGCCTTTCATCGAAACGGTGAAAATGCTTGATGCGCGTATTCAGACATTGGAAATCCAAGCTGACCGCTATTTGACAAGTGAAAACAAAGACTTGATGGTAGACTCCTACCTGAAATGGCGCATTACTGACTTTAGCCGTTATTATGTGGCAACGGGTGGTGGTAGCTCAGATCAAGCTGAAACATTCTTAAAACGTAAGTTTAGTGACCGTTTGCGCTCTGAGTTTGGTCGTCTGAGTGTTAAAGATATTATTACAGACTCACGTGGTCGTTTGACTGTTGATGTACGCGAAGCTCTGAACGTAGGTTCAGCATCTGATGAATCGACTAAGGAAGTCGATGCAGAGATTGCTTCTGCGGCAGCGCGCGTTGAAGAAGAGACTAACTTAACGCCGTTAGTCGCTAACGCAAACAGTATGGCTGCTTTAGGGATTGAAGTTGTTGACGTTCGTATCAAACGTATTGAGTTACCGAACGAAGTTTCTGAGGCTATCTATGCGCGTATGCGTGCAGAGCGTGAAGCGGTTGCACGTCAGCATCGTTCACAAGGCCAAGAAGAAGCCACGAAGATCCGAGCGGTGGCTGATAAAACTGTGACTGAAACGTTAGCAGAAGCTGAACGTACAGCATTGACTCTACGCGGTGAAGGGGATGCGATGGCAACAAAACTGTTTGCTGACGCATTCAACCAAGACCCAGAGTTTTATGCCTTTATCCGTAGCTTACGTGCCTATGAGCACAGCTTTAATAGCGGTGAGGACGTGATGGTATTAAGCCCAGACACAGACTTCTTCCGCTTTATGAAAGCACCAACCAAGTTGCGTGCAACGGATTAAAATAACTGTTAAGCTAATAAAGAAAAGCCCGCTTCGCGGGCTTTTTTTACGTCTGTCTCTTTAAGTATTAGATTTTTCAGGGAAAACTAATGCTGTCTAATCTGGTCGCTATCAGTTGGATTGATGACAGAAATAAAAAAGGCCATTTTTTCTTGCTTTCCAGAAAAAAATTTTTTGCTGTGCAAAAAATCACTGGAACAGATTATTTTAGATGGTAGAATTCATTTTTAAGCAACCGAGTGTATTTTGAAATGGGTAAGAACGTTGTCGTACTGGGCACCCAATGGGGTGACGAAGGAAAGGGCAAGATCGTCGACTTGCTGACAGAGCGTGCTAAATATGTAGTTCGCTATCAGGGCGGCCATAATGCTGGCCATACTCTTGTTGTAAACGGTGAAAAAACCGTTCTCCACTTAATTCCATCCGGTATTCTTCGTGAAAATGTCATCAGCATTATTGCTAATGGTGTCGTACTCGCGCCTGACGCATTGATGAAAGAGATGAAGCAATTAGAAGATCGCGGTGTTCCTGTTCGCGAACGCTTACGTATTTCTGAAGCATGCCCACTGATCCTGCCTTATCATATCGCATTAGACAATGCGCGCGAAAAAGCGCGTGGCGCGAAAGCGATTGGTACTACGGGTCGTGGTATTGGTCCTGCTTATGAAGACAAAGTTGCTCGCCGTGGCCTGCGCGTTGGCGATCTGTTTGACAAAGCAACCTTTGCTGAAAAACTAAAAGAAATTGTTGAATACCACAACTTCCAGTTGGTGAATTACTATAAAGAACCCGCTGTTGATTATCAGAAAACCCTTGATGATATCATGGCAGTCGCTGATATTCTGACTGGCATGGTAGTTGATGTTTCTGATCTGCTCTATAAAGCACATCAGAAGAATGAATTAGTCATGTTCGAAGGTGCACAAGGCACTTTATTGGATATTGACCACGGTACTTATCCGTACGTGACCTCTTCCAACACAACCGCGGGTGGTGTTGCGACAGGTTCAGGCTTAGGCCCACGTTATGTAAGCTATGTTTTGGGTATCATTAAAGCTTACTCTACTCGTGTAGGGGCTGGTCCATTCCCAACTGAGTTATTTGACGAAACGGGTGATTTCCTACGTGAAAAAGGCCAAGAGTTCGGTGCAACAACAGGTCGTAAGCGCCGCACGGGTTGGTTAGATATCGTGGCGATTAACCGTGCTGTTCAGATCAACTCACTGTCTGGCTTCTGTATGACGAAACTAGACGTTTTAGATGGCCTGAAAGAAGTAAAAATTTGTGTAGGCTATCGTCGTCCAGATGGTACTGTTCTTGAAACAACACCATTAGCTGCTGATGAGTGGGAAGGTTTAGAGCCTGTCTATGAAGTATTACCAGGCTGGAGCGAAACAACGTTCGGTGTGAAAGACAGAGCGCTGTTACCACAAGCTGCGTTAGACTATATCAAGCGTGTTGAAGAGTTGACTGGTGTTCCGGTTGATATCATCTCAACAGGTCCTGATCGTTCTGAAACGATGATCTTACGCGACCCGTTTGACGCTGAATAATATCGAGCCTAATCTTTAGGTTTAGAGAAAAAACACCGAATATTTCGGTGTTTTTTTTATCAATTAATCACGTTTTAAATGGGCTAAATCGCTACCGGATGGGTGTTGATAGATCCGTAATTTGAAATATTTAGCGGATGCGTTGACGTACTCGAATATTTCCGACTGCACTTCTTCATAATCCACCCAAGTTGTGGAACGAGTAAAACAGTATATTTCGACAGGAAGACCATTAGGTGTTGGTGGCATGGTTCTGATCACTAAATACATATCAGCTCTGACATCTCCACGCATTTTTATCCAATTCAAAATATATTTTCTAAACAGTTGGAGATTGGTCACGCCATTGTCAATCATCCATTCATTGATATTACCGAGTTCGCCTTTCTCTTCGAGCATCGTTTCTAGGCTTTTACGCAGTGGTGCCGTATTCTTTAATTCATTCAATAACGCTTCGGTTGCAAATTCAATTGATGATTGGTCGATATAAAAACTACGCTTAATCCTACGGCCACCCGAAGAGAACATGGGTTGCCAGTTTGTGTATTTCTCCGTGAGAAAATCTTTAGTCGGAATACGTGAAATCGTGTTATCCCAATTACGAATGGTGATGGTGTGCAGTGCGATATCGATGACTTCACCGCTAATATTACTACTTGGTAGCTCTATCCAATCATAAAGTTTTAAGACTTTCCCATTAGAAACTAAAATATTTGCTACAAACGACAGTAAGGTATGTTGGAATACAAACATTAATACCGCTGCGATTGCACCAAAACTGGAAATAATAATGACAGGTGACTGGTCCGTCATTAATGCGATAATAAGGATAAATGAAATAATCCAAACAATAATTTTGGCGATTTCAATATACCCTTTGATGGAGTTATTTCGATGCAAAGTTCGGGTCGTTTGCCGTAAAATAAAGACATCAAGGCCATCATTGACTAGCCCTGCACCATTGATCACAATGAGCGACCAACAAATGGTTTTGAAGGTTATATTGACTTCATCGGAGAATGAGGGCAGCAACTGATTAAGGTAAAGTACCAAGGTTACAGCGACAATCGAGGCTATTTTCTTCGCAACACCATCAATCAAGTCATCATCGGTTAAGTTAGTCAGTAACGGTAGCAACCGTCGGGCAAACCGCAAAAAAATCACTTTTCCCACAAACCAAGTGAGCAGCAGGATCACGACTAAAAGCGAGGTCATTAATAGGGTGTTGTTCGAGATAACATTATAAATTTCAGCAAGTTGTTCCATAGTATCCTACATCATATCCTCAATGTGCTGATGGCTTATTATAAAATGAGCAAACTAAAAAGAATTGATGATAAAAGTGATATATAGGTTTTCGGTTCACTCTAATATCCTTTTAGATAGTGCAAATCCACGAGTGGCCTTAGCAATCTATGTTATTATAGGTATGATTAGCGTTATGGCATTACTCGCTATTGACATATTATTAGTCAAATTATGTCAATAAAACACCGCATAATGGCAAATAATCATAGATATGTATTGTTATTGAGGGGATATTACCTCTTTGTGGTAAGCTAAACTAGAATGAAAAGGTCGCTTATGGTTGCAAATTAAAGCGTTATTCGTCGTAGTTATTGGGTATAAAACAGTAACGGGGTGTGATGTCGCTACAATTTGAAATTAATAAGTCGGTAAGGTCAGATAACCATTGGCAAAGCCGAAATTTTGAGGTGATTGTGCAACTAACGAGTTTTACAGATTATGGGTTACGTGCTCTGATTTACTTGGCATCCCTTCCTGAAGGGAAAATGACCAGTATCACAGAAGTTACTGAAGTTTATGGAGTCTCCCGCAATCATATGGTTAAGATTATTAATCAGCTCAGTCATCTTGGTTATGTTAAAGCAACGCGAGGTAAAAATGGCGGGATCACCCTAGGCCAACCCGCGGAAACGATCCGTGTTGGGGATGTAGTAAGAGCTCTGGAACCTCTGACACTGGTGAACTGTAGTGGTGAATTTTGTCATATTACGCCAGCCTGCCGTTTGAAGGGTGTGCTTCATCAGGCAATACAACAATTTTTAAAAGAACTCGATAAACATACGCTGGCTGATATGGTGAAAGACAACAGCCCGCTTTATCAATTACTGCTTGATTAAATGATGCGGTAATTACAAATTCTGATGACAACGGAGGTAACGATGTCACGCGATCCTTTTCAGGAAAGAGAAGCAGAAAAATACGACTCCCCAATTCCTAGCAGAGAATTCATTCTCGAACTCCTCACTAAGCGCTCGGCTCCAGCAAAACGTGAAGAAATTGCACAATTATTAAACCTCTCTTCTGAAGAAGAGTTAGAAGCATTACGCCGTCGCCTGCGTGCAATGGAGCGTGATGGGCAATTGGTGTTTACCCGCCGCCAATGTTACGCACTACCTGAGCGTTTAGACCTCCTCAAAGGAAAAGTAATAGGTCACCGTGATGGTTATGGCTTCTTGCGAGTTGAAGGTAAAAAAGAAGATTACTATTTGTCACAAGACGAAATGAAACGTGCATTGCACGGTGATGTTATTTTAGCACAAGCTTATGGTCAGGACCGTAAAGGGCGTACAGAAGTACGTGTGGTCCGTGTCCTTGAGCCTCGTAATAACCAAATTGTTGGTCGCTATTTTATTGAGTCAGGTATGGGGTTTGTTGTGCCTGATGATAGCCGCTTAAGCTTCGATATTTTGATCCCTAAAGACCAAATTAATGGTGCGCGAATGGGGAACGTGGTGGTGGTTGAATTAATCACGAGACCACAGCGTCGCTCTCAGGCGGTAGGTCATATTATTGAAGTATTAGGGGAAAGTATGGGAACGGGAATGGCAGTCGAAATTGCCTTGCGTACCCATGAAATCCCACATACATGGCCCCCTCAAGTGGAAAAGCAGGTCGCTGACTTAAATGAACAAGTACCAGAGTCTGCTAAAAAAGGCCGCGTCGATTTACGTGATTTGCCACTCGTGACTATCGATGGTGAAGATGCTCGTGACTTTGATGATGCAGTACACTGTGCGCCGAAAAAAGGCGGTGGCTGGCGCTTGTGGGTTGCGATAGCTGATGTTAGCTATTATGTTCGTCAACAAACCGCCCTTGATGATGAGGCGCGTAGCCGCGGTAACTCGGTCTATTTCCCATCACAAGTTGTTCCGATGTTACCGGAAGTGTTATCGAACGGCCTGTGTTCACTGAATCCAGGTGTCGATCGCTTGTGTATGGTATGCGAAATGACCGTGTCGGCATCTGGTCGCTTATCATCATATAAATTCTATGAAGCGGTGATGAACTCTCACGCAAGATTAACCTACACTAAAGTATGGAAAATCTTGCAAGGTGATGAAGAGTTACGCGAACACTACAAAGCATTAGTGCCTCATATTGAACAGCTTCATGCTCTGTATAAAACGTTAGATAATGCACGTATTGACCGCGGGGCCATCTCTTTTGAATCTGAAGAAGCGAAGTTTATCTTTAATGCTGAACGTCGTATTGAGCGTATTGAGCCTGTAGAGCGTAATGATGCTCATAAACTGATTGAAGAGTGTATGATCTTAGCCAACATTGCGGCGGCTCGTTTTGTTGAAAAACATGAAGAGCCTGCATTGTATCGTGTGCATGATCGCCCGAAAGAAGAGAGCGTGATGAATTTACGTTCTGTATTTAGTGAGTTAGGGTTAACCTTGCCGGGGGGAATGAAACCGGAGCCGAAAGATTATGCACAGGTCATGAATGAAGTGGCTGACCGTCCTGACCATGAGTTGCTGCAAACCATGATCTTGCGGTCAATGAAGCAAGCCATTTATGATCCAGAAAACCGAGGTCACTTTGGGCTTGCTTTAAAATCCTACGCTCACTTTACATCGCCAATTCGTCGTTATCCTGATCTAACGTTGCATAGAGGTATCAAGTACTTACTGGCTAAAGAGCAGGGGCATACCGATCATCGTTGGACGCCAACAGGTGGCTGGCACTACGATATGGATAGTATGTTGCAGTTAGGTGAACATTGCTCAATGACTGAGCGCCGTGCCGATGAGGCGACTCGCGATGTGGCGGATTGGTTAAAATGTGACTTTATGCAAGACCAAGTTGGTCAAGTGTTTACTGGGTTGATTACCAGTGTGACAGGCTTTGGCTTCTTTGTACGCCTTAATGATTTGTTCATTGATGGCTTAGTGCATGTTTCGACGCTGGATAACGATTACTATCGCTATGATGCTGTGGGTCAACGTTTGATTGGTGAATCATCGGGAACCACATATCGACTTGGTGATGAAGTTGAAATTCGTGTTGAAGCCGTGCATATGGATGAGCGTACGATTGATTTCGCGTTGATTTCAACGACACGTAAAGCTAAAAATCCGGGTAAAACAGCCCGCGATAAAATGAAAAAAGAAGTCAAAAATGCTACTAAATCCGCGCGTGGTAAACGCGATGTAAGCCGAGATAAAAACTTCGAGCCTGATTCAGCATTCCGTCGCTCAGACAAAAATGGCAAGAAAACGGATAAAAAAGCGGGTAAGAAGGCAGAGACAAAGGCGAAAGGTAAAAAAGCCTCTGACAAAACGAAGAAAATCAGTGCAAAATTAAAAGCAAAACGTGCAGCGAAAAAAGCCCAGAAGCAAGAAGGGTAATTGACCCTGCTGAATCAAATAAGGTGGCGTAATGCCACCTTGAATTCTATCAACAAAAAAGATATTTATGAGCGAAATTATTTACGGCATTCATGCGGTGAAAGCCTTGCTTGATCGTGACGCATCACGGTTCAAAGAAGTCTATATTTTAAAAGGGCGTGAAGATCGCCGTCTAATGCCGATTATCCAGGAAATCGAGTCACTGGGTATTGTTGTACAAGTGGCGAATCGTCAATGGATGGATGCACAAACAGAAGGCGCGGTTCATCAAGGGATCATTGCGAAAGTGTTGCCGGGTAAACAGTACCAAGAGGGTGATTTACCTGATTTTCTTGAAAGTACAGACACGCCTTTTTTATTAGTTTTAGATGGTGTTACTGATCCTCATAACTTAGGGGCATGCTTGCGTAGTGCTGATGCCGCTGGTGTTCATGCGGTGATTGTGCCAAAAGATAAGTCTGCACAGTTAAATGCGACAGCAAAAAAAGTGGCATGCGGTGCGGCTGAAAGTGTTCCGCTATTCCGTGTGACAAACTTAGCCAGAACATTGCGTCTGTTAAAAGAGTACAATGTGTGGATTGTTGGTACTGCTGGTGAAGCCGATCATACGCTTTATCAAAGTAAGCTCACAGGGCCAATGGCATTGGTGATGGGAGCGGAAGGTGAAGGTATGCGCCGTTTGACTCGTGAACATTGTGATGAGTTGATCAGCATTCCTATGGCGGGTACGGTTTCGTCACTGAATGTCTCTGTTGCAACAGGGATTTGTTTGTTTGAAGCGGTTCGTCAACGTGCCGAGAAGTCAGCCGTAGAATAAATATTCTCTGATATTTGTCTCCATCCCTTGAGTTTTTTCTCAGGGATGGGTATAGTTACGCGTCAATTTTTTAGCCGCACTCAACAAGTTCCTTGCCTCCGCGGGCCGCGGTTAACCCTGACAGGAGGCTGAATAATCCGTAAGGAGCAACTACTAATGCGTCATTACGAAATCGTTTTTATGGTCCATCCTGACCAAAGCGAACAGGTTCCGGGCATGATCGAGCGTTACAGTGCGACAATCACTAACGCACAAGGTCAGATCCACCGTCTGGAAGACTGGGGCCGTCGTCAACTGGCTTACCCAATCAATAAACTGCACAAAGCTCACTATGTTCTGATGAACGTAGAAGCTCCACAGGAAGCGATTGATGAGCTGGAAACTAACTTCCGCTTCAACGATGCCGTTATCCGCAGCATGGTTATGCGCGTTAAACACGCGGTGACAGAAGCTTCTCCAATGGTTAAAGCTAAAGACGAACGTCGTAGCCGTGACCTGGCTGATGAATATCAGGATGAAGAAGCTGAAGAAGCTGGGGATTCTGAAGAGTAATTGCGCAGGTGTTCACTAATCGTTTGGTGCTCACAGGCACGGTCTGTAAAGCATTAATTCGAAAAGTGAGTCCGTCGGGTATTCCTCACTGCCAGTTTGTTTTAGAACATCGTTCACAACAACAGGAAGCGGGATTGACTCGGCAAGCATGGTGCAGAATGCCCATCATTGTTAGCGGACAAGCCTTACAAGCCCATACTCACAGTATAACGGTCGGCAGTCGAATTACAGTGACAGGTTTTATTAGTACCCATCAAGGGCGCAATGGACTGAGTAAACTGGTTCTTCATGCCGAGCAGATTGATTTGATAGATTCTGGAGACTAGCCATATGGCACGTTATTTCCGTCGTCGCAAGTTCTGCCGTTTCACAGCGGAAGGCGTTCAAGAGATCGACTATAAAGATATCGCAACGCTGAAAAACTATATCACTGAAAGTGGTAAAATTGTACCAAGCCGTATCACCGGTACTCGTGCAAAATATCAGCGTCAGCTCGCTCGTGCTATCAAGCGCGCTCGCTACCTGTCTCTGTTGCCATATACTGATCGTCATCAGTAATTGGTACAGTCCATTAACGACTTTAAGAGGATAAGGTAATGCAAGTTATTCTGCTTGATAAAGTAGCTAACCTAGGTAGCCTGGGTGATCAGGTTAACGTTAAATCGGGCTATGCTCGTAACTACTTAGTTCCACAGGGCAAAGCTGTTCCTGCAACTAAGAAAAACATCGAATTCTTCGAAGCTCGCCGTGCTGAACTAGAAGCTAAATTGGCTGAAGTTCTGGCAGCAGCTCAAGCTCGTGCAGAAGCTGTTAATGCACTGGGCTCTGTGACTATTGCTTCTAAAGCAGGTGACGAAGGTAAACTGTTTGGTTCTATCGGTACTCGTGATATCGCTGATGCAGTCACTGCAGCAGGCGTTGCAATCGCGAAAAGCGAAGTTCGCCTACCAAACGGCGTTCTGCGTACTACTGGTGACCACGAAGTTCACTTCCAGTTACACAGCGATGTTTTTGCTGAGCTGAACGTTATCATCGTTGCTGAGTAATCAAAAATGATGGTAGTACTATCGGACTTATTCGATGGTACAAAAAAACACCGGCTTGTCCGGTGTTTTTTTATTGCCTAAAAACCGTTATTTTTACTTAAAAGTCGTGAGCGTTTTACCTATCCTGCTGCTTTCCACGAAATAACCTTATTCACACCACTCCATCCTATATCAAGTACAGTGATACCACTGATTTGCGACTTTGATAGAAAATGGCAATAGCCTAATTTTCTCAAGTGTGAGTTAGAGTCGGAGCAATCGAGCTAAATGCGATTGCGTAATAGCAAATTTACCGCGTAAGGTTGATTGACAGTATGTGGCATAAAGCGAAATGGGATTTTTTGTATAAACATTAATGCCCCAGCTATTGCCTGATAGTGGAGCGTTAATGTTTTAACGAATAACTAAGGTGTACGGTAGTAACTACCATCACTTAAACGGGCAAAACTAACCGTTTTACCTTCCGCAGTTGTCACTTCTAAAAGCTGTACTTCACCTTTGGCATTCGCTTTCAAACGAATTTTCTGCCCTTGGCGCAAGTTACTCAATGGTTTTTCTGGGCCTTCAACGCGTGCCATGATAAATGCATCGTTGGCTTGCAGATGATTATCACGAAATAACTGAGCCAGTGTTTTTCCTTTTTGGACTTGATAATTTTGCCAATTATTAGTGGAAGGACGCGTAGCTGGACGCTTCTCTTGCTCTGTTGGTGTGGTCTGTTTTGGCTCTGATGGTGTGACCGGTTGCTTAGGTTGCTCGACAGTGGTAGGTGGAACGGTTTCAACGGGAGGCTCTTGAATAATTTCAGGCTCATTAGGTAAACGCGTTTGTGTGTCGTCTGTTCCACTACTGATGGTTGGCTCCTCCGAAGGGGCTTGGGTCACAATTTCCGGTGCTGTGGGTGGTGGAACTACAATAGGTTGTGGCTGATTTTGTGCTATTTGCTGATCGCTGTTTTTGTCATCGACAGGTATAAAAAACGCCGCGATGATAATGATCGTTAAAACAGCAATACCAATACGATGAAATATTGAAAGTTTAAACATGACTCCTCCTTGATTGAGGAAACCCTAACAACAGGCAAAATAACTTGTGATAACAAGAATACTAGCACTGATTTGTAGTAATTTGATTACCCTAAGTTATTTTTCAGAGAACACTGAGCGGGATCAGGCTGTCCGAAAGGCTTTTATTCTTGATAGGCATTGTTTAGGTTTACCCATAAGAGAGGGGCTGTTATCCTTGGTTTTTTATCAAAAACCATACAGGTATTTTCATGGCAAACCAAAATTTTGATTCAGTAGAAGCTCAAGCAAGCTACGGTATTGGCCTGCAAGTTGGTCAACAACTATTAGAGTCTGGCTTAGAAGGCCTAGAGCCGGCAGCTATCTTAGCGGGTCTTACTGACGCATTAGAAGGTAATATGCCTTCAGTTCCCGTCGAAGCGCTACATAAAGCGTTACGTGAAATCCATGAGCGTGCAGATGCTGTTCGTGTAGCTCGCCAAGAAGCGATGGCCGCAGAAGGCCGTGCATTCCTTGAAGAAAACCAAAAACGTGAAGGTGTCTCAACCACTGAGTCTGGTTTGCAATTTTCTGTCATTAACCAAGGCGAAGGCGCAATTCCTACACGTACAGACCGTGTTCGCGTACATTATACCGGTCGCTTGATTGATGGTACTGTATTTGACAGCTCAGTGCAGCGCGGTCAACCCGCAGAGTTCCCTGTTAGCGGCGTTATTCAAGGTTGGATTGAAGCATTAACACTGATGCCTGTCGGTTCTAAATGGGAACTTTATATCCCTTCCGAGCTTGCTTATGGCGAACGTGGTGCAGGCGCATCTATTCCGCCATTCAGCACGCTAGTCTTTGAAGTTGAGTTACTCGAAATTCTGTAATCTTGGCGGTCAGTATAACTGACTAAGCTACTATCAGGGCTTTGCAGGTCAGCCTTTTTATTATGAAGGCGAGGCCGCAAAGCCCTTTTTATGTTTTAAGCGGTAGGCGTAATTGTGGGTGAATCTTTTTTCGTTCTAAACACCCGTTTATTTATAAGACGTGCAATGATAATAAAAATCACAATACCAACGATGACGAAGAACTTATCTAAAGTGGCGATTTGTTGATTGGCCTTTATTGATAAATAGAGTAAGAATGCTAACAGGCTCATTATCGCCAGTAGTATAATGGTATTAATGAACGAAAGAAGCATTAAACGTTTTACCTTGAGTTGACTTCCTTGGAAAGGAATTGATCTATATATACTTAAAAGGAAGATAACGATAGCAGCTGCTGTTGCAGGAAATAACATGTCAGACGCTTGGTAACTCAGAAGCAAGAAACCTTTTAATATCAGTTGATTCTCCTTGAATAATGCAATGCTATATACTGTGATAAAGGTAATAACAAGCGTAAAACATAACATGGTTATGGTATAGAGTGCATTGTAAATTAACCCATGATTTTTTTTTGTTAATACGAAATCATGACGCGCTTTTTTACAAAAAAATATTCTTGGTATAAATAGCAAAATAAGTATCAAGACGTTGATAATGCTAACTATAATGGAAAACCTGTAGGCATACACTAAGCTGGGGCGATGATATAATCCTATCCCTCCAAATGTCTTGTTCATGACTATGCCACTTAAGTGTTGCGTAAATTTGAGAATAAAAAAGTAGACAATGGCAATACCCGCAACAATAAGGATATTTTTAAGGTTAGCTTGGTTCAATTTGGTGTAGTAAAAGATAAGGCAAGTGGAAAGTAGGAAGATAAAAATCTTAATGAACCACTCTACCCTTAGGCCATATATAATCGAATTTAAATAATGCGGTGGCGCGTATAATAATGGTTGGATTGTCACGCTATAAAACCACAAATATTCAGTGAGGATCCAAACACTCACAAATATGGCGGGTAATCTAAAAAAAGAGAGTTTGGCTGCATTTGATTGACTCATTTTTATTCCTAAATTTTAGAGAATCACATAATTGATAGCGGTGATATATAAATAGAAGATTACATTCCCGTTCAAAAATGCTATCAAGCTTACTGTCATTTTTACTTATTGTTCTGTATGGCATTAAATCATAATGCGTTGTTGCTACTCGAGAATGGATCATAACGTTTGCTATCTTAATGTTGCCATCGGGCATAAATATAGGAATTTTTCTTAGTAGCGTGAGAGCTAAAAACCTAAACTAACTTCGGATATATATTCACAATCTATAATTGCTTTTATTTAAAAGAAGCTCACGGCTCTCGCTTATTTGTTTCTTACGCATACAAAACAATGGATTAAGCAATATCACTATTGCAAATGTCGAGTAATAAATCAAACTTAAAGCAAAATATAAAGCACTATTCTGATATAACGCAACATTTCCCCAAGAACACTATTCTTTTCATTAATTGAAACTACTTAGAAAGAAAATAATGTAGATTGATAAGGTAAGTGTGAACGGTTTCTGTGGCTTCAATTAGCGTGCACTTACTATCTATGGCTGTTAATCTTAAGGTAAAGAGTGATGGAAAAGAGGTGAATCATGCTAAAACAAATTTGTGAACTGGCTATCGATGCAGGCTCTGCCATTATGGAGATCTATCATGCTCAAGAACCGCTACAAGTTGAGCAAAAAAGCGATAAATCTCCGGTGACGGCTGCGGATATTGCCGCTCATCAAATTATTACAGCGGGTTTGACTCGCATTGCACCGGATATTCCTCAGTTATCTGAAGAAGACCCCCCTTCATGGAATGAACGCAAAGGTTGGCAACGGTATTGGTTGGTTGATCCACTTGATGGCACAAAAGAATTTATTCATCGTAATGGGGATTTTACCGTTAACATTGCCTTGATTGAAAAGGGTATGCCCGTTATGGGGGTTATTTATGCGCCCGCCAAAGGCTTGCTCTATTATGCGGAGGGTAATCAAGCGTGGAAAGAAGAGGGTGGGCATAAACAGTCAATCCATGTTAAAGATATAACACCTCCAATCATAGCGATTAGCCGCTCTCATCAAGACGCTGAATTACGTGATTACCTTGCACAATTGGGGAACCATGACACGGTAGAAATTGGCTCATCATTAAAATTTTGCTTGGTAGCGGAAGGGAAAGCGCAGCTCTATCCTCGCTTTGGGCCAACTAACATTTGGGATACAGCAGCAGGGCATGCAATCGCAATGGCAGCTGGGGCTAAGGTGCTTGATTGGAATGGCAAAACATTAGATTACACACCACGTGAATCCTTTTTAAACCCAGGTTTTCGCGTAACGTTATTTTAAACTATGGTGAAATAATGTCGGGTAAATAACTTTATTTACCCGACAGCGCTGAATTAATTATCCAGTTTGAGCACTTTTGCCGTTGCCGCACGGATATCAGAGCAAGCTTTTGCATCGACTTTTAAGTCAATACCATAAGTTGGAATGATCTCTTTTAAGCGTGCTTCCCAGCCATCTGCACTAAGCTGCTCGGCAAAACAAGTTTTCAAAACGTTTAGCGCGATAAAGGCTGCAGTAGAAGCGCCCGGTGATGCTCCCATTAATACGGTGAAGGACTTATCTGCACTGGTAATTAGCTCCGTGCCGAATTCCAAGACCCCTTTCTTATCATGATCTGGCTTAATGATTTGTACACGTTGACCCGCGACAACTTCTTTCCAGTCTTCATGTTGTGCTTCAGGGTAGAACTCTTGTAGCATCGCAAACTGATGTGCTGATGTTTGTAATACTTGTCCAACTAAGTATTCCGCCAGCGACCAGTTATCTTTAGCAACTGCCAGCATCGGTTCGATGTTATTTAAGCGCACAGATTCAAACAAGTCTAAATAAGAGCCATGTTTAAGGAACTTACTGGAAAAACCCGCGTAAGGTCCGAATAGAAGTGAACGTTTGCCGCCAATGATACGTGTATCTAAGTGAGGCACTGACATCGGAGGGGAGCCTTTGCTTGCTTTACCATAAACTTTTGCATGATGGCGATTAGCAATCTCTTCGTTGTCGCAACGTAGCCAGATACCACTTACAGGGAAGCCACCGAAGCCTTTACCTTCTGGGATGCCTGATTTTTGTAGTAGCTCTATTGCACGTCCACCCGCGCCCACAAACACAAATTTCGCTGATGTGATGGTTTTTTCGTGAGTGAGTAGGTTTTTAACCTCAATATTCCATCGACCCTCTGCGGTTTTCTTAACATCAACCACTTCATGCTTGTAATGAACAGTGAAACCCGATTGCTGTGTTAATTGCTCCATCAATAAATGGGTCAATGCACCATAATCTACGTCAGCCCCCGTTACCACGCGTGTGACTGCAATGGCTTCTTTTGGATCACGGCCTTCCATAATCAACGGTGCCCACTCATTGATCTGCTTAGGATCATCACTGTATTCCATGTTTTGGTAGCAGTGGTGAGCAGACATTTGGCGATAGCGTTGCTGGAGGAATTTTACGTTATCATCACCCCAAACAAAGCTCATATGTGGGCAAGGGTGAATGAAGTCACGGGGATCTTTGATTTTACCTTTGGTGACAAGATAGGACCAAAGTTGACGTGATAGGTCAAATTCAGTATTAACTTCAAGCGCTTTGCTGATATCCACTGTACCATCTGGGTTCGGTGGCGTGTAGTTCATTTCACAGTTTGCTGCGTGACCTGTTCCCGCATTATTCCATGGGTGGGAACTTTCTTGAGCACAGTCATTGAGTCTTTCAAATATCGCAATATTTAGCGATGGCTCAAGCTCTTTTAAAAAAGTTGCGAGTGTGGTGCTCATGATACCTGCGCCAATGAGCGCAATATCAACTTGTTCTGAAATAGGCTTACTCATTCAAAAAACTCCTAAGACTTAGAGGGTTTAAAACACAGTTCAGTGCCTTCTTGATAAACAACATAAGCACGGCGCCATGGTTCATCACCAATTAAACGCCATTTATGGCCAGTACCTGTGTTGTCTTGTGCGAGTAAAATATCACCAGGCTTGATAATAAAAGTTGAGCCGTCTTTGGTTTCGAATTCTAAAGTGCCTGAAAGTGTGATGACATAACGTGGTACAGGATCTTTATGCCAATCCCAAGACCCACCAGAGGTTGTTTCACGAAATGAAAGTTCACTGACGGCAATAGCAGGCGTTTCTTTATCGCCTCTAGCTTCACCACTTAATTCAATCGTACCTTCTTCAAAAAGAGAATTGCCATCTTCACCGGTCCACATACGAACACAACGTATCATATTATTAACCTCTTACATTTTATATGGCTGAACAAACAACTTAATTGGTAAAAGAGTGAGACTTTCAATAAAGGACTTTCTAAAAAAGACTAAACTGAAAATTAATAATTAACCTACTCGTTATTGTTGTAAATATAAAATATCACATTATTTGATTGTATCGTGTTTTATTTAAAATAAACACTGTAGTTATTAGATTAATAGTTCCTGATAGTATATTTGTGAATAAAAAATTATCGTAACCTATTGATTGTAATTTGATATTTTTATTTATTTTTTGAGCTGGGATAAGAAATGTCAATATTTCTAGTATAGAGGAAATAAAACGTATTAATGTAAAAATATAAGAAGAAATAAACCCTATTTAATTTTCCTTCTTGGTTCTTATCAAGAAGGAAAATAGAATAATATAAATAGTACTTTTAATGACTCTTTAAAATATTATTTAGGGCAATGTGTTGTATAAGCATAATCGTTTTTCCATCAACAATCTCACCACTTTTTATCGCGGCTAATGCTTTTGGGAATTCCCACTCTAATACTTCAATATCTTCACCTTCCTCGGTAAGCCCACCTCCCGAATTGATGCGGTCGCCATCGTGATATTCGGCAATATAAAAATAGAGTTTTTCGGTGACGGAGCCTGGGCTCATATAGGCTTCATAGACTTTTTCTATTTTTTCGATACGAAAACCTGTTTCTTCTTCTGTTTCGGCAATAATGCGTTCTTCGGGCGATGCATTATCAAGCAACCCAGCCGCAGCTTCGATAAGAAAATGAGGATAGCCGTTGATATACAAAGGAAGGCGGAATTGGCGGATCAGTATAATGGTATTTTTCGCTTGGTTGTAAAGTAGGATAACAGCCCCGTCTCCTCTGTCATATGACTCACGGGTTTGCTGCTGCCAACGACCATCGCGGCGTTGAATTTCGTAAGTGTATTTTTTTAAGGTATACCAATTATCAGAGAGTAAAGTTTCACGAATATGACGGATTTGGGGAGTTTTAGCAGACATGATGTTACCTTCGTAATAGGGGTAACGGTTAATTTAGCACTGTGGTCACCATCCTTAAATAAGAGTTTATGCCAGTTTTATCACATCAATCTCTATCAATATAAATAAGGCAGCCGTAGCGGCTACCTTAATTTTTACCAAAAGATTATTTTATAATTTGGATCTGTTTGACTTCCACTTCGCGTGTATTCCAGTCTTTGTCGATTTTACCGCGGATCTCTACTTTATCTTTTGGCGTGACATTAATGCCATTCCAGCGTTTTGGGCTAATTTCGAGATTGATGGTGCCTGTCCCATCGGTAAACTCATAATGTTTTTGATCTAACTGCTTAACAATATTACCACGCAAGATCACCCAGCTATCATCGGATAAATCGAGAGCTTTAGCGACCGTAGTTTCGCCGCTATTTGGGCCAGAAAAGCCACCAGCTTGGTTTGTTTGATTGGTGGTCGTCTGAGCCGCGCCTGGTCCATCAAAGCCACCATTTGCAGCGAGTACAGGTGCAGAAGCTAATGCAGCAATTAACGCGATTAAGGGTAATTTTTTCATAGTGGTCCTCTCCATTTGTTACCAAAATTTGTTTACGGGAGCTATTAAAACAAGAAATTCTTAACAGGATCTTAAGAACCCACAGAAAAAAAATATATTTTAAATTTAGTTCATAACAACTGGTCATATCCAAATTAATCGGATAAATATAACAATATTCTAATAAAGGAGAAAATCATGCGTATTTTGCTGATCGAAGATGACCGGTTAATTGGCGATGGTTTAAAAGTAGGATTAAGCCAACTTGGCTTTACCATTGATTGGTTTGCCGATGGTAAGCAAGGGCAAGTCGCCTTATTCGATGCGCCTTATGATGCCGTGATACTCGACCTTTCTCTGCCGAGTGTAGATGGTATGGAGATTTTGAAGTTTTGGCGCAAAGAAGGGCGTGATGAGCCTGTTTTAATATTAACCGCAAGAGATGCCTTGGATCAGCGAGTTCAAGGGCTACAACAAGGTGCCGATGACTACCTTTGTAAGCCCTTTGCGCTTGCAGAAGTTGCTGCGCGTTTGCAGGCATTAATTCGCCGGCGTAGCGGGCAATTGTCGCCAATATTAAAGCATGGTCATATTGAAATGGATCCTGTTGCAATGACTGTCACCTGTCACGGTGAACGTATCGAATTAAAAAGTAAGGAGTTATCTCTATTATCCTTGTTTTTACATAATCCAAACAAGGTGCTGTCTCGTGCCTTCATTGAGGAAAAATTGTATAACTGGGATGAAGAGGTATCCAGCAATGCCGTCGAGGTGCATATTCACCATTTACGGCGTAAGTTAGGTACGCGTTTTATTCGAACAGTTCATGGTGTCGGCTACCGTTTAGGTGAGGAAGTATGAAAACCTTTAGCTTACGCTTAAAATTGACACTCATGCTGTTGCTACTCGCGCTAATGACGTGGGGAGTGGCGAGTTTACTTGCGTGGCATCAAACATATAAAACGATCAATGAACTGTTTGATACTCAGCAAATGGTATTTGCTAAACGTTTGTCTGTATTACCTTCTGATCTCGATTTTAATGATGTTTCATTAGCAAAAACGAAGAAAATCTTACGTAAAAACCGTGGTAATCAAGATGATGATGCGCTGGCATTCGCCATTTTCACACCTCAAGGGGAGATGGTACTGAATGACGGTGATAATGGTCGCAAAATCCCGTTTAACTTTAGCCGAGAAGGGTTTACCGAAGGCAAAATTAAAGGAAGTGATGATGAATGGCGCTTTGTTTGGCTAAGATCATCGGAAGGGCAATATATTATTGTCGTGGGGCAAGAGTGGGAATATCGGCAAGATATGGCGATGGAGATTATGGTTGCGCAGTTTTTACCTTGGCTAATTGCGCTGCCTATCATGCTAATCCTGTTTTTATGGTTATTAACGCGTGCATTGAGGCCATTACATCAAGTCACAACCCAACTCTATCAACGGCGGCCCGATGAGCTGAGTTCAGTGCATGTTGAGCGGCTCCCCTCAGAAGTCAAGCCAATGTTAGATGCACTCAATAGCTTATTTACGCGTATTCAAGCGATGTTTGCTCGTGAACGCCAATTTACCTCGGATGCGGCCCATGAGCTACGTAGTCCGTTGGCAGCACTGAAAGTGCAGGCCGAAGTTGTGCAGATAGCAGGGCATGATCCTACCATTCGAGAACATGCGGTTGCTAACTTATCCGAAGGGATCGATAGAGCCACACGTCTTGTCGATCAGCTATTAACGCTTTCTCGTTTAGAGTCATTGTCACAGCTTGATGATGTGGAGCAACTTTCATGGTTAGCCTTAATTGAGTCTGCACTGCAAGATATCTCATTAGAGGCGAAAGCTGCACAGACGACAATGGATGTTGTAGTGGTTAATGAGCCACCATTATTGACTGGGCAGCGTCTGTTATTAGCTATCCTTTTAAGGAATTTGCTACATAATGCCATTCGCTATGGTAAGGCTGGTGGAAAAGTAGATATTGTACTGAATAAGGATCACCTCACGATCCATGATGATGGGCAAGGGGTAACTCAGGATGTTCTTAAACGGTTAGGTGAACGCTTTTATCGTCCACCGGGGCAAGAGAAAACAGGTAGTGGTTTAGGGTTATCTATTGCGAAACAGATTGCTGAGCTACACCATTTCAGATTGACTTTTGCAAATGGCGAAAATGGCGGTTTTTGCGTCAAAATCGCTTGGTAATAATGCTTGGTTATTAATAAATTCCAAATAATTATTCACCATATAAATTTAGTGGCTAATAAGTCTTTTTAGAATAACTCACTAGTGATAGATAAAGTCACACCTCTCTTTTAATATGTGCACGACAGCGATGTTTCCGTGCACGAGAGGTGATGAGCGCTATTGAGCAAGTTCAGATTTAATTAATGTGATCACTTTATCCACTTCAGGGGCAGTGAGCGCACCGTCTTTGAAATAAAGCACTTTTCCTTGTTTATTCAAGATGATAATCGCTGAACTTTCTGGTGCGAGATGCCATGCTTTTTTAACGACACCATCGCTATCAACGATAAATTGCGAATAAGGAAACTCTTTTTTGCTGTCTTCAACACTGTTACTGACGAAAACACCTGTGCCAAAAATGGCATCATCCGCATTGATAATTGAGGTTGTTTGATAAGCATCATGGGGAAAATTCGCTTTTTTGATCGCTTCAATCAATGGTGCATTCAGCTCTTTAGCGGAAGAGCGCCCCGCAATGTGTTGAACTGTACGGACTTTTCCTGGTAATTGTTGGCTTTTCCACTCTTGATAGGAAAATTTCCCCTCTTGACTTAATAGCATCTCTCCTTTGTCTGTAACAGAAACTGCCGGTACAGGTTGATTTAGTTGGATTTGGCTTGCGAAAGCTGTGGATGATAAAGTGAGTAGGCAAGCAAGTAAAAAATTCTTTTTAATCATTATATTACCTCATTATTACTTGGTTTGAGAGTGTCATGCAATGACTGAAACATGGCAGTCATGTTTTGCGCTTACAGTTATAGCATAGCTCATCCGATGAGTTGTGAAACTGAAATTAACATTTTTGCAAAATTTAGCATAACTACAAAGTTTTTGAGGTTATTGACAGAATGTTCGTAGTGTCATTTTCTGTAAATGAATTGAATAAAACTGCAATAATAGAACCAAAGTAAATATTACTGGTCTATTATTAACGAGCGGTATGAGTGAACGAGTATCGTATGACAAAAGGAAAGGAAAAGTTCTAATGAAAATATTTAACCGTTATAACCCATCCAAAATTGCACTCTACGTTAAAACGCTATTCCGTGGTCGTATTTACATCAAAGGCTTTGGTGCATTTGAATTCAATTACGGCAAAATCTTACCACCTAAAGTGGGTGATAAGCGCCACTACAATGTAATGAGTGAGGTGAATAAACAAGTTCTGGTTCTACAATCTGAGTTGGGGTAAATGCTGTTGATTTAATTAAATAGTTGTTCGCTATTTAATTAAAAGCAGCGCCACACAAGGTGGCGCATCAAATGAAACGGCTTCGCTGTAAAGTATTACTCTTTGACTTTTTGTGTTGGTTGTTCTGCGTTAGCCGTTTCTGTGTTGTTTTTACCCGCTTGAACCACGACAGGTGCGGGTGGCGTTGTAATTCGGGTGACAAGCAACTGATCAATCTTATAGTTATCGATATCGACAACTTCAAATTTATAGCCTGCATATTTCACATAATCAGTACGTTTCGGCATTTTCCTTAAACGGTACATCATAAAGCCTGCGATGGTCTCGTAATTACTCACATCAGGGAATTCATCGATATCTAAAATACGCTGTACATCTTCAATCGGAGTACCGCCTTCAACAAGCCATGAGTTTTCATCCCGCGTGATAATCTGCTCTTCTTGGCCTGGCCCAATCAGATCACCCATTAATGTTGTCATAACGTCGTTGATCGTAATAAGTCCCATCACAAGAGCGTACTCGTTGAGAATGACGGCAAAATCGACCCCATTTGTTTTAAAAGCTTCGAGTGTATCGGAAAGCGAGAGGGTATCGGGGATCATCAGCGCATTTTGAATATGAACGCCATCTTGTAAGTTAAGGCTTTGACCATTCAAAACACGATTTAGCAAGACTTTTGAATCAACAAAGCCAATGACATGGTCAATATCACCACTGCAAACTAAAAACTTAGAATGCGGCTCGGTTGAAATTTTATGTTTAATACTCTCCTCTGACTCTTCTTTATCAAAGAAGATAATACTTTCACGTGGCGTCATTGCAGAGGGAACGGTGCGTGATTCAAGTTCAAATACGTTTTCAATCAGTTCGTGCTCTTGCTTACGCAGCACACCTGCAACCGCCCCCGCTTCGACCACAGCAAAAATATCATCGGAGGTAATATCTTCATTACGTGCCGTTGGTAACTTGAAAATTTTGAAGATCAGGTTTGCAAGACCATTAAAAAACCAAACTAAAGGGCTTAATACGGTCAAACAAAAACGCATTGGATTGACAATTCGCACTGCGATGGCTTCAGGTTTCACCATTCCAATACGCTTAGGCGTTAGATCCGCCACTAAAATAAATAGGCTGGTGACAATCGTAAATGAAAGAATGGATGCGGTTTGCTGTGCCCAAGTTGGTGATAAGAAATGAATAAATACCTCTTGTAGTGATGGCGCAAAAGCAGATTCGCCGACAATACCTGCTAAGATGGCGACGGCGTTAAGGCCAATTTGCACTACGGTAAAAAACATACCCGGCATTTCTTGTAATTTTAGAACACGAGCGGCATTAACATTGCCCTCATCAGCCATGAGTTTCAATTTAATGCGGCGAGATGCTGCCAATGATATTTCTGACAGCGAAAAAAATGCGCTGATAGCACATAATAAAAGTACGATTAGTAAACTGTTAAGCATAAATTATCCAGACATTACCTTCAGGTATAACGGATCTTGATTTGAGATCACCTGAAGGTAACTCGTTCTACTACATAGGTAAAAATAACGCGGAGTGCGCAAAAATTCGGTTAGTGGCGTTATTATAGCATTAGGTTAAATTTTCTGCCTAGTTTATGTTCTGTGGTGGTAAACAAATGCCGATTCCACCTAAACCACAATAGCCTGCTGGGTTTTTGTGAAGATACTGTTGATGGTAATCTTCCGCAAAATAAAACACTTCAAATGGCATGATTTCTGTGGTGATTTGGCGTGGATCACCCTGTGCTGCCATCGCTTGTTGATAAGCGTCCCGCGTCTTTGTGGCTTGCTGTAATTGCGAATCAGAGACGGTGTAGATAGCCGAACGGTATTGGGTGCCAATGTCACCCCCTTGGCGCATACCTTGTGCTGGATCGTGGTTTTCCCAAAACAGGGTCAGTAAGTCTGCATAACTAATAGTTTGTGGGTCAAAGACGACTCTCACGATTTCAGTATGGCCGGTGAGACCCGTACACACTTCTTCGTAAGTTGGATTTGGCGTAATCCCGCCACTATAGCCAGCGGATGTTGAGTAAACGCCCGGTTGCTGCCAAAATAAACGCTCAACTCCCCAAAAACAGCCCATCGCAAAATAGGCAATTTCAGCGTTCTTCGGAATATTGTCAATCGAATGATGGTTAACCGCATGGTATGGTGAATGGGGAATAGCACTTTGCCTACCGGGTAGCGCTTGGGAAATATTTATGGGTTGTGACTGATTAGATGACATAACTATTCCTATGAGTAATGTTGTGCACGTTAGGTAAAAATTAGGATAAAAACTTGTATCTAAAATTTATTTTACTCAAAATAAATTGATATGGAGTCTTTAGTCAAACTATCAATGAACTTAGGAGCGGGCGTGTCAAAATACCCTATCATTTGTTTTCTCAGCTTAACGGCGGCGGTTTCTACGGCATATGCTGCAAATCTTCGCCTTAATATTGAAGGGCTTGAGGGGCAACCGAATCAGAACGTCCGAGTTCAATTATCTACGATTTCTCAAGATGAAGTTGTGCCTAATGGCCGCTTCCGCGCTCGGGTAACAAAAGCGATTGAGGATGGTTTAAAGCCGTTAGGCTACTACCAACCAAAAATTGAATTCAGCTATCAAGAAAATAAGCCACCAGCGCGTTCTGTGCTGACAGCGAAAGTGACTTTGGGTGAACCCATTCGAGTACAGGGTGTAAATATTGAATTAGAAGGGGGAGCCAAAAACGACCCTGACTATGCCAAAATGATTAAAAGTAATACACCCAAAATTGGTACGATCCAAAATGATGGTGAATATGAAAGCTTTAAAGGGAAGTTTAGTAGCCTAGCGATCCGTAAAGGTTATTTCGATGCGATAATGGAAAAAAGTCAGTTAGGGATATCGCTAGACCACCACGCGTCTTATTGGGATTTTAATTTTAATAGTGGTGAGCGTTATCGATTTGGTGCTATTTCCTATGAAGGTTCTCAAATTCGCACGGATTACCTAAATAACCTTGCTCCCTTTAAAGAGGGGGAATATTACACGTCAGAGCAATTAGCTGAATTTAACCGCCGATTAGTCGAAACTGGCTGGTTTACTTCGGCTATTGTCACTCCAAACATCGCTAAAGCGCGAGAAGATGATACTGACATATTGCCGATGGAAGGGGTGATGGTGCCTCGGGCAAAAAACTTTGTTGAATTGGGGGGCGGTTATGCGACAGACGTGGGGCCGCGTGTCAAAGCAACATGGAATAAGCCATGGGTCAACTCTCGTGGGCAAAGTATTACATCCAATATTAGCCTATCACAGCCAGAACAAATTATTGATGCAAGCTATAAGATCCCCCTTAAAGCCAATCCACTTGAACAATATTATGCCGTTCAAGGGGGGTATAAACGTACTGATTTAAACGATACGGAGTCTGATACCACAACGTTAAATCTGTCTCGTAACTGGGATTACTCCAGCGGTTGGCAGTATGGCGTCAATATGCGTTGGATGCTCAGTCACTTTACTCAGGCAGATGTCACAAATACCACGATGCTGCTCTATCCAGGGGCAAATGCGAGTCGCATTCGTCAACGCGGAGGGGTGATGCCAAGTTGGGGTGATAGCCAACGTTATTCTGTTGATTACTCAAATGAAATTTGGGGATCAGATATTGATTTTCTCGTGTTACAAACAAAACAGGTCTGGATCCGTTCTCCTTGGGAAGGGCACCGTTTTGTGTTTAGAGGCAACTTAGGTTGGATTGAAACTAATAACTTTGACAAAGTACCGCCAGACTTGCGTTTCTTCGCAGGGGGTGATGGCAGTGTACGTGGTTACGGTTACCAAAAAATCTCTCCAGAGGATAGTAAAGGCAAGCTAACCGGGGCATCTAAACTGGTTGTCGGCTCTATCGAGTATGATTACAACTTCACAGGTAATTGGTGGGGCGCCGCGTTCGTTGATACCGGTGAAGCAGTTAACGATATTAAGAAAAGCGATTTTAAAACAGGGGCCGGTGTAGGCGTCCGTTGGGTTTCTCCTGTAGGGCCAATTAAATTCGATTTGGCCACCCCAATTGGAGATTCGGATAACAATAAAATTCAATTTTACATCGGCTTGGGGACAGAACTATGAAATGGATGAAGTGGTTAAAATGGACTGGTCTCACCATTTTATTAGTCTTGATCTTGGTTTTTGCCGCGCTAGGCTGGGTACTTGGCACACAATCGGGCCTGCATTTTGCCTTGAACAGCGCCACCCGTTTTGTATCGGGGTTAGAAATCCGTTCGATTGAAGGGGATATCAATAATCTCACCTTGACCGACGTAAAATACCAAATGCCAGGTGTTGATGTGAATGCTGGAAAATTACATCTGGCGTTACGTTTAGGCTGTTTGACTAATCGGGAATTATGTATTGATGATCTTTCGACCGAAAATGTGGTCGTTAATGTTGATACATCCAAAATGCCACCTTCAGAAGAGACACCACCTTCTGAGCCATTAACAGAGTTAAATGCGCCACTGACCATCAACCTAAATCAACTACAACTGACTTCAACGCAAGTCAATGTGGATGGAATGGCGATTGATTTAGGGAAGTTTAAAACGGGTATTTACTGGCAGAAAAAAGCGTTAACGGTAACGCCAACCGATATTATTGATTTGGCGATTAATTTACCTGAAAACAAAGAGGCACCACCAGAAGAGCCCGTCAAAGAAGTCGCGACTGGCGAAGAAAAATCTATTGGTGAAACGCTAAAAACATTATTCGCCAAACCGTTATTAGCGGAATTGCCGGAAGTGCTTTTGCCTGTTGATCTAAATGTTGAAGGTATTAATGGTTCAAACTTGCAACTGACGGGAGCAACCGAAGCGGTTATTAATAGTTTGAATTTAACGCTTTCAAACGATGGGCAAAACGTTTTACTTAAGAAATTTACGATTGATTCACCGCAAGGTAATGTCGCCTTATCAGGCACCGCAACATTACAGGATAAGTGGCCGGTTTCTTTGTCGATAACAGGGGAAAGCCGCCTTGAAGATCTTAATGGACAAAAGATTGATTTATCCCTTAAAGGTGGATTGCTCGAAGAGTTAAAACTGGCACTGAATCTCAGTGGGCCAGTGAATGCGACGTTGAATGCTCAGACCGATCTTGGTCAGGCAGACTTACCTATTCAATTAACGCTAGAGAGCCAAAAATTGAGCTGGCCGCTGGTGGGAGAGGCTCAATATCAGCTTGATGGCACTCGTTTACGCTTAAATGGGCGTCCTTCGGCTTATGATTTATCCCTTCGCTCTGCGATTACCGGACAAGATATTCCACCTTCAACGCTAATGTTGGATGCGAAAGGTAATGAAGAGCAAATTAACCTTACGCGCCTACGTTTAGCGGCGTTGCAAGGTAATGCGGATATTACGGGGGTGGCTGACTGGAGCAAAGCGATCAGTTGGAATGCAGTACTGACGTTATCAGGCATCAATACCGCAAAACAGTGGCCTGAATGGCCAGCAAAAGTCGATGGTAAGATTGCTACTCGCGGTAGTCTTTATGGCGGTAGCTGGCAGTTACAAGTCCCTGAGATTAGCTTAGACGGTAACGTCAAGAATAATCCGCTAAAAGCACGCGGTCAGGCTTCAGGTAATGCGGCAGGGCAATGGAATATACCTGATCTGAAACTGTCATTGGGTAAAAACCACCTTGATGTTAAAGGAAGCCTTGCGGACAAATGGAACCTAGATACTAAAATCAATGCACCGGGCCTTGATGGCATATTGCCGGGGCTAGGTGGTGTGATCATCGGTGATGTAAAACTACGCGGTGATCTCGACGCACCAGAGGTACAAGCGGATCTTACCGCTCGTGGGGTGAGATGGCAAAAAGACCTATCCATTGATAATGCGGTTATTAAAGGAAAAGTCACATCGGGTGAGCAAATCAAAGGGGATTTATCCGTCGTTGTTCGCCAACTCAAACAGGCTGACTTGGTGATCAGCCAGCTAACATTAGATGCGAATGGGAGCGAGAAAAAACATACCGTAAAATTGGATGTGAAAGGTGAGCCAGTTTCGGGGCGCTTAACGTTAGCAGGTGGTTTCGATCGCCAAACTGAAACATGGAAAGGTAATCTCAGCAATACCTTATTTGAAACGCCAGTGGGTGAATGGCAATTAAGTAAGGTCATGGCGCTGGACTATGCAAACCAAACGCAAGAAGTGACTATTGGTACTCACTGTTGGGTGAATACCAATGCACGCCTTTGTGTTCCCAAACCGATTAAAGCAGGGAAAAGCGGTAGCGCCGATGTTGTGTTAGAACGCTTTGACCTTGCGATGTTAAAACCGTTCCTGACAGATGAGACACGCGTCAAAGGCGTATTTAGCGGTAAAGCCAATGTGGTATGGAAGGATGATGGCAGCTTGCCACAAGCTAAAGTCGATCTTAAAGGTGATGGTGTTAAAGCTGTTCAATTGGTTCAAGGTACACTATTACCGTTAGAGTTTGAGACTCTGACCTTGAATGCCGCATTGAAAAATGGCAAAGCAGACCTGAATTGGTTGTTTAAAATTGCCAACAATGGGCAGTTAAAAGGCAATGTTCATATTGCTGATTTGGAAAAGAGACGGCAGCTTTCAGGTAATGTCGAAATCAATGCGATTACCTTAGCGTTAATTAAGCCGTTATTAGGCGAGAAAGAAGTTGCCAATGGTAACCTAAATGCCAATTTACGTCTTGGCGGAACGGCGAATAACCCATTGCTAAATGGTAATTTATCCCTTTCAGGCTTAGAGCTTAAATCGTCATTGATCCCATTTGATATCAAAAGTGGTCAATTAGGTATTGCCTTTAATGGCGCCAGCTCAGTCATGACGGGGCAAATTAATACGCCAGAAGGTTATCTGAATATTAATGGTGATGCGGATTGGCGTAAGGCAGAGGCATGGCACGCTAAAGTCATGGCCGTGGGTAACAATTTACGTGTATCCATGCCGCCAATGATCAAAGTGGATGTGCAGCCTGATATTG
Source organism: Providencia sp. PROV119 (assembly GCF_028482435.1). Taxonomy (NCBI): domain Bacteria; kingdom Pseudomonadati; phylum Pseudomonadota; class Gammaproteobacteria; order Enterobacterales; family Morganellaceae; genus Providencia; species Providencia sp. PROV119. The sequence continues at coordinate 113,706 of NZ_JAMPQL010000013.1, forward strand.
TGTTTGAAGCTTCACCGACCTTACTGACGTTAAACGGAAGTGTGAATATTCCGTGGGCAAGAATTACGGTTCAAGAAATTCCTGAATCAGCGGTAGGGGCTTCTTCCGATGTAGTGATGTTAGACAGTGACCTGAAACCTATTGAGAAGACAAGCACACCAATTCCAATTCAAACCAATCTGGATATTAAGATCGGCAACGATGTGATGTTGGATGCGTTTGGTCTGAAAGCTCGCTTAACAGGCATGTTGAAGGTACTGCAAAATAAACAAGGTCTGAGCTTAAATGGGCAAATCGATATTCCATCAGGGCGTTTCCGTGCTTATGGGCAAGATTTGATCGTGCGTAAAGGGCAAATCCAGTTCTCAGGTCCTCCGGAACAGCCTTTCTTGAACTTAGAAGCGATTCGTAATCCTGAAAACACAGCTGATAATGTGATTGCTGGTGTTAAGGTGACAGGGCTTGCAGACAAACCGAAAGTCGAGATATTCTCTGAGCCAGCCAAAACGCAACAAGAAGCTTTATCCTATTTGCTACGCGGAGAAGGATTAGAAAGCGGAGATGCTAATGGTTCACAAATGACATCAATGCTAATTGGACTCGGGGTGGCTCAAAGTGGGCAACTCGTAGGTAAGATTGGTGAAACATTTGGAGTATCTGATTTAGCCCTCGATACGCAAGGGGTTGGTGATAAATCACAAGTCGTGGTGAGCGGTAAAATTACCAATGACCTTCAAATTAAGTACGGTGTTGGTATATTTGACTCACTGGCAACGCTAACATTGCGTTATCGATTAATGCCTAAATTATATTTGGAAGCGGTGTCTGGTGTGAATCAGGCGCTGGATCTTCTTTATCAATTTGAGTTTTAATATATGCGTGTAATTGTTTATGGCAGTTTAAGGCGCAAGCAAGGAAATCATCACTGGATGACTTACGCTCAGTTGTTAGGCGAACATAGCTTAGAAGGCTATGAGCTTTATGACTTGGGGTATTATCCAGCGGTTATCAAAGGTGAAGGTGTGATTGAGTGCGAAGTGTATCGCATCAATCCCTCTATCTTGACTGAGTTAGATGAGTTAAAGAAAAATTCACAGGACTATGTTCGTGAATTAATCCCTACGCCATATGGCAATGCTTGGATTTATCTTTATCGGCATTCCGTTGAAGGCTTGCGTCGTATCAAATCAGGTGACTGGTTAAAACGTCACGAAGAAGAGTAATAAAGCGCCGGTAGCCAATGGGTTATCGGCGCTTTTTCTATAAAAAAGGCTCTCGTGTTACCACCAGAGCCTTCCCTTCCCGAGTTAGGGGAAATTATTTTTTAGCAGCGCGTTCGAAAGAAGAGATAATTTCAGCTTTAGCCGCTTCAACGTTATCCCAACCGTCTACTTTCACCCACTTACCTTTTTCTAAATCTTTGTAGTGTTCAAAGAAGTGTGTGATTTGTGCGCGTAGCAGCTCTGGCAGGTCATTCACATCTTTAATGTGATCGTATTCTTTGCTCAGTTTAGTGTGTGGTACTGCAACTAATTTGGCATCTTCACCTGATTCATCAGTCATTTTTAATACGCCGACTGGACGGCAACGAATAACTGAGCCTGGTTGTAATGGGTAAGGTGTTGGTACCAGTACATCAACAGGGTCACCATCTAAAGATAGTGTGTTGTTGATGTAACCATAGTTACATGGATAGAACATCGCTGTAGACATAAAACGGTCTACAAATAGAGCGCCAGAGTCTTTATCAACTTCATATTTGATAGGATCTGCATTAGCAGGGATTTCGATGATAACGTAGATATCTTCTGGCAGATCTTTACCTGCCGGTACATTGTTCAGGCCCATGAAAAAGTATCCTTTATGTTAAAAACTAATATGCCCATCAATAAGTTAAGCCCTATCTAAGCAACTTAAAACGATTTTGGGTACATAACGTGAAAGGTATTATAGCCGTAAAGAGGGGTAAAACTCACTAGTTGGTAGGGCATTCATAAAAAAAAGCTGAGAAAAGGCCACAAAAAAGGCGGGATTAGCCCGCCTTAGCGCGATGAATAACATTATTCAGCGTCAGGGAACTCACGCATAAAGGATTCCGCTTTTTCAACCATAGAAGCTGTACCAACAAAGAAAGGAACGCGTTGGTGAAGTTCAGTTGGGTTGATATCTAAAATACGGTCACGTCCGTTACTCGCTTTACCGCCTGCTTGTTCTGCAAGGAACGCAATTGGGTTGCATTCGTATAGTAAGCGGAGCTTACCATTTGGATGGCTTGCCGTGCTTGGGTAGATATAGATGCCGCCTTTAAGCAAGTTACGGTGGAAATCCGCAACCAGCGAGCCAATGTAGCGAGTCGTATAAGGGCGACCTGTCGCTTCATCTTGTTCTTGGCAGTATTTAATGTATTTTTTCACGCCCATAGGGAACTTGATGTAGTTACCTTCGTTGATTGAATACATTTTTCCTTCTGCTGGGAACATCACTTTTTCGTGAGAGAGGCAGAAGACACCAAGTGATGGATCATAGGTAAAGGCATGTACGCCACATCCTGTGGTATACACCAACATGGTGGATGAACCGTAAACGACGTAACCTGCCGCGACTTGACGATGACCCGGTTGCAAGAAGTCAGCTTCAGTCACCGGTTGGCCAATTGGGGTAATACGATGGTAGATAGAGAAGATTGTTCCGACGGAAACGTTTACATCGATATTCGAAGAACCATCCAGTGGATCCATTAATACGACATATTTCGCGTTTTCTGCACGATCGCCTTCGAAAATGACGATTTCATCTTCTTCTTCGGAGGCAATACCAGCTACTTCCCCGCGAGCTTTCAAAGCGGCTTTTAATTTTTCGTTTGCATACAGGTCAAGCTTCATCTGGACTTCACCTTGGACATTCGACACACCGCTTGTGCCAAGAATGTCTACAAGTCCAGCTTTGTTAATATCACGATGGATAATTTTAGCGCCCAGTTTGATTGCTGACAGTAATGCGGTCAGTTCTCCTGTTGCATGAGGAAAATCTTGTTGCTTATCGACGATGAATTCGCCTAATGTTTTCATGACGAAGGTCCTGAATATAATTGACAGAGGTTTGCAGGGGGGAATTGTACCCTTGCGCGTGGAGTTAATCTATACCCTTGATACGTTGTACCGCCGCGATGTGGGCCGTATTTTGTTACCTAAGTCACATACTTGAGCATGTACTCTTGGGATAACAGTAACTGGCTCTTGTTGCCGCGTTTGGATCATTTTGGGAATACTCTGCCTATTTTTCCCTGTATTTAATTCGAATTTTTTGTCTATATAAACCTAACGTTGATGGGTAGAATAGTGACAAACCTCATGCTATTGGATGGAAAATAATGCACATACATATTTTGGGTATCTGCGGTACGTTTATGGGGAGCTTGGCAATACTGGCTCGCTCCCTCGGGCATAAAGTAACAGGCTCCGATACAAACGTGTACCCTCCGATGAGTACCTTACTAGAAAAGCAAGGTATTGAACTCATTCAGGGCTATGACCCTAGTCAGCTAGAACCAGCACCTGATATGGTCGTTATTGGTAATGCGATGACGCGTGGTAACCCTTGTGTTGAAGCGGTATTGGAAAAAGGCCTCACTTATACATCTGGTCCACAATGGCTACATGATCATGTACTTCCTGAACGCTGGGTACTCGCTGTCGCGGGCACCCATGGTAAAACAACCACGGCGGGGATGCTTGCTTGGATCTTAGAAGATTGCGGTTATAAACCAGGGTTTTTAATTGGAGGCGTGCCAGGGAACTTTGAAGTATCAGCCCAATTAGGGGAAAGTCCCTTTTTTGTGATTGAAGCTGATGAGTATGATTGCGCGTTTTTCGATAAGCGTTCGAAATTTGTACACTACAGTCCAAGAACGCTGGTGCTCAATAACCTTGAGTTCGACCATGCCGATATTTTTGAAAATTTAGAAGCCATCCAAAAACAGTTCCACCATCTTGTTCGTATTGTGCCTGCTAGCGGTAAAATTTTCATGCCAGATAGCGATAATAACCTTAAACAGGTTATGACGATGGGCTGCTGGAGTGAGCAAGAGTTCGTCGGTGAACATGGTGAATGGCAAGCGAAAAAGCTGAACCACGATGGCAGCCAGTTTGAAGTCTATTATCAACAACAACGTGTGGGTGAAGTGAATTGGTCACAAGTGGGTAATCACAATATCCAAAATGCGTTGATGGCAATTGCCGCAGCACATCACGTAGGCGTGCCCGCCAAAGAAGCGTGCTTTGCTTTAGGTAAATTTATTAATGCTCGTCGCCGCCTTGAATTACGGGGGGTTGAGTATGGTGTCAGTGTTTATGATGATTTTGCTCATCATCCAACGGCGATCCTCGCAACACTGGAAGCGCTGCGCAGTAAAGTTGGGGGCACTTCCCGCATACTGGCGGTATTAGAGCCACGCTCTAATACTATGAAGTTAGGGGTTAATAAAAGTGATATTGCTCCGGCGTTAGGTCGTGCTGATGAAGTTTTCTTATTCCAGCCAAGCAATATTCCGTGGATGGTCACTGAAATTGCGGAAAAATGTGTTCAACCAGCCCGTTGGAGTGGTGATATTGATGCGTTGGCACAAATGGTCATTGAAACCGCTCAGCCAGGCGATCATATTCTTGTTATGAGTAATGGAGGTTTTGGTGATATCCACGGTAAGTTACTCGCCGGCTTAAAAAATAAAGCAGAGACAGAGTTAGACGACTAAATATAATGGCTGACGCAAAATGCCACTTCCCTTAACAGGACAGTGGCATTTTTTGTTTTTGGATAGTAGAAAACGTCTCGTATGTTATACGACTAAACTCAGTGAATGATATTGGTGAAATGCATTGGGTTAGCGCTGTAAAATCGCGCTCTTGGCGAGGTGTGCCGAGGCTAAATGTTAACTCGCCTCAATAAATTGGCGACTATAACAATAACTATACTGTAGCTCTTGTTTTAGGCTGCCCATGTAGCAATCTAAAGAATCTGTGCAGAGATGGAAAAGACAACCAACAGCGATAGCCTTTAATTTCCACGATGGCATCAAAAAGAGGATACAATAAGCGATTGCCGCCCAGAGAGTATGTAATGGGTGAAAACCAATGCCACAGCGATTAGGATCAAAAATTGGATCCGCAAGAAGATGGTCTAAATCAATCGCCATCGTGGCTATCATAAGCAGTGACGCTAATTTCCAATTTTTGCGCCAAAATAGATAACCGAAGAGAATGGGAACTAAAAAGTGAAATCCATAGTGCACAACGTTTCTGAATATCTCAAATATCACTTTGATAGCCCATCGTTTTTATATTCAATCGCGCACGAATGCGCGAATGGAATAGAAATTAAAAAATAAAAATGGATTTAAAGCTCTTGATCAAAGAGTGAAAGGATCGCTTCGTAAAGCTCTTTAGTTGTAAAATTATTCGCTGGTGTAGAGAAAATGGTATCATCCCCTGCGATACTGCCTAAGATCCCTTCCGCTTTCCCTAAAGAATCTAGCAAGCGTGCAATCAATTGTGCGGCGCCGGGGCTTGTTCTGATCACCACAACAGAATGGTTGTAATCGATATCCAGTACTAGGTTTTTTAATGGGCTAGTCGCCGTGGGAACGCCAGGCTCTGTGGGTAAGCAGTAGACCATTTCCATTTTTGCGTTGCGAGTGCGCACAGCACCGAACTTAGTCAGCATTCTGGAAATTTTTGATTGGTTGATATTTTCAAAGCCTTGCTCTTGCAGTGCGATAACAATTTCAGCCTGAGAGCTAAATTTTTCTTCTTTAAGCAGCGCTTTGAACGCTTTAACCAAGTCTTCTTGTTTAGACGGTGTACGCATAATTAACCCATCCTATGACAATAAATTGGTCTGTATTATCTGTAAATGTGAATTTTTATGCAACAAAATTGCGTTATGATGGTTTTGTATACGATGAAAAATGAAGGTTATTGTCTTTTTTATGCATAAAAAGAGAACATTGATGAAAGTTTAGTTTAGCAAAAGTTGATAAATAAAAATAATCAATAATCTTAATGATTTATGCCTATATAAGAAGAAAATAGACCCAGTAGCATAGAGAGGTAATGCAATTTGTTGCCAAAAGGTGTAAATTTTTTGTTAATCACTTTGTGAATAACGGGATTATCAGCAGTAAAAACAATTTATTATGCAAAAATCAATAGTGATAAAAACTATTTGTTAAAAAAGTGCCCCTTATCTCATTAACAGATAAGGATTTTGTTTAGAATAGATGAAATCAGTGCGTAAGCCTATACACATTAATATGCTTCAACATCTGTTAATGAATTGTTTTTTATCAGTAATGTGTTTACTACATAACAAGATGAATCAATATACTTTTTTAAGTACAAATAAAGGAGTTTCAGAATGAAAGTTGCAGTCCTAGGCGCAGCAGGTGGTATTGGTCAGGCTCTGGCCCTTCTTCTTAAAAACCAGCTTCCAGCAGGTTCAGAACTCTCACTATATGACATCGCACCAGTAACTCCGGGTGTTGCTGCGGACCTTAGCCATATCCCAACTGACGTTAAAGTAGTTGGTTTCTCAGGTGAAGATGCGACTCCTGCACTGAAAGGCGCTGATGTTGTCCTGATCTCAGCAGGTGTTGCTCGTAAACCAGGTATGGATCGTTCAGACCTATTTAATGTTAACGCGGGTATTATTCGCAATTTGACTCAACAAATCGCTGATACTTGTCCAAAAGCATTAATCGGTATCATTACTAACCCAGTTAACACAACAGTGGCTATTGCGGCTGAAGTGCTGAAAAAAGCAGGCGTTTACGACAAAAACCGTCTATTCGGTGTAACGACTCTGGATATCATCCGTTCTAATACTTTCGTTGCTGAACTGAAAGGTAAGAAACCACACGAAATCGAAGTGCCTGTCATCGGTGGCCACTCAGGTGTTACTATCCTGCCTCTATTGTCTCAGATCCCAGGTGTTAGCTTCACCGATGAAGAAGTTGTTGCTCTGACTAAACGTATCCAAAACGCAGGTACTGAAGTTGTTGAAGCAAAAGCAGGTGGCGGATCTGCAACACTGTCAATGGGCCAAGCAGCAGCACGTCTAGGCCTGTCTCTGATCCGTGGCCTACAAGGTGAGCCAAATGTTATCGAATGTGTTTACACCGAAGGTGAAGGTGAACACGCTCGCTTCTTTGCTCAGCCAGTCCGTTTAGGTAAAAATGGTATCGAAGAGCATATCTCTTACGGCAAACTGAGTGAGTTTGAACAAAAAGCACTGAAAGACATGCTTGATGTACTGAGAAAAGATATCGAACTAGGTGAAAAATTCATTAATGGCTAATTGCTATTAATTTTCACTTATTTCTTAAGAAAACCGCTGTCCTGATATTGTTGGGGCAGCGGTTTTTTTTATATTCTTTCAGCTTGAGGTTGGGGTTTTTTCTCTTACTTTTCTTTCTAATAATTCACCTGTAATTGGATTGAAATAGCGGCTTGGCCATATCTCTGAAGGATGAATTCCGAGATAATTCGCAATAATCCATTCACCTTTAGGCCAAGGACGAGATAAGGCATTCGCCAGTGTGGAGGAGCTTAAACCTGCTTGTCGAGATATTGCTGCTAAAGTCGTTCCGCGTTTACGTAAAGCGGCAATTATATCTACTGGATGCCAATCCGATTTCCGTAAGATCATTTTTTAGTCCTTTTTTTACTCAGAATCATGTAGAGTTAGTAGTACATCTAACAGGAGATTGTGATACATTCACTGCAATAGCCCTGTTATTGGAAATAAAATAACAGAAATTTTCCAAAATTATTTCTAATTTTTTCTAAAAATTCAGTTTTATGAAAGGAGTTTTATTTTTATGAAATATAAGAAAGATTTGGCATATATATTTGTGATTTTATCTAACATATTGAAAGTAAAAACTAACTAGTTTGGGTTATCTGTAAAAATCACATATTAATGATAGATGTTATAAGTACAGCTAATATATAAAGACGATCGCATGAAAAAAGATAGCTGTGACCTCGTGTATATCCAATCTATTGTTATTAAAAGAAATTAAAATATACTTTACATGTATAACTCATAAATTAATTAATAATAAATATTAATAAAACAAAAAAGAAAAAGGTTATTGAGAAAATAAACACGTTTTTCAGCAATTATTATTAAATTGTAAATCGTGACTAGGAGGGTCAGGCATGCAAAAAGAATGGTTAACGGCGAAAGAGTTAGTTGGCTTAAAAGGACTCCCAATGACTACTCAAGGTATCAATGCGATGGCTCGTCGTGAAAACTGGTTATGCCGCAAGCGGCGGGGGATTCAAGGAAAGGCGTTGGAATATCATATTAATAGTTTGCCTGAAGGTTTATTTGAGCCCCTTTCTGTTTATGAAGCCCCTGCATTATATCAAGCAAAACATCATGATAATGCATTTATTTGGCAGGAAGTTTATCACCAGCTTTCCCCGGAAGAGCGTAACCTTATATTGGCATTTATTATGCGTGAAGGTGTAATAGCATTGGTAGATTTAATAAATAAAAAATAATTTACCTAAAAAATCGGTTTGGGTAATTCAATAATGAAGAATAGGCATATTGGTACTCAACATATTCTTTATTAACAATATTTAGATAGAGCCTCAACGGCAGATTTCATAATATAAGTTCGAAAGAGATAATATGAAAAAAATGTGGTTCACTGCGAAAGAATTAGCAGGTTTAGAAGGCTTACCAACTTCTCCTCAAGGTATTAATTTGATGGCTAGAAGAGAAGGATGGAAAAATCGTCGTAAGCGTGGCGTTCAAGGTAAAGCCGTCGAGTATCATCTAGAGAGCTTACCTGGAGAAATACAGAGTCAATTGAGTCTTTCTGAGCCTTCAGTGGGCTATCAAAGCCAAAGAATGGATGCTTCACAAATTTGGATGGAAGCCTATTACCAACTCACTGAAGCGGAGCGTGATAAAGTGGTGAAATATATTTTGCGTTATGGCCTTTCATCATTGCTCGCTAGGATCGAAAAAGAAGAAAAAGGGGAAGAGTAGTCTCTTTCCCCCTCATCGCATTCAAAACGATACGTTTAACGCTATGAGTGACGTGAAATAGCCACCTCTGCGAGGCTGATTAACGCGTCTTTATAAACTGAATCATCAAGAGTACTCAAAGCATCAATGGCTTTTTGCGATTCCTCTTTTGCGCGAGCGTAGGTGTACTCCAGTGAGCCGCAACGTTTCATAGTTGCCAGCACAGTGTCCAGTAGGTGACGGCCATTGCCCTGCTCGATCGCTTGACGGATCAAGGCGGCTTCTTCCTCTGTTCCATGGTTCATTGCATGAAGTAGGGGCAGCGTAGGCTTCCCTTCATCAAGGTCATCCCCGGTATTTTTGCCTAATTGCTTATTATCTGCGTCATAATCCAACAAATCATCAATCAATTGAAAGGCAGTGCCGAGATAGCGACCGTAATCTTGCAAGGCTTTCTCTTGCTCGGGGGTTGCTGATGCTAAAATTGCCGATGCATGCGCGGCAGCTTCAAACAAACGAGCGGTTTTACTGTAGATCACTTGCATGTAGTTTTCTTCAGTAATGTTAGGATCGTTACAGTTCATCAACTGTAAGACTTCACCTTCAGCGATAACGTTCGTCGCTTCCGACATGAGTTTAAGGACACGCATCGAGTCAAGATCCGTCATCATTTGGAAGGATCGTGTATAAATAAAGTCCCCAACGAGGACACTCGCAGCATTACCAAATACGGCGTTCGCTGTTTGTTTACCGCGGCGCATGTCGGATTCGTCGACAACATCATCATGCAATAAAGTTGCAGTATGGATAAACTCGATCAGCGCAGCAACTTGAATATGTTTTTGCCCTGAATAACCAAGGGATCGTCCTGCCAATACCGCGATCATTGGACGGATCCTTTTCCCACCACCGCTAACAATGTAATAACCAAGTTGGTTAATTAGCGCAACGTCTGAATTCAATTGACTGAGGATTGCTTCGTTTACTGCTGACATATCCTCGCTAGTCAGTTCAACAATAGATTCTAAATTCATCGTAATTTATTCATATTATAGGATTTTAGCCGCCACCCTTTAGTCAAAAAGGTGTCGCCAATAGAACAGTTATAGCCTAAGCATAACATTAATATTTCTAAGATAATTAGTTGTAATGCAAAAAATGTTTAAATAAGTAACAATTCGAGTTATTCATCATAAATCAAAGGCTGACCGGAGTATGGAATAAAAAAGTCGGTTTTTTTGTGATCTAAATGCATTATTGGCTTGTGTTCTGACGCTTTTTTGCGTAGAATTCGCGCCCTATTGTGAATATTTTATAGCGTGCTCAGGAATTAAATTTTTTAGCGGGTACGCGGAAAGCGGAGTTAATATGTACGCGGTTTTCCAAAGTGGTGGTAAACAACACCGAGTTAGCGAAGGTCAAACTGTCCGCCTAGAAAAGCTGGACATCGCAACAGGTGAAACTGTTGAATTTGATCACGTTCTGATGGTTGCTAATGGCGACGATATCAAAATTGGCGCTCCTGTCGTTGAAGGCGTTAAAGTGAAAGCGGAAGTGGTTGCACACGGTCGTGGCGATAAAGTTAAGATTGTCAAATTCCGTCGTCGTAAACACAGCCGTAAACAACAGGGTCACCGTCAGTGGTTCACTGATGTTAAGATCACTGGCATCGCTTAAGATTTAGGAGAGCAGATTAATGGCACACAAAAAGGCTGGCGGCTCGACTCGTAACGGTCGCGATTCAGAAGCAAAACGTCTGGGTGTAAAACGTTTCGGTGGCGAAGCTGTATTAGCAGGTAGCATCATCGTTCGTCAACGTGGTACTAAGTTCCACGCAGGTAACAACGTAGGTTGTGGCCGTGACCACACTCTGTACGCTTTAGCGGACGGAAAAGTTAAATTTGAAGTTAAAGGTCCACAAAACCGTAAATTTATCAGCATCGAAGCTGAATAAGTTTTCTGACTTTTAATTCGAATTAAAGCCCTGCAAAAACTTTTTGCGGGGCTTTTTATATTTAGAATACGCCATCTCTGGGTAACACGGCCATCCAGCACTATAATGGCTATCATACGGAGAAAGAATTATGAAATTTGTAGATGAAGCCAAAATATTGGTTGTGGCGGGGGATGGTGGCAATGGTTGTGTCAGCTTCCGCCGCGAAAAATACATTCCAAAAGGCGGTCCTGACGGTGGTGACGGCGGCGATGGTGGTGATGTCTATCTGCAAGCCGACGAAAACCTGAATACACTCATCGACTACCGTTTTGAAAAATCTTTCCGCGCAGAGCGTGGGCAAAATGGTCAAAGTCGTGACTGTACAGGGAAACGTGGTCAAGATATCACGATCAAGGTGCCTGTCGGAACGCGTATACGCGATCTCGGTACTGGAGAAATACTGGGTGATATGACTCGCCATGAGCAGCGCCAAATGGTCGCGAAGGGCGGTTTCCATGGTTTGGGTAATACACGCTTTAAATCTTCAGTTAACCGCGCTCCACGTCAACGTACGATGGGGACGCCTGGTGAAACTCGTGAGCTGATGTTAGAGCTGATGCTGCTCGCTGATGTGGGTATGCTAGGGATGCCGAATGCGGGTAAATCGACCTTTATTCGTTCGGTATCGGCAGCGAAACCAAAAGTCGCTGATTATCCATTTACTACGCTAGTACCGAGCTTAGGTGTCGTGCGTATGGATAACGAAAAAAGCTTTGTGGTTGCGGATATTCCAGGGTTAATCGAAGGTGCTGCGGAAGGCGCAGGTTTAGGGATCCGTTTCCTTAAACACTTAGAGCGCTGTCGCGTGCTATTGCATCTGATCGACATCTGCCCGATCGATGAATCGGATCCTGTGGAAAATGCCAAGATCATTATTAGCGAACTCGAAAAATACAGCGAAAAACTGGCAGAAAAACCACGTTGGTTAGTGTTTAACAAAGTGGATATTTTAGGCCCTGAAGAGTCCGCAAAACGTGCTGCTGAAATCGCTAAAGCGATGGGCTGGGAAGATAAATACTATATGATCTCCGCGGTGAATCACGAAGGTGTGAAGGCACTGTGTTGGGATATTATGGAGTTTATGGAAACTCAGCCGCGTGATATGGCAGCATCGGAAGATGAAAAACAGCCTGAAAAAGTTGAATTTATGTGGGATGACTACCATAAAGAGCAACTCGAAGGTGCTGAAGATCTGGATGACTGGGATGATGATTGGGACGAAGATGACGACGAAGGTGTCGAAATCATCTATCAGAAATAATCAATCTCAGAAAAACCCCCAATGATTGGGGGTTTTTTCAAATATAAAGATTGTTTTATTTACGGGGAATTGATCGAAGGATCAATTTTTCTGGTAAAGATCTTTATACAACCGACTCTCAAAACGCACGAGAGGAACGCGTCGGCTCCGTTGTTGGTTTTGTGGTACCGCATAGGCAGAGATAAACTGTACGAAAGCAACGCGTTGCCCACTAGCCGTCGTGATAAAGCCTGCTAAGTTATAGACGCCTTGTAAAGCCCCTGTTTTAGCTGAAACTTTGCCATTCACACCGGCTTCATCTAAGCCGCCACGGTAACGTAATGTACCGTCATGTCCTGCAAGAGGCAGCATAGAGATAAAATCAAGTTGCTGATCGTTTTTGGCGATAAATTGTAGAATTTCCATCATTGTCGTCGGCGTGATCAGGTTATGGCGGGATAAACCAGAGCCATCGACCATAACGGTATTACCTAAATCGATGCCCGCTTTTTGTTTTAAAACCTGCCTAACAGCATCCGACCCCGAGCGCCACGTACCGGGAACACCGTAATAGTCTCGACCAATAGTACGAAAGACAGTATCAGCAATCATATTGTCTGATTTTTTCAACATCACCTTCAATAGGTCATGCAGCGGCTGAGATTCGGTTTTGACGAGGACCTGCGATTGTGCCGTTGGTTGGGTACGCTTTTTGACATGCCCTGTTAGCGCTATGCCCGCATTTTGCAGTTCATTTTTAACAATAGCGCCGGAATAGCTTGCGCCATTTTGTACCGCAAAGGCAAGGGGGAGAGGTTCACTACGTTGTGATAGACAGCCTGTTAACGTGTAGCGATTTAGCTCGCCAGGAACCACATCCAGTTCACAATAACGCCCTTCAGGGTCTCCCTTGGCTAATGTTTTAACCTCACTGAACATATTGACGGGGTAGAAACTGGCTGCCTTGATATAAGCCATATCCCCTATTTTTTGAGCGGGATAGAGTGAAACAGAAAAACAGTTTCTATCGATAATGGCTGCGGCAGGCGGCGCACTAAAGCATTGCGTCATATCGTTCCATACCCAGCCCGGCGCTTTATCATGGCTAGTAAATGCCGAAATATCGACAATTAAATCACCTTCAACTTTGTGGATACCAATCTGTTTCAGCGCATTGACCATATTGCGGATTTGCTGGCGTGTGAGTGTTGGGTCGCCGCTAAAGCGGATAACGAGGTCGCCCGTTAGCGTATTGTTGTTTAATTTTGCATTGGTTTCGAAATTCGTCACAAAACGGTAATCAGGACCAAGCTGTAGCAAAGCCGCGAGGGCAGTGACGACTTTTTGGGTACTTGCAGGCAGTGCCATTTGCTGCGCATTGTAATCAATAATGGGGGTGTCACTACCGACTTTTTGCGCAACCAGAGCGAGGTTAGTACCATCGGGTAAATATTGCTTATAATCATCAATTGGAATGGCAAATGCTTGTCCTGTGGTGAAGACAAGTCCTAAAGTGATGATCCATTTTCTGGTAAGTGTTAATAACGGCATAAATTTCACGCATTAGGGTAGACATACTGTACATACTAAAGTGTAATGCCTGAAAAAGTAAACGATGACCCGCTATTAACTCTACGTTAGAATGGTTAGCATTGTGATAAGATAAGTGTGTGAATGGGTTTTAAAGACACATTCACAGCCTGTGTATTGTTTGAGCCTCCCCATTAACCATGGGGCGGTTCAGTGTACTGTTGTTACAAAAATCAGGAAGATACTTATTTTTAGATAGGATTGAAACAGAGGTATTTATCAATGAAACAGATTCCAATGACGGTATTGGGTGCAGATAAGTTACGAGAAGAGCTCGATTATCTTAAATCTGTCCGCCGCCCGGAAATTATTGCAGCGATTGCGGAAGCCCGCGAACACGGTGACTTGAAAGAGAACGCAGAATATCATGCCGCTCGCGAACAACAGGGTTTTTGTGAAGGCCGAATTCAAGAAATTGAATCCAAGCTTTCCCATGCTCAGGTTATTGACGTCACGAAAATGACAAACAATGGTCGTGTGATTTTTGGTGCGACAGTTACTGTGTTGAATGTTGATACGGATGAAGAGCTGACTTATCGCATTGTGGGTGATGATGAAGCAGATATTAAAATCAATCTGATTTCCGTTAACTCACCGATTGCACGCGGCTTGATCGGTAAAGAACAGGATGATGTTGTCACTATCAAAACGCCCGGTGGCGACGTTGAGTTCGAAATTCTTAAAGTTGAGTATATCTGATTCCTATTTGCCTGAATTGGTTATATTATTTTACTGTATTAGCGAAAAAGGCCGCTGGCGGCCTTTTTCTTCATATAAAAGCTGCCTTCAATGGCATTTTTATATAAATTAAGGGTGATTATTTAGGTAAAATAATTTTGCGCTCATCCGATGGTCGGTAGAGAACAAGTATCTTGCCTATAATTTGTACATTAACAGCACCTGTTTCGCGAACGATCGCTGCAGCGATCAAATTTTTAGTTTCGCGATCTTCGCCTGCGATTTTGACTTTGATAAGCTCATGATGTGCTAATGAAAGTTCAATCTCAGCTAAAACACCCTCAGTTAACCCATTGTTACCAATCATAACAACTGGGTTGAGGTGATGAGCGAGGCTTTTCAGGTGTTGGATTTGTTTTTTATTAAGATTCATCGATTTTTTGCTTCGTTAGTATTGAAAATGGCTTATTCTACCGCCATCTGATATCTATCACCATCAATTATATTTATCGGATGGTAAAGAAGTAACAATGAACACCCAAAATAATTCGAATTACATGCAGTGGTATCATCAACGTTCATGTAGGCCGAAAAATGATGGGGATAGATGTGCTCTATTTAGTATAGTTGGAAAATGCAATGGCCAATAAAAAACGTTCGGCAAGCTCTAGTCGCTGGTTGCAAGAACATTTTAGTGATAAATATGTTCAACAAGCACAAAAAAAAGGGCTTCGCTCACGTGCATGGTTTAAACTGGATGAAATCCAGCAAAGTGATAAAATTTTTAAACCAGGTATGACCGTTGTTGATTTGGGGGCAGCACCCGGAGGCTGGTCACAGTATGTGGTTAGTCAAATAGGCCATAATGGCCGGGTGATTGCTTGTGATATTTTACCGATGGACCCGATTGTTGGCGTTGATTTCCTTCAAGGAGATTTTCGTGAAGAAGCAGTGCTAGCTGCACTGTTAGAGCGGGTTGGAGATAAAAAAGTCCAGGTGGTCATGTCTGACATGGCTCCCAATATGAGTGGGACTCCCGCGGTCGATATACCTCGGTCGATGTATTTGGTTGAGTTAGCATTGGATATGTGCCGTGCTGTGCTGGCTCCTGGGGGCAGTTTTATTGTTAAAGTGTTTCAGGGGGAAGGCTTTGACGAGTACCTCAGGGATATCCGTTCCCTATTTACGAAAGTAAAAGTTCGTAAACCCGAATCTTCGCGGGCACGATCGCGTGAAGTATACATTGTAGCGACAGGGCTAAAACTGTAGTACCCTGAACGTTATTTGTTAACACAGTTGTAATATGAGGTTAATCCCTTGAGTGACATGGCGAAAAACCTGATTCTCTGGTTAGTCATCGCAGTTGTTCTGATGTCCTTGTTCCAGAGTTTTGGCCCAAGCGATTCGAATAATCGCAGAGTTGATTATTCTACGTTTATCAATGAGTTAGCCCAGGATCAGGTACGTGAAGTTCGTATCACAGGTCGTGAATTAAACGTCAGAAAGGCTGATAATAGCCGTTATACAACTTATCTTCCTATGCAGGATGAGAAGCTGTTAGACACGTTGCTAAATAAGCACGTAACTGTCGTTGGTGAGCCACCAGAAGAACCTAGCTTTCTGCAAACTATCTTTATTTCCTGGTTCCCAATGCTTCTGCTGATCGGTGTCTGGATCTTCTTTATGCGCCAAATGCAAGGCGGTGGCGGTAAAGGAGCAATGTCATTCGGCAAAAGCAAAGCTCGAATGCTAACGGAAGATCAAATCAAAACGACTTTTGCCGATGTTGCTGGCTGTGATGAAGCAAAAGAAGAAGTTGGTGAAATTGTTGATTTTCTACGTGAACCAGCTCGTTTCCAGAAGTTGGGAGGTAAAATACCAAAAGGCGTCCTGATGGTAGGTCCTCCAGGTACAGGTAAAACTTTGCTTGCTAAAGCAATTGCCGGTGAAGCCAAAGTACCATTTTTTACGATTTCAGGTTCTGACTTTGTTGAAATGTTTGTCGGTGTTGGTGCATCGCGTGTTCGTGATATGTTCGAACAAGCGAAAAAAGCAGCACCTTGTATTATCTTTATCGATGAAATCGATGCGGTTGGTCGTCAACGTGGCGCTGGTTTAGGTGGTGGTCACGATGAGCGTGAACAGACTCTGAACCAAATGCTGGTTGAGATGGACGGTTTTGAAGGCAATGAGGGTATTATTGTTATTGCGGCAACAAACCGTGCTGATGTTTTGGACCCTGCATTATTACGTCCAGGCCGTTTTGACCGTCAGGTTATGGTAGGTTTACCAGATGTACGCGGTCGTGAACAAATATTAAAAGTTCACATGCGTCGTGTTCCTATTGATCCTGCTGTTGATACAGCCATCCTTGCTAGAGCAACGCCTGGGTTCTCCGGTGCTGAATTGGCAAACCTAGTGAATGAGGCAGCCCTGTTTGCGGCTCGTGCCAACAAACGCGTTGTTTCAATGGTTGAGTTTGAAAAAGCTAGGGATAAAGTATGGCTGGGGGCTGAACATCGTTCTTTGATGATGACAGAAGAACAAAAAGAAGCTACCGCGTATCACGAAGCAGGCCATGCAATTGTTGGTTATCTGATGCCTGAGCATGACCCTGTGCATAAAGTGACGATTATCCCTCGTGGGGGTGCATTGGGCGTTACTTTCTATCTACCTGAAGGCGACCAAGTCAGTGCAAGCCGTCAGAAATTAGAAGGGAATATCGCTAGCACATACGGTGGTCGTATTGCAGAAGAGTTAATTTATGGTCATGACAAAGTCTCTACAGGGGCGTCAGGCGATATTCAGCAAGCAACCAACACCGCTAGAAAAATGGTGACTCAGTGGGGCTTCTCTGAGAAGTTAGGGCCAGTACTGTATGCTGACGAGGAAGGGCCTGCATTTTTAGGTCGCTCGGGGCACAGCTCGACTTATTCGGATGAAACTGCTCGCATTATTGATGAAGAGATTAAAGCAATTATTGAGCGCGCTTACCAAGTCGCCTATAAAACGCTGACAGACAATATGGATATTCTGCATGCTATGAAAGATGCATTATTGAAATATGAAACCATTGATATGCCAATGATTGATGATTTGATGAATCGTCGTCCTGTACGCGAACCGGCGGGCTGGGATGAAGACAAAAAAGTCAACAATGTAACGGGTTCTTTTGGTGCTGCGGTTAATACATCAAAACCTGAAACAACGACTGAAAAACCTCAATCTGAAGAGCCAAAAAACAGTAATGATGAATCTCATTCATCAGACAATACAAACGATAACAAACCACAATAAGCTATCGTTAAGTGATATGGAAAAACCCCAGTTCTCTGGGGTTTTTTACGTTAAGGTGAAATAACGATGAAAATTAGAGCAAGGGCTTGTGAACTCGATCTATCCACACCAAAAGTGATGGGGATTTTGAATGTTACTCCTGATTCATTTTCAGATGGTGGCACTCATAATCGTTATCATGACGCATTGGAACATGCCGCTAAGATGGTGAATGAAGGGGCATCGATTATTGATATTGGCGGTGAATCGACGCGTCCGGGAGCGGCAGAGGTTTCTGTCAATGAAGAACTCGATAGAGTTATTCCAATTGTGGAAGCCATTGCACAGCGTTTTGATGTGTGGATTTCTGTTGATACTTCAAAAGCGGAAGTGATGTCAGAAGCCGCAAAAGCAGGTATGCACTTAATCAATGATATTCGCTCATTACATGAGCCAGGAGCCATTGAAGTTGCGGCACAAAGTGGCTTACCCGTTTGTATTATGCATATGCAAGGTCAGCCAAGAACCATGCAAGATGCACCTAATTATGAAAATGTTGTAGCAGATATTAAAGCTTATTTTGATGCTGAAATTGCGCGTTGTGTCGCGGCAGGTATCGATAAACAGCAGATAATACTCGATCCCGGTTTTGGTTTTGGTAAAAACCTGTCACATAATTATCAACTGCTGGCAAATTTGGATCAGTTTCATGATTTCGGACTACCGCTATTGGCAGGAATGTCCCGTAAATCTATGATTGGAAACTTATTGAATGTTCCACCACAAGAAAGGCTTGTGGGAAGTATTGCTTGCGCAACTATTGCAGCGATGCAAGGCGCACAGATTATTCGTGTACATGATGTCAAAGAGACCGTACAAGCAATGCAGATCGTTCAGATGACTCTGTCAGAAAAGGAAAAGTTAGCGTATGAGTAACCGTAAATATTTTGGTACTGATGGTATTCGTGGCAAAGTGGGTGACAGCCCAATCACGCCTGATTTCGTATTAAAATTAGGCTGGGCAGCAGGGAAAGTTCTTGCTCGCCATGGCTCACGAAAAATTATTATTGGTAAAGATACGCGTATCTCCGGTTATATGTTGGAGTCATCTTTAGAAGCGGGTCTAGCGGCTGCGGGTTTATCTGCGTCATTTACTGGCCCAATGCCAACACCTGCCGTAGCTTATCTGACACGTACTTTCCGCGCTGAGGCGGGGATTGTAATTTCTGCGTCTCATAACCCTTATGATGATAATGGGATTAAATTCTTCTCGATTGATGGGACTAAATTGCCTGATGAAGTCGAAGAAGCGATAGAAGCGGAGATGGAAAAACCAATCACATGTGTTGAATCCGCAGAGCTAGGTCGCGCAAACCGTATTGTTGATGCTGCGGGTCGTTATATTGAATTTTGTAAGGGCACTTTCCCTAGTGAACAAAGCCTCTCTAGCCTAAAAGTCGTTATCGACTGTGCTAATGGCGCAACTTACCATATTGCACCGAATGTATTTCGTGAGTTAGGGGCTGAAGTCATCGCGATTGGCTGTGAACCTAATGGGATCAACATTAATGAGAAGTGTGGCGCTACGGATGTTCGCATGCTACAAGAGCGTGTGCTTGCAGAAAAAGCGGATGTGGGGCTAGCCTTTGATGGTGATGGTGACCGTTTGATTATGGTTGACCATGAAGGTAATAAAGTCGATGGTGACCAAATTCTCTATATCATTGCGCGTGAAGCATTACGTCAAGGTCAATTAAAAGGTGGTGTTATCGGCACGCTGATGAGCAATATGGGGTTAGAAATCGCTCTGAAACAACTTGGCATTCCTTTTGAGCGCGCAAAAGTGGGTGACCGCTATGTACTTGAGAAGCTCCAAGAAAAAGGTTGGAGAATGGGGGCTGAAAACTCAGGTCATATTATCTTATTAGATAAAACGACGACGGGTGACGGTATTGTGGCTGGTCTGCAAGTACTCAGTGCGATGGTTCGTAACCAAATGAGTTTGCATGACTTATGCAGTGGCATGAAACTGTTACCGCAAGTATTGGTTAACGTACGCTTTTCTGGCTCACATGACCCATTACAAAGTGAAGCTGTATTGACCGCGAGTGAGCAAGTCGAGAAAGAGTTGGCAGGCAAAGGTCGTGTTCTGCTGAGAAAATCAGGTACAGAACCTTTGATTCGAGTCATGGTCGAAGGTGAAAATGAAGCTGACGTTTTGGCGATGGCTAACCGCATTGCTGATGCAGTAAAAGCGGCAGGTTAATCATTTTAACGATAGGATCGTTTAAAAATAAGGCACTAACTGAGAGCCTGACAAAATTGCCCATCCCGAGTTCATTTGCTGTTTTTTTCCGCAAATGAACTCAGGAAATGAAATTTGGCTTGCTTGTCGGCTCAGCTTTGGTTAGTATTCGCACCTGCTTAATCCCGTAAAGGTCATACTTAAGCGGCAAATAAGCGGGTGTGCAGTATTATAGGTCATAGTGGTTACACTATGTTCCGCAAACTGAATAGGTAACTCAAATGTACATAGCTCTTTTAATTGTTTTCTTGTTGGTAGCTATCGGCCTGATTGGTCTGATCATGTTACAACAAGGTAAAGGTGCTGACATGGGTGCGTCATTCGGTGCGGGTGCCTCTGCAACACTGTTTGGTTCATCGGGTTCTGGTAACTTCATGACTCGTATGACTGGAATCTTGGCTGCTGTATTTTTCATTATCAGTTTGATCCTTGGCAATATGACTGCCAATAAATATGGAACTGGTAGCAAATGGGAAAATATTAGTGAACCGGCAAAAGTCGAGCAACCAACAGACGTTCCGGCAGCACCAGCAACACCAACGAGCGATATCCCTCGTTAAGTGTTAAAGATTCCGGATGAAGGCATTTAAGCCATCATCAATAAAGTAAAAAAGAATTTGAGGTTATTGTTAAGTTATTCATCAATAACCTCGCCTCAGTGCCGAGGTGGTGAAATTGGTATACACGCTACCTTGAGGTGGTAGTGCCTACAAAACGGGCGTACGGGTTCAAGTCCCGTCCTCGGCACCATTATTTAAGATAACTTGTGCTCTACAGGTTATTTGTGTAGAATATGTCACGTTTTCGAACGCGGGATGGAGCAGCTTGGTAGCTCGTCGGGCTCATAACCCGAAGGTCGTCGGTTCAAATCCGGCTCCCGCAACCAATTCTTAGTCAGCATATCTTATCAGATGTATTTATCGGAAATTCTCATCGATTTATCACGGTTTTAAAGATATACTAAGAACATGGTGAACCCGTTGGCACTACAGGGTCCAGTTTCATAAAGCCCCGAAATTTCGGGGTTTTTTGTTATTTGACAATCGAATTAACTGGGCTTTTATAGCCCTTTTTTTATGTCTGGGGGTGGGCTTGTCCACATTAGAACAAAAATTGACAGAGATGATTTCAGCACCGGTGGAAGCACTTGGCTTTGAATTTGTAGGCTTAGAGTTTGTCCGTGCTCGTACATCGACATTGCGTGTTTTCATTGATAGTGAAGAAGGCATCACTGTTGATGATTGTGCTGATGTCAGCCATCAGGTGAGTGCAGTATTGGATGTCGAAGATCCAATCTCTGTGGTCTATAACCTAGAAATATCGTCACCAGGGCTAGAACGCCCACTGTTCACTGTCGCACATTATGAGCGTTTTGTCGGTGAAGAGGTGGCACTGACTTTACGCATTGCGATGCAGAACCGCCGTAGATGGCAAGGCATTATAAAAGCTGTCGAAGGTGAAATGATAACGGTTACTGTGGATGGTAAGGATGAAGTGTTCGCCCTTGGCAACATCCAGAAAGCTAACTTGGTACCCCACTTTTAATTAAGTTCAATGAGGCAACTAGGATGAACAAAGAAATTCTGGCTGTTGTAGAAGCGGTTTCTAACGAAAAATCCCTCCCTCGTGAAAAAATCTTCGAGGCACTGGAAACGGCACTAGCGACAGCAACCAAAAAGAAATATGAGCAAGAAATTGACGTTCGTGTCGAAATCGATCGCAAATCCGGTGATTTTGATACCTTCCGTCGTTGGCTGATCGTTGAAGATGTAACGATGCCAACACGTGAAATTACGTTAGAAGCAGCACAATTTGAAAACCCAGAGCTAAAACTGGGCGAATACGTTGAAGACCAAATCGAGTCCGTTGCTTTCGACCGTATTACAACCCAAACTGCAAAACAAGTGATCGTACAGAAAGTACGTGAAGCGGAACGTGCGATGGTGGTTGATCAATTCCGTGAGCAACAAGGTGAGATCATCACCGCTCAAGTTAAGAAAGTAAACCGTGAAAATATCACGTTAGATCTTGGTAACAATGCTGAAGCGGTGATCTTACGAGAAGATATGTTACCGCGTGAAAACTTCCGTCCAGGTGACCGCATCCGTGGAGTCCTGTATGATGTTCGTCCGGAAGCACGTGGCGCACAACTTTTTGTTACCCGTTCTCGCCCAGAAATGTTGGTTGAATTATTCCGCATTGAAGTGCCAGAAATTGGTGAAGAAATTATTGAAATCAAAGCCGCTGCTCGTGATCCGGGTTCTCGCGCTAAGATCGCAGTAAAAACTAACGATAAGCGTATTGACCCGGTCGGTGCGTGCGTTGGTATGCGTGGCGCGCGAGTTCAAGCTGTTTCTAGTGAGCTAGGCGGCGAGCGAATTGATATTGTGTTATGGGATGATAACCCAGCTCAATTCGTGATTAATGCAATGGCTCCGGCTGATGTGGCATCTATTGTGGTTGATGAAGACAAATGTACAATGGATGTTGCCGTAGAAAGCAGTAACTTAGCTCAGGCGATTGGTCGTAACGGCCAAAATGTGCGCTTAGCAGCACAGTTACTGAAAAAACACCGTGGTGATGACAAATGGGAATTAAATGTCATGACTGCAGAAGAGCTGAATGCAAAACATCAGGCAGAAGCGCATGCTTCTATTGACACATTCACTAAGCATCTTGACATTGATGAAGAGTTCGCCACTGCACTTGTTGAAGAAGGCTTCTCGACGTTAGAAGAACTGGCCTACGTGCCTATCAAAGAGCTTCTGGAAATTGACGGTTTAGATGAAGAAACTGTTGAAGTTCTACGTGAAAGAGCGAAAGCGGCCCTCACTACGATTGAATTGGCTCAAAAAGAGAGTCTAGGTGATAACCAGCCGGCAGAAGATTTATTGAATCTGGATGGTATGGATAATACTCTGGCCTATAATTTGGCTATTCGCGGTATCTGTACACTGGAAGATCTTGCTGAGCAGGGCATCGACGACCTGATTGATATCGAGGGTCTGGATGGTGAGAAGGCAGGTGCACTCATCATGGCCGCACGTAATATTTGCTGGTTCGGTAACGATGCGTAAACACTGTAGCAGGAAGGAACGGCATGACAGAAACTGTAAAATCATTGGCAGCAGAAATTCAAACCACAGTTGAACGCCTGGTACAGCAATTTGCTGAAGCAGGGATCAAAAAAGGTGAGAATGACTCTGTTAGTCAGGCAGAAAAAGAAACATTGCTGGGGCACTTGAATCGTGAGCAAGGCGGTTCAGCGAGCCAGCCAAGTAAGTTAACATTGCAACGTAAAACACGTAGTACGTTGAGTGTTCCAGTCACCGGTGGTAAGAGCAAATCGGTAAATGTAGAAGTCCGCAAAAAACGCACTTATGTGAACCGCGACGCTGAGCAAGCGCAAGCGGAAGAGCAGGCGAAGCGTGAAGCGGAAGAGCAAGCACGGCGCGAAGCTGAAGAACTGGCTAAACGTGAAGCAGAAGCAAAACGTATCGCAGAAGAAAATGCGAAGCGTGAAGCGGAAGCAAAGCGTGCAGCCGAAGAGAAAGCAAAACGTGAAGCAGCTGAGAAAGCTACGCGCGAAGTAGCGGAAAGAGAAAAAGTGAAATCAAGCGAAAATCATCAAAAAGCTGGCAAAGCCGGTGAGACCAACTCTGAAAAACAGCGCCGTGAAGCTGAAGCAGCAGCTCTGAAGCGTAAAGTTGAAGAAGAAACTCAACGTAAAGTTGAAGCAGAAGCGAGACGTGTCGCAGAAGAGGCTCGCAAAATGGCAGAAGAAAACAACGAAAAATGGAACAATGATTCCAGAATCGACGACGATAGTGACTATCACACGACGACTTCTCGCCATGCTCGTGCAGCGGAAGATGAAAGCGACGAAAAAGAAGAAGGTCGTCGTTCTCGTAACCGTAGTGCGAAAGCGCCTCGCCAAAAGAAAGGCAATAAGCTTTCTGAAAAAGCCGATCGTGAAGAAGAACGCGCTGCTGGCCGCTCTAATCGCGTCAAAGGTAAACAACGTAAAGGTAGTTCACTGCAACAGAGCTTTAACAAGCCTGCGGCAGCAGTAAACCGTGACGTGGTTATCGGTGAAACGATCACTGTTGGTGAACTCGCTAACAAAATGGCGGTGAAAGGTTCACAAGTGATTAAAACAATGATGAAGATGGGCGCGATGGCGACTATCAACCAAGTCATTGACCAAGAAACTGCGCAGCTTGTTGCAGAAGAGATGGGGCACAAAGTTATCCTTCGTCGCGAAAATGAGCTAGAAGAAGCGGTAATGAATGACCGTGATACGGGTTCAGCAGTTGAAGAGCCACGTGCACCGGTTGTTACCATCATGGGTCACGTTGACCATGGTAAAACATCACTGCTTGACTATATTCGTTCAACGAAAGTCGCTTCAGGCGAAGCAGGTGGTATCACTCAGCACATCGGTGCTTACCATGTGAAAACTGATAAAGGGATGATCACCTTCTTAGATACTCCGGGTCACGCCGCGTTTACGTCAATGCGTGCTCGTGGTGCTCAGGCGACGGATATCGTTGTTCTGGTTGTTGCAGCAGACGATGGTGTGATGCCACAAACTATCGAAGCCATCCAACACGCAAAAGCGGCGGGTGTGCCTATCGTTGTTGCTGTGAACAAAATTGATAAACCAGAAGCGGATCCAGATCGTGTAAGAAATGAGCTGTCACAATACGGTGTTATTTCTGAAGATTGGGGTGGTGATACTCAGTTTATTAGCGTATCGGCGAAAAAAGGTACCGGTATCGATGAGCTGCTTGATGCTATCTTGCTACAAGCAGAAGTCCTCGAGCTGAAAGCAGTTTACGCAGGTATGGCAAGCGGTGTTGTTGTTGAATCTTACCTTGATAAAGGCCGTGGTCCAGTTGCAACGATTCTTGTTCAAGAAGGTACGCTCAACAAAGGTGATATTGTTCTTTGTGGTTTTGAATACGGCCGTATTCGTGCAATGCGTAACGAACTCGGTAAAGAAGTTCAATCTGCTGGCCCATCAATGCCTGTTGAGATTTTAGGTCTATCCAATGTTCCATCCGCAGGTGATGAAGCAACCGTTGTTCGTGACGAGAAAAAAGCACGTGAAGTTGCATTGTATCGCCAAGGTAAATTCCGCGATGTGAAATTGGCTCGCCAACAGAAATCTAAACTGGAAAACATGTTTGCTAACATGGAAGAAGGTAAAGTTTCTGAACTGAACATTGTTCTAAAAACCGACGTTCAAGGTACTTGTGAAGCGATTACTGACTCACTGTTAAAACTATCGACTGATGAAGTTAAAATCAAAATCATCGGTTCTGGTGTGGGTGGTATTACCGAAACTGACGCAACTCTGGCTGCGGCATCGAATGCGATCATTCTTGGCTTTAACGTTCGTGCTGACGCATCTGCTCGCCGCGTTATTGAGAGTGAAAGTGTTGATTTACGTTACTACTCCGTCATCTATAGCTTGATTGATGAAATCAAACAAGCGATGAGCGGTATGTTAGCACCTGAATACAAACAGCAAATCATGGGTCTTGCAGAAGTCCGTGACGTCTTTAAATCACCGAAGTTTGGTGCTATCGCTGGTTGTATGGTGACAGAAGGTACTATCAAGCGTAATAACCCAATCCGTGTTCTGCGTGATAACGTGGTTATTTACGAAGGTGAGCTGGAGTCACTGCGTCGCTTTAAAGATGACGTCAACGAAGTCCGTAATGGTATGGAGTGTGGTATCGGTGTTAAGAACTACAACGATGTCCGTGTTGGCGATATGATTGAAGTCTTTGAAGTGATTGAAGTTAAACGTTCGATTGACGGTTAATTTCTTTTATACCCGCGAAGGGAGCATATCGCTTATCGCGGGTATCCATAGCTTTGTATTTATTGGGGGGCAATAGCCCCCCAAAATGTCAGGAGATATAACGATGGCAAGAGAATTTAGTCGTTCTCAGCGCGTAGCCCAAGAAATGCAAAAAGAAATTGCGATTATCTTGCAGCGTGAAGTTAAAGATCCCCGCATTGGCATGGCAACTGTTTCAGGTGTCGAGCTATCAAGAGACTTGGCTTATGGTAAAGTTTTCGTGACTTTCCTTAACATTTCTCATGAAGAGCATGAGTCTCAAATGGTTCAAGATGGCATTAAAGCGCTCAATGAAGCTTCTGGCTTTATTCGTTCTTTGCTAGGAAAAGCGATGCGTTTACGCGTTATTCCAGAGTTAACGTTCTCTTACGATAGCTCATTGGTTGACGGTATGCGTATGTCTAACTTAGTTTCCAATGTTATTCGTAATGATGAAATGCGTCGTGCGAACGCGGATGATAAAGAGGAAAAATAATGGGGCGTCGTCGTAGCGGCCGTGACATACATGGCGTTTTGCTGCTGGATAAACCCACTGATATTTCTTCAAACGATGCGCTGCAAAAAGTGCGGCGCTTCTTCAATGCAAATAAAGCGGGTCACACGGGAGCGTTAGATCCACTTGCAACAGGGATGCTCCCTGTTTGTCTCGGTGAAGCAACCAAGTTTTCTCAATTTTTACTCGACTCAGACAAGCGTTATCGTGTGATTGCCCGTCTAGGACAACGTACTGACACTTCGGATTCCCATGGTCAAATCATCAGTGAGCGTAACGTTGAGTTTACACAATCTCAGCTTGATGAGGCATTAGCGCATTTTCGTGGTGATACATTGCAAGTGCCATCAATGTATTCGGCACTAAAACATCAAGGGAAACCTTTGTATGAGTATGCGCGTAAAGGGATCACCGTTGAGCGGGAAGCACGGCCTATCACAGTGTATGAGTTACAGTTTATTCGTTTAGAAAATAATGAACTGGAACTGGAAATTCACTGCTCTAAAGGTACTTATATTCGTACCATTATTGACGATTTAGGTGAGATGTTAGGTTGTGGTGCACATGTCATTTACCTACGACGCTTGCAGGTAGCAAACTACCCTTATGCGCGGATGGTGACATTAGAGCAGCTCGCCGCATTAAGAGCGCAAGTTGATGAAGGCAATGGCACTTTTGAATCGCTGCTCGACCCTTTATTGTTGCCGATGGATACTGCGGTGGTGCATTTTCCTGCCGTTAATTTGACAGAAGAAACGGCGGCATACTTTAAGCAGGGCCAGCCTGTTAGGGCGAATATTGGTCAATTAGCGGAAGGCACCATGGTTCGCGTGACTTGTGGTATTGCTGAACGTTTTATTGGCATTGCGTTGATCAGTGAAGATATGCGGGTTGCTCCTCGGCGTTTAGTTGTTGAAAATGAATAATCCGCATGGCGGCACTTATTGCTTTGCGACTATAAGCAGCGTAGAATAGCGGCGCTTAATCTGTGAGATGCTAAATTAGAGATTGGCTCTCATTACATACATTTATACATTTGGAGTTTAATATGTCTCTAAGTACTGAAGCTAAAGCAAAAATCGTTGCTGAATTCGGCCGCGATGCTAACGACACTGGTTCAAGCGAAGTGCAAATCGCTTTGTTGACCGCTCAAATCAACCATCTGCAAAGCCACTTTGCAGAGCACAAAAAAGATCACCACAGCCGTCGTGGTCTGCTGCGTATGGTTGCTCAGCGTCGTAGATTGCAAGCTTATCTGAAAAGCAAAGATATCGCGCGTTACACCGCTCTTATCGAGCGTCTGGGTCTGCGTCGTTAATCGAGTCAGTTTCAGTGGAAAGGGGCCTAATGGCCCCTTTTCTTCTAAAAGTTATATTTAAAGTTGAAGTAAGACTCGAATTATACTTAACTTAAATGCTAAGCTATGATTCGTAATTAATTGTTTTATTAACGCCTCTTCAGCTACACCGATTCGCGCGGCTAATGAGAAAATTGATCATTTGAATATCTGTCTTCTCATTAGTCGCGAGGCTGTAGTTAGGAAGAGAAAGCCAATGCCACGAGAGAGAGTCGAGTGGCCTAAAATAAAGGGTACTATTTTGTTAAATCCTATCGTACGCAAATTTCAATACGGTCAACATACCGTATCCATTGAAACCGGCATGATAGCGCGTCAAGCGACTGCCGCTGTTATGGTAAACATGGATGATACAGCCGTTTTCGTGACCGCGGTTGCTCAGAAAAAAGTTAAAGAAGGCCAAGACTTCTTCCCTCTGACCGTTAACTACCAAGAGCGCTCTTATGCTGCTGGTCGTATTCCAGGCAGTTTCTTCCGTCGTGAAGGCCGCCCTGGTGAAGGTGAAACGCTGATCGCGCGTCTTATTGACCGCCCATTACGCCCTCTGTTCCCAGAAGGTTTCCTGAACGAAATCCAAATCATCGCAACCGTTGTTTCTGTTAACCCACAAGTTAACCCGGATATTGTTGCTATGATCGGTGCATCGGCTGCATTGGCGTTGTCTGGTGTTCCTTTTAATGGCCCAATTGGTGCGGCACGTGTTGGTTTTATCAATGACCAATATGTTCTGAACCCAACAGCAGATGAGCTAAAATTAAGCCGCCTTGATTTAGTGGTAGCAGGAACAGAAAGCGCAGTTCTGATGGTTGAGTCAGAAGCGGATCTGTTAAGCGAAGAGCAAATGCTGGGTGCCGTTGTTTTTGGTCATGATCAACAACAAATCGTGATTCAAGAAATCAATGAGCTAGTTAAAGAAGCAGGTAAAGAAAAATGGGATTGGCAACCAGAGCCAGTTAACCAAGCTTTACGTGATAAAGTTGCAGCGCTGGCTGAAAGCCGTATGGGTGATGCTTATCGTATCACTGAAAAACAAGAGCGTTATGAGCAAGTTGACCTGATCAAAGAAGAAGTCACAGCAGCAATCGTGGCTGAAGATGAAAATGTCGACGTAGCTGAAGTTGCTGACATTCTAGCGAACCTAGAAAAACAAGTTGTTCGTAGCCGTGTCATTCGTGGTGAGCCACGTATTGATGGTCGTGAAAAAGACATGGTTCGTGCGCTGGATGTACGCACTAGCGTTCTGCCACGTACTCACGGTTCTGCGCTATTTACCCGTGGTGAAACTCAGGCATTAGTCACTGCAACACTGGGTACTGAACGTGATGCACAGGTTATTGACCAGTTAATGGGCGAATATACTGATCGCTTCTTGTTCCACTATAACTTCCCTCCATACTCTGTTGGTGAAACAGGTATGGTTGGTTCGCCTAAGCGTCGTGAAATTGGTCATGGTCGTTTAGCGAAACGCGGTGTGATGGCGGTCATGCCTGATCATGCTGATTTCCCATACACTGTTCGTGTTGTATCTGAAATCACTGAATCAAACGGTTCATCATCAATGGCGTCGGTTTGTGGTGCTTCTTTAGCACTGATGGATGCAGGTGTACCAATTAAAGCAGCGGTTGCTGGTATTGCTATGGGTCTGGTTAAAGAAGGCGATGATTTCGTCGTACTTTCTGACATCCTTGGTGATGAAGACCATTTAGGCGATATGGACTTTAAAGTCGCAGGTAGCCGTGATGGTATCAGCGCACTGCAAATGGATATTAAAATCGAAGGTATTACTCGCGAAATCATGCAAGTTGCATTGAACCAAGCAAAAGGTGCTCGTCTGCACATCCTAGGTACAATGGAACAAGCGATTAACAGCCCTCGTGATGATATTTCTGAATTTGCACCACGTATTCACACTATCCGCATTAATCCAGATAAGATTAAAGATGTTATCGGTAAAGGTGGTTCGGTTATCCGTGCGCTGACAGAAGAAACTGGCACTACAATCGAAATTGAAGATGATGGTACAGTGAAAATTGCTGCAACTGATGGCTTGAAAGCAAAAGAAGCTATCCGTCGTATCGAAGAAATTACTGCTGAAGTCGAAGTCGGCCGTGTTTACCAAGGTAAAGTTACTCGTATCGTTGACTTTGGTGCGTTCGTTGCTATCGGTGGTGGTAAAGAAGGCTTAGTGCATATTTCTCAAATCGCCGATAAGCGTGTTGAGAAAGTGACTGACTATCTGCAAATGGGTCAAGAAGTTCCTGTTAAGGTGTTGGAAATCGACCGTCAAGGCCGCATCCGCCTGAGCATGAAAGAAGCTGTTGCGACTGAAGAAACTCCAGCACAGCAGCAGGACTCAGCAGAATAGGCTGAATCTAAGCAGCGCCCTATAAGTTAGGGCGCATAGCCGTAATTTGCTGAAATAGTGGTAATGTAAGGGCGGAGTATGCTGAATAGTATCTGTCTTCGGTTTAGGGGCTTAAGCACGTTTACTCGTGTGGTCTCTGCGCTTATCTTTTTTGTGCTCATTGGATGCAGCAGTAAAGATTGGCGTAAAAACGAGGTATTTGCTGTTCCTCTGCAACCTTCATTACAACAAGAAGTAATATTGGCTCGTATGGAACAAATCCTTGCGAGCCGATCTTTAACCGATGACGAATACGCTCAGCTTTTATATGAGCGCGGAGTGTTGTATGATAGTCTCGGTTTGAGGGCGTTAGCGCGCAATGATTTTTCAACGGCGTTAGCGATTCGCCCTGATATTCCTGAAATTTTTAACTTTTTAGGAATATATTTTACGCAGGCTGGCAACTATGATGCCGCCTATGAAGCGTTTGATTCTGTATTAGAGCTTGATCCAACTTACACTTTCGCGCGTATGAACCGCGGCATCGCATTATATTACGGTGGTCGGTACAAACTAGCGCAAGATGATCTGCTGGCGTATTATCAGATAGATCCAAATGATCCTTTTCGCACGCTATGGCTTTATCTCGTTGAGAAAGACATAGACCCGCGAGTAGCGCAAGATAATCTTGCAGCTCGTTATGACCGTGCGGAGAAAGGGCTATGGGGCTGGAATATCGTAGAGTTTTACCTTGGCAAAATCAGTGAAAACACATTGATGGAGCGCTTGAAAGAAACTTCTACGGATAACACTTCGCTCGCTGAGCATCTCAGTGAAACTAACTTCTATTTAGGTAAGCATTACCTAAGTCTGGGGGATAAGGATAGCGCAACTGCGTTATTCAAACTGACGGTGGCTAACAACGCTCATAGCTTTGTTGAACACCGCTATGCATTGTTGGAATTGGCGCTGTTAGGCCAAGAACAAGACGACCTTTTAGAATCGGGCCAGCAATAGCTGACGAACATTTCATCACTATTTTTTGAGTCATCATCCTTCGGGGTGACGGCCTATTTGTTCGTTTAATAACACAATTTGAGCCAGTTCACATTTTAAATGAAAATGACCGAAATGATTTTCGCACGGTTA
Organism: Providencia sp. PROV119; assembly: GCF_028482435.1. Lineage (NCBI taxonomy): Bacteria > Pseudomonadati > Pseudomonadota > Gammaproteobacteria > Enterobacterales > Morganellaceae > Providencia > Providencia sp. PROV119. Next base: position 145,045 of record NZ_JAMPQL010000013.1, read on the forward strand.
TGTAAACTGGCCGCCATTAAGTATGAGGCACCTTTACATGACCACCGAGACTGATATCTCTTTCGCTGATTTAGGTTTATCAGCGTCTATTTTGACTGCACTAAACGACCTGGGATATGAAAAACCTTCTCCGATCCAAAAACAATGTATTCCATTGTTAATGGACGGTAATGATGTGTTGGGTATGGCACAGACGGGGAGTGGTAAAACCGCAGCCTTTAGTTTGCCGCTACTGCACAACATTGATCCAGATTTAAAAGCTCCGCAAATTCTAGTCCTAGCCCCAACACGTGAGTTGGCGGTTCAGGTTGCTGAAGCGATGGGCGATTTTTCTAAACACATGAGCCGTGTTAACGTGGTGGCCCTATATGGTGGCCAGCGTTACGACGTGCAATTGCGTGCTTTGCGCCAAGGGCCACAAGTTGTTGTAGGAACGCCTGGGCGTCTGCTTGATCATCTGAAACGCGGTACATTAGACCTGTCTAAATTGAAAGGCTTAGTACTGGATGAAGCTGATGAAATGCTGCGTATGGGCTTTATTGAAGATGTTGAAAACATCATGAGCCAAATCCCAGCAGAGCATCAAACAGCGCTGTTTTCAGCGACGATGCCAGAACCAATTCGTCGTATAACACGCCGTTTCATGAAAGAGCCTAAAGAAATTCGTATTCAGGCTAGCATTACAACACGTCCAGATATTGCTCAAAGCTATTGGACTGTTTACGGCATGCGCAAAAATGAGGCTCTGGTTCGTTTCTTAGAAGCCGAAGATTTTGACGCAGCAATTATTTTTGTTCGTACAAAGAATGCAACGCTGGAAGTGGCAGAAGCGCTTGAGCGCAACGGTTATAACAGTGCTGCATTGAACGGTGATATGAACCAAGCGTTACGTGAACAAACGCTAGAACGTTTAAAAGACGGTCGTTTGGATATTTTGATCGCCACTGACGTTGCTGCTCGTGGTCTTGATGTTGACCGTATTAGCTTAGTCGTTAACTATGACATCCCAATGGATGCAGAGTCTTACGTTCACCGTATCGGTCGTACTGGCCGTGCAGGGCGTGCTGGCCGTGCACTCTTGTTCGTAGAGAACCGTGAGCGTCGTTTGCTGCGTAACGTTGAACGCACCATGAAGCTAACGATCCCTGAAGTTGAACTGCCAGATTCACAATTGCTAAGTGAACGTCGTCAGGCGAAATTTGCTGAAAAAATCCAACAGCAATTTGAAAGCAGTGACTTAGACCAATACCGCGCGCTGTTAAAGAAACTGTCACCGTCAGAAGATGTTGATATGGAAACATTGGCCGCCGCGTTGCTAAAAATGGCTCAAGGTGAGCGTGCACTTATTCTGCCACCAGATGCACCGCGTCGCCCACGTCGTGAATTCAATGACCGTGATGATCGCCGTCGTGATCGTAATGGCTTTGACCGTGCAGAGCGTGGTGATCGTAGTGGTCGTCGTGAGCGCCGTGATGTTGGCGATATGGAAATGTATCGCATCGAAGTAGGCCGTGATGATGGCGTAGAAGTGCGCCACATTGTAGGGGCGATTGCCAATGAAGCGGATATTAGCAGCCGTTATATTGGTAATATCAAGCTGTTTGGCTCTCACTCAACGATTGAGCTACCAAAAGGCATGCCAACCGAAGTGTTAACTCACTTAAGCCGTGCACGCATTTTGAATAAACCAATGCAAATGCAATTAATTGGTGATGCACAGCCGTTTGAACGTCGTGAGCGTCGTGGTGGTTCACGCCGTGACGGTGGCTTTAATGGTGAGCGTCGCAACGACCGTGAGGGTGGCAATCGTCGTGGTGGCCATCGTGGTAACGGACGTGGTCGTAATGAAGATCACAACTCGGCAGCTCCGCGCCGCCGTAGCACCAGCCATAATGCTTAATTGCACACATTTACCGAGTGTTTCTATTTAGGAAGCACGACTTAAATTGTGAAAAAACCGCTTCAAATTAATGGAGCGGTTTTTTTATGCTGTTCTAACACGGTAGGTAATAACACTATTTATTATCTAATAATTCTTCCGCTTGCCTTTGTGGCATGGGTAATTCGTCATGGCTGACAATCACTTTTTTCAGTTTATGATTAAACGCCGTAACGGTAATTTCTTCTAATAACCTGACTTCAACGGGGCTTAGTCCACCTTCATTTTTTTCTAAGGCTTGGATAACAATGCGGTGATGAGGGGTTAAAGGAAGGCGAATACTGAGTTTCATTGCATCAATAAGCTGTATTAGGAGGCTTTGGGCGACGTAGAAATCTCCGACAATTAACCGAGAAGATGAGAACTCCCCTTCGGCGGTGTACTCCTCATGGGTCTTTAGGTTTTTTAAAGTCATTGAGTTAGTGCGAAGTTGTAAATAGAAGTCCGCCATGTGTGATCTCCTTATAAACTCGTTATCCGCCAAGTTGCAGTATGTTGACTTGTCGCCTAGCGACAACGCAAATTATTTAGAGTCAGTATGGCACATTAAATGATCCCCAGCGCTTCTTTTAGTGGTTTTAAGTAACGACGGCTGACAGGAATATGTTCGCCCGACCTTAAAACGAGCTCTGCTTGCCCATTGTCACCAAACAAAATCTCACTTAATTCTGTCATGTTCACCAAATACTGGCGATGGCAACGGACCAAAGGTGTGCGTAACTCTAGCGTTCTCAGTGTCAGTTCGGTGAAGCCCTCTTGACCTTGCGTGCTCATCACATAAACACCACTCATCCGCGAGGTCACATACTGCACTTCGTCCAACTTCATCAGCCAAATACGACTGTGACCAGTACAAGGAATAAATTTGAGTGGTTCATGGTCACTTAGGATCTCAAGATCTTGTTTTTGCTTGCCTTGGCGTAGACGAGTTAGTGTTTTATTTAGCCTTTCACTCTCTAATGGTTTTAATAAGTAATCAAAAGCATGTTCTTCAAAGGCCTGTATGGCAAATTCATTAAATGCAGTTAGAAAGACAATATAAGGCCTATCTTCAGGGTCGAGCATGCGTACCATTTCAAGACCCGTAATACGTGGCATCTGAATATCAAGAAACACGACATCGGGCTTCTTTTTATGGATAACACTGATCGCCTCAATGGCATTGGCACACTCATCCATAATTTCAATATCATCATGCTCTTCCAACAAACAGCGTACATTTTCCCGCGCAAGTGGTTCATCATCAACAATCAATACATTCATAGAAATTTAATCATTTTATTCTGTTAGCCTATAAGGCAGACGTAATTGCACTCGCGTAAACTGTTCAGGTTCATATTCCACGCTAACGCCATATTGTTCGCCATATTTTAGGCGTAGACGTTTATCAACTAGGCTCATGCCTAATCCATCGTTCTGAGCTGTGGGTTGATAAAGACCTGCATTATCTTCTATCTCAATATAAACCTGTTCACAGCGTATATAACTTCTAATTGTAATATATCCAGTGTCTAATAACTGTGAGGTGCCGTGTTTAATTGCATTTTCAACGATCGGTTGTAGGGAAAAGGCAGGTAACTCTACTTGTCTTAATGCTTCAGGGATATCCAGCTCTATCTGTAATTTCTCACAAAAGCGTGCTTTCTCAATTTGTAAGTAAGCATTTACATGCTCTAACTCTTCGCCAAGCGTTGCATTTTGTTCCGGACGCTTAAGGTTATTACGAAAGAAGGTGGAAATATATTGCACTAGCTGACCCGCTTGTTGGCTGTCTCTGCGAATAACGGCTTGTAGCGTATTGAGGACATTAAATAAGAAGTGAGGGTTTACTTGCGCGTGAAGTAGCTTCACTTCGGATTGTAGTAATGATTGTTTATTGCGTTCATATTGCCCAGCAAGGATTTGTGCCGAAAATAGACTCGCAATGCCTTCACCCAATGTACGGTTGATAGAGCTAAATAAACGGTTTTTGGCCTCATACAGTTTAATTGTACCAATAACGCGTTCGTTCTCTCCCCTAAGTGGGATCACCAGTGCAGAGCCGAGCTTACATGTTGGGCTTAACGAACATTTATAGGGGGTTTCATTACCATCGGCATACACCACCTCGTTATTATCAATTGCTCGGCGCGATTGTTCTGAAGCTATGGGGGTTCCGGGGCAATGGTGATCGGCTCCTATCCCAATAAAAGCTAATATTTTTTCTCTATCGGTGATGGCGACCGCACCAATTTCTAGCTCTTGATAGATAATTTTAGCCACTTTCATACTGTTATCGGTATTGAACCCTTTACGTAAAATACCATCTGTGCAGAGGGCTATTTTTAGGGCCTGTGCGGAGAATGCGGTTGTGTATTTTTCTACGATAGCGCGGCGATCGAGTAAAATCCGAATAAACATCGCGGCACCAATCGTGTTGGCAATGACCATCGGGGCGGCAATACTTTTGACCAGTTCCAGTGCTTCGCCGAAAGGGCGGGCAAGTAATAGGATGATCAGCATCTGAATAATTTCGGCCACAAAGGTAACGCAACTGGCGGTGAGAGGATTAAATATTTTATTGATCTGACCGCGTTTCATATAGTAGCGGTGGACTAAGCCACCAATTAGCCCTTCCACGATGGTGGAGACCATACAACTGAAGGCGGTCATGCCGCCGAGTGAGTAACGGTGTAATCCTCCCGTGAAGCCAACAGCAAACCCAACCGCGGGGCCACCAAGTAATCCACCAAGGACAGAGCCAATGGCGCGTGTATTTGCTATTGAGTCGTTAATGTGTAACCCAAAATAGGTTCCCATGATGCAGAAAACCGAGAAAATGAGATAGCACATCACTTTATGGGGTAAGCGAATGGTCACTTTTAATAATGGAATAACAAGGGGGGTTTTACTGAGCGCCCATGCAATGACCAAATAAACGCACATCTGCTGTAGTAGCAGCAGAATGAGATCAAACTCGTACATAAAGGTTTCCAGTTGGTGGCGTCTTAACAGGGCAATTGTAACGTAAGCGGCTGATTTGATAATAGCGATTTGGTCAAAGTTAACTTTTCTTTATTTGACATAAGGGGCAAGTCACTTCAATATTATATATCCCCCTTCTATTTGTGACCTTGCGCACAAATTTATTAACGCTGTATCGGCAATTACTGCGATAATTTTATAGCCATAGTTTCCTCCGTGATTATTTAGGGTTTTACTAATAATGAAAAAAAGAACAATAGCACTGATTTTGTTGATGCTGATTTTGATAGCGGCGGCGGCACTTTTCCATTCTCACAATCAATTTTTGCTATTACAAGGTGAAGTTGATGCACCCGAAGTCATGGTCACATCTAAGGCTAAAGGTCGTGTTATTGAGCGTCATGTTGAGCGTGGGGATGATGTTAAAAAGGGGCAGTTATTATTGACCTTAGAAAGCCCTGAGCTAACAGCGCAATACGCTGCCTTGAAAGCCGCAAGAGATCAAGCAAAGGCACAGTTAGCACAATCGCTCCATGGCACTCGCGAAGAGACGATCCGTCACCTGCAAGCCTCATTGGCACAAGCCAATTCACAATACCAAAATGCGTCTCGTGAATACCAACGCTTAAGTAATTTATCGGCTAAAGGCTATGTTTCAGCCAATGAGCTTGATAATGCGCGTAAAGCGAAAGAAGTTGCTTTTCAGCAAGTTCAAGGGGCAAAAGCGCAGCTTGAAGAAGCTAAGAATGGTGATCGCATTGAACTGCGTCAAAAATATGAGGCGGCGCTGAATGAAGCAGAACAAAAACTCGCGGAGCTTCAAGTCCAATTAGATGATTTACAAGTGAAAGCGCCAGTGGATGGGGAAATCGGTCCAATTCCCGCAGAAGTAGGGGAAATTTTCAATGCGGGCAGCCCGCTTTTGACCATGGTGCGTATACCGCAGTCTTACTTTATCTATAACTTACGTGAAGACATTCTTGTCGATGTGAAAAAAGGCGATAGAGTTCAGCTTGATGTGCCTGCATTAGGCGATAAAAAAATCGAAGCTGAGGTGCGTTATATTGCGCCAAAAGGGGATTACGCAACAAAAAGGGCAACACGTGCAACAGGGGATTTTGACTTGAAAACCTTTGAGGTTCGTTTGTATCCAGTAGAGCCTGTTGACGGCTTAAGGCCTGGAATGAGCGTGCTATGGCGCTGGGATAAATAAAAGGCGCGAGTATGAGATTAAAATTCGCTTGGCATGGTTTTGAGCATGCATTCAGTCGAGAAACACAAGCCGCTATTCGTAGTCCGGTTTTTCACTGGTTAAGCTGGTTGTTTCCATTAATGTTATTCACGTTAGTTAGTGCTAACTTCTCAGAAGGAACGTTGATGGATTTGCCTGTTTCGGTGGTGGATAATGACAGAAGCCCCGTTTCCCGACAAATTATCCGGGATCTCAATGCTGGACCCCATGCTGACGTTAAAGCGATTGATAATAATCTTAATACATCGTTAAAACGATTAGCCAGTGCACAGGATTATGCGCTGCTGTACGTGCCGACTAATTTTGAGGCCGATGCATTACGGGGGCGTCAACCTGAGCTACGCATGTACTATAACGCGCTGTTTTATGCGTCAGGGAGCTATGCAATCCAAGACTTTAGTGGGCTGGTGGCTGAGCTAAATGCCAAATATCGAACTCAGTTGGCAGGTTCGATGGGGAAAGCATTACCACCGCTCGCTCAAGTGACCCTCTCTTATGACAGTTTATTTAACCCTAGTGGTAGTTATATTTATTATCAGCAATTTGCGGCTACCATTCATATGCTACAACTGTTTGTGGTGACCTGTACGATTTACACATTATCACGTAGTTCTATCTTACAAAGCGTGAAGCCTTTCGGTATGGCGGTCTTAGGGAAAATGGCTCCTTATACGCTATTTTTTACGACACTGTTAGTGGTTGAACTTGCGGCTTTGGTCAGTATTTTTGATGCTAAGGTTGTGGGGAATCCCCTCTATATGATAATGGTGGGCTTTTTCTATGTAATAGCGGCACAAAGTATTGGGTTACTGCTATTTAGCTTTACTTCAAGTGCGATTATGGCTTACAGCTTGATAGGGATGCTAGTGAGTATTGCACTCGCTTTCTCCGGTATGGCTGTACCGGAATTATCCATGATTTTACCTGCGCAGATTATTTCCAATATCGAGCCATTAACTCATACACTCAATGCGATGTTTGATATTTTCCTACGTGAGATCTCATTTAAACGTATTGTGGAAGTGTGTCTATTTTTGCTGATTTATCCAATAGTGACGGCATTTTTGATCCGTAAGCGCTTGCCGAAACGTATTGCGGCACAAGGAGGGGAGCTGTAATGCAAATGTATTTTGCGACTTTCCGTAAGGTGCTGATTGGCATGTTAGATAAGCCAATGTGGTTATTATTGATCGTTTCACTGTGTGTGATGAGTTTGGTGTATGCGAAACCCGTCTTGTGGGATCTGCCTGTTGCAGTCATCGATCAGGATCATAGTGTGGCAAGTCGGGCACTTATCCGCGATTTGGATGCGGCGCCTAAAGTTAAATTACACAGCTATGACAATTTGGAACAAGCTCGTAAGGATATGATTAATCGGCAGCTTTTTGCCATTATTATTATCCCGACAGACTTTGAAAAATTCCTGCTAAATGGGAAAAATATCACTATCCCCGTTTATGGTGATGCGACAAACCGTTTAGCAAGTGGTCAGATCCAGCAAGAGCTAATGAGTGCGTATCAAACGTTATTAAATAGCTATAACACCCAATTACTCATCAACTCAGGATTTAGTCAAGAGCAAGCGAACGTCATTATTACGCCAATACGTAGTTTAACAGAGCCGTTATATAACCCGGGTGTAAGCTTTGCCGCGATTGTGTTTCCTGGGTTGTTAGTGATGTTGCTACAACACTCCTTGCTGATTGCTTGTGTTCGCGTGAGTATTGCTATCCGCGGTACACCGAAAGGTAAACCACCATTAGCGGTGTATTTGGGGGCGCTATCGGCCTTGATACCGATCTGGCTATTTTTATCGACCGTCTTTTTTGCATTATGGCCGTGGATCTTAGGCTATCGTCAAGAGGCGCCATTGTATCAATTGTGGATGCTCACTTTTCCCTTCTTGCTTGCCGTAATTGGGTTAGGGAAGTTGGTCACTGAGTGTTTGCGTAGTGTCGAGATGATTTATCTGACATTAGCGTTTATTACAACACCTGTCTTTTACATGTCCGGTACGATATGGCCCTTACAAGCCATGCCAGAATGGGTACGAATGATTGCTTCGGCTTTACCATCAACATGGGCAACGAGTGCCATGGCGGGTATCAATCAAATGGGGCTACCTTTTAGTGGCGTCTTGATGGATATTGTGATGATGTTAGTGCTCGGTGTGATTTATACTGTAATTGGTGTCTTAATTGGCATGTTGCGTGATGGTGAATTACGTCAGATTTCTCATATTATTCATCGTTGGCGTAAACAACATCATAATTAATATTATTCTTCTGGCGTGTTTGATTGTCAGAAAATAAAAAACGATGGCAGTTGGTGGTAGCCAGCTGCAACACCACTAATCATTTTGCACTCAATATTATTATCTTTATCTGTTTGGTATTCTTACTTAAATATAAGTGTTTTTAACATTAGATAAGAAAAATCCATTATTGGTTTATTCGTGACAGGATTGTCATCATCAATTAATCGTTTAGACCTCATGCAGTTATTCTATTATTAATAAAGCGACTTATTTGATACTACTACTCTATCATGCTCAGCAAAAAATGAATCATTAGATCATAGTCTCTAGATAAAAGTAAAATGCACTGAATTATTTATAATCTCTTTATTTTTGAAAAAGGTTAAGCTACATTTATTCCTTTTTCACGGAAATATAATTTCATGGATTTTACAGCTATACTTTCTGCTCTACTCTCCTTTATTAGTTATTTTGCAATTGGTGCTGTTATGGTACTTGCATTCCTCTTTATTTATACACGTATATCGCGTCATAATGAATGGGTATTAATTAAACAGAATAATACCGCCGCTGGCCTTGCGTTTATTGGTGCGATGCTAGGTTATATCACTCCGTTGTCGAGTGCGATTTCTCATTCTATTAGTATTCTTGACTGTATAATATGGGGTGTTATTGCATTATTAGTTCAATTGCTTGTTCTTGGTGCAACAAAAATCTATATGCCAAAAATCAGTGAAAAAATAGAGCAAAATAATATATCCGCAGGCCTCTTTTTAGGTGGAACATCACTTGGATTTGGTATTTTGAATGCAGTAAGCATGAGCTATTAATGAATAATGATGTTCTATGAAAAATAAAAATAAAATCAAAAGAAAACAGCGTAAGTATAATAAGGCTCAAGAGGGGCCTGAATTAAAGCGTATTGGCCTTGATGTAAAAGATGAACCACGCAAAGGCGCTAATATACTTACGTTGGCAATTATGGGAGGAGCCGTTTTTTTGGGGTTACGCAGTTGCAGTGACGAATCACCAACACCCAAAATAACGATTTTCAAGGGGCTTAATGATTGTGAGCTTGCAGGTTATACCAACTCTTTTTGTAAACAAAAACAAGAAGAAGCACAACAAGAATTGAATAGAAGCATGGCGATTTACAATCGATTAGTTGATTGTGAATATCATTATGGGAAAGATAACTGTGTTTTAGTTCATCGTGCCCTTAATATAAGAGAATATCAGCAATGCTTATTACAATCAAAGCCAGAATATTGCGATAGCATACAGCGTGATGTTTATGGCCCCAAATTGGCTGGTTTTGCGCTTAATGAATTTCCGCAGCCAGCAAGTAGTAGTCATACAACCAGCTCTTACTCAGGCTCTCATTACTATTTTTCACGAGTTCGTCCATTTTATCGCGCTAAAAATGAACCGAATATTTATCATGAACTAGGTTCATCCGATAAATGGGTTGCTGATGGTTCGAATAGGCTAAAGCCTGCGAAATATAGTAATAATTCGGCTAAAACAACATCAAGAGGGGGCTTTGGGCATAAATCGGGGAGTAGAGGTGGTTAATTATGTTACGAATACCTGTAAAGCCACGCGAAGATTTAGTGCGAATTACACAAGATTATGGTTTTGACTTCCATATTATCGACAATGAAATTTATTGGGATGAATCGCATGCTTATTGTTTTACATTAGCGCAAATTGAATCTGGCATCGAAGACCCAACCGAAGAGTTGCACCAAATGTGCTTAGAAGTAGTCAATTCTGCTATCAATGATGAACGTATTTTAGAAGCATTAGCCATACCTGAATTATATTGGGATGCGATTGCAAATAGTTGGCGAAATAATAAATCATCACTGTATGGGCGAATGGATTTTTCATGGAATGGATATCAGCCTGCAAAGTTGCTGGAATATAATGCAGATACCCCGACATCACTTTATGAATCGGCATTTTTTCAATGGCAATGGTTATCTGACATGACAGATAGAGGTATGCTTCCTGCAAATGCCGATCAATTTAATTCGATACAGGAAAAGCTTATCCAGCGTTTTTTATTGTGGCGCAATGAGCACCCTTTTTATTTTTGTTGCTGTGAAGGCTCCATTGAAGATAGAGGAACTGTTTTATATTTGGAAGATTGTGCGCGTCAAGCAGGGCTACAGACACAATTTATTTATGTGGAAGACATCGGATTAGGTTTAGGTGGTGTTTTTACGGATTTACAAGATCAAATTATTCACCAAGGCTTTAAATTATATCCATATGAATGGATGTTCCAAGATGATTATGGTCCGGTACTACGTAGTGAACGAACAGAATGGGTAGAACCTTTATGGAAATCCATTTTAAGTAATAAAGGACTATTACCGTTATTATGGCGTTTTTTTCCTAATCACCCTAACTTACTTCCTGCCTATTTTGCGGATGAGCAGAGCGATATTGTGGGAAAATTAAAACAGGATATGGGGAAAGCGTGGCAAGGGTTTACGACAAAGCCATTATTTTCACGTGAAGGCGCTAATGTTTCATTATTTTTTAATAATGAGCAAGAAGTGATCACGCAAGAATTAGGGATGTATGCTCATGAGCCTAGAATTTATCAGGCGAGTGCTTTTTTGCCTAAATTCGGTAATGACTACACTTTAATTGGGAGCTGGGTGGTGGGAGATGCCCCAGCAGGGATAGGTATACGTGAAGATAACTCTTTAATCACAAAAGATACTTCTAGGTTTGTTCCTCACTATATTATGAATGAGTGAGAGTGAGAGTGAGAGTGAGAGTGAGAGTGAGGTAATGCTGTGACCCGTGCAATTTATTCATTTTTCAAAAATAAAATCAATGAGATGCTTTAGGATGAATACACAGCGGGAAGCTGGTGTTTGCTCCCGCTTTTTATCCAATGGCGCTGATTGATATTGCGGCTAAGGCAGCATTTCTAATCCTGCCACTTGTCTCCAATAACCATTACAACTCTTGTCATTGGTGACCAGTGGCGCTTCTCCGGTTTGATTCGCTTTAAATTGCGCCAATATGTCTAGAGACTCAATGTTCTCCGGCGAAATACGTACAATATCAACCAAATCAATCATAGATGTTTGCTCATTACCTAGGTTGTAGCAATAGCCACTTTGTGTCTGTAACCCGTTGAGAGTAAACACTTGCTGTTGTTCTTGAGAGAACACCTTTCGCCCCTGAGGATAGTGAATGCAGCAAGTTTCACAATCATCTTTGGCACGATTTTCTGAGCGGGCAGTAAAACAGCGAGCAGAGTAGGCCAGCGGTAAATGACCATAACTCATCACTTCTACTTCAAATTTGCCACGTATCCCCAATTCATCGCATTGATTGAGTAAATTGATCAACCAGTCACGAGAAAGCTCTACAGGCATACACCAACGCTGCATGCCTTGGCGTAATAATATATTGAGGGTCTGTGCGTTATAACAATTCAAACCATGGCCAGCAATAAAAGGAAGATGGCGCTCAGAGAGCATATTGACGACACCAAAGTCATGGGCTTCAACCAAAAAATCACCATTATCAACGAGTTTACTTATTTCTTTAAGTTCGGAAGGTGCCTGCAATAGCGCTAATGTACTTAAGATAATCTGCTTGCCACTTAGCGCTAGCGTTTTTGCTAATTCAATCCAATCAGCCGGTTTCATTTCACGGCGCTTGCTACAAACCGTCTCACCAAGATAAATAATATCGGCTTCACTTTGTGCTGCTTGCTGATAAAAATCATATAGCTCTTGTTTAGGCCAGTAATAAAGAACTGACCCTAATGCATACTTCATCATCTATTCCTTATTATTGCCATTTACGATGGTAAGCGCCTAATGTGGTTTGGCTGCCTTCAGAAAGCCCACCCAGTACTTTTATCCATTGTGGATCTGCAATAAATTGCTCTGGGTTTGCATGATATGTATCGATAGCTTTTCGCCAGATGCGTGTCACTTCGGTGACGTAAGCAGGGCTGCGCTGGCGGCCTTCAATTTTGACCGAGGCGATATTCGCCGCCATTAGGTCTGGTAGTAATTCGATGGTATTGAGGCTAGTTGGCTCTTCGAGTACATGATATCGATGGTCATCCACCAAATAACGCCCTTTACAGAGAGTGGGGTAGCCTGCATTTTCATGACTTTGGTAGCGATCAATAAGCACTTCATTTAAGCGTGACTCCATGCCATGAGGCGTTTGTTGCCAACGAACGAAACGCGCGGGCGAGCATGCCCCAACAGTATTGGGGGATTCACCCGTTAAATAGGAAGAGAGATAGCAGCGTCCTTCCGCCATAATACATAGGCTACCAAAAGCAAAGACTTCTAAGGGGACAGGGCTACTTTTAGCGAGTTGTTTGACTTGATGAATAGATAGAACCCGAGGCAGTACAATCCGATGAACATTAAAATTGCGGGCATAAAAGCGAATCGCTTCGGTGTTGGTTGCTGAAGCTTGAACGGAGACATGACGTTCAATATGAGGGTATCGGTGTGCAGCATACTCAAGCATCGCGAGATCGGCAAGGATCAGGGCATCAGCCCCTAGCGAAGCCGCAAGATCGACCGAATTTTTCCAACGTTGAAAGCCATCTGGGTGAGCAAATGTATTGATAGCAATATGAAGTTTACGCTGATGTTGATGTATGTAGCGCTCTGCTTCTTGCAATTTTTTTTCAGTAAAGTTGAGTCCAGCAAAATGGCGTGCGTTAGTATCATTTTTCAAGCCAATATAAACCGCATCGGCACCGTTATCGACAGCGGCTTTAAGGGCCGGTAAGTTGCCTGCTGGGCAGAGTAATTCCATGGTATCTGTTCCAGTTTAAATTTTCGACAACTTAGCATTCTAGTCAACTCATGCGATGTAAATTTTGATTTAAGGCATTGAATTGGCTGTTGGCTATCTGTTTTTGTGGCTTATGAGGTCATGACTCCATGAGCTTTTTGGCATAATAAAAAATAAATGCTGGCGAGAAGTGTAAACCTTGATATAGGATCAAGTGAGTACTTATTTTCTCTGGCATGATAGGACTATTCTATTATTGAGTATGTCGATATAAATGCCTGTTCTAATACTGATTTGCTACCGAGAGGCCGTAGCTGATGCTGGGGTGTGTATTTAACGGGCAGGCAATTGATACGGGAGTCAGTGCTGTGTTAGCTAAAATTCGTTCTCAACTTATTTCAAAAGGGCCTTCATTATTGAAGTTACCTTTAAAAGTGACCCCATTTGCAGTGCAGCGTCAAGTACTTGAGCAATTACTGAGCTGGCAGTTTCGTGAATCGGTCAAAGAAGGGGAATTGGATTTTCTCGAAGGGAAATGGCTGAAAGTTGAAGTCAGTGACCTTGATTTAGTCTGGTTCATTAGTTTGCAAAATGGCATGTTAATTGTGCGTAATCAAGAGCAAGCCGATGTCAGTGTCTGTGCTACAGCCAATGACTTGATCCTTATCGCGGCGCGTAAAGAAGATCCTGATACGCTGTTTTTTCAGCGCCGTTTGGTCATTGAAGGTGACACTGAATTAGGGCTGTATGTAAAAAACCTTATGGATGCTTTTGAGCTAGACAATATGCCGACACCCCTGCGTTTTGCATTACTACAATTGGCCGACTTGATTAAAACGACTCAACAAAATGAGGACACAGAGCATAAAGGCTCCGTGGTTGCCTCATGCTAATTCGTGTTGAAATTCCTGTCGATGCTATGGGGATCGATAAGTTACTGCGTGACACTTTCCCGACGGAAGCAGAAGCCGATCTGGTACAAAAGCTACGAGAAGACGGCTTATTGACTCTGGGTGTTGTTGCCACGAATGACAACGGCGAAGTGATCGGTTATGTCGGCTTTACACCTGTTGATGTCAACAATGAAGACGTTCAATGGGTTGGCCTTGCACCGCTTGCAGTGAGTAAAGCGCACCAAAAACAAGGCATTGGTGGGCAACTTATTTATGAAGGGCTAGATAGTCTTAATGAGTTTGGCTATGGTGCGGTTGTGGTATTAGGAGATAGCAACTATTACCGCCGTTTTGGCTTTGAACCTGCCTCAAAATATGAAGTTTTCAGCCAGTGGCCTGAATTGCAAGAGCATTTTATGATTTGCGGGCTAGAAAATGGCAGCTTGAGTGACCACAAAGGGCAGGTGACTTACTCTTCACACTTTGATGTATTCTGATGCGTTAAGTAATCAAAGATATTAATGGGCTGGTCAATAACCAGCCTTTCTTTGGCGGCTTTACTCAGTTGTTTTATCTGATATTCCAATCTTGACGCGGTAGCGCGATCCCCGGCTAAACAATCAAATACTAGCGTGAGCGGCATTTTCCCCTTCAACGCTTTTGCGCCTTTTCCCTCTTTATGTTGGGTAAAGCGGCGCGAGACATCTGTGGTGATCCCACAATATAACCTGTTATTTTTCTCTCTAATTAGGTAAATGTACCAGTTTTTCTGCGTAGACATTTTATTTTGTTGCCCTATTTTTGACTTTCTGTGCTGAAATTTAAGGGGAAATAATTCATAAATAGACTAAAAATCTCGCGAACAAGGATAGCCATAACTTATTAAATTATAAATAAAAAATGACACATTAAAGTCATAAATTTGTAACCTAAAGCGTGGTTTTGATTCAAAATATTTGAACTATAACAGCAAAATTAGCTAATTTTCATCGTAACTAAAAGAGCATAATATGATCCATATCACAGGGGGAGAACAAAAATCCCTGATAAAAATGAATATACAATGAGGAAAACATTATGAAAAAATCAACATTAGTCGCTGCAACTTTGGCTTTAAGTGCTATTTCATTTGGTTCAATGGCTGCTGAAGAAGTTCAACATTCTAGCCAACCAGCTGCGGGTTATGTTTCTGTATCAGGTGCTGTTAGTGTTAATGACCTGACTGAAAAGTTAGCCAAAAAAGCTGATGAAGCTGGTGCAACTTCATTCCGTGTTATCTCAGCTGGCGGTGAAAACTCAATGAATGGTGTTGCTGCAATCTATAAATAATTTATAGTACCTAGCAAATGTAATACCAAACGTTCAGAACAGCTTAAGCACGCTCAGCGATAGGATGTACATATTCAAAGAGCGTGTTCTGAACGGTCAATATGGGCTTTTGCTATGAATGATGAACACGCCTTACAACATATCCAACGTTACTTTTCTCGCCAACACGTCTTTTCTCTATTTACTTGCCACGGCAATGATATCTGGCCTGCCAGTTGTTATTATGCATTTGATGCTAAGTCGATGAGTTTATTCTTTATGACCGATCCTGCTTCACGCCATGGTCAACTGATGACTGAAAATCCTCACGTCGCAGGGACTGTCTCTGCCCAAACGAAAGTGGTTAGCCAAATCCAAGGGCTACAATTTATTGGGCAAGTGATAGCGCTGGATGGAAGCTTACGACAGCAAGCCCATCAATTTTATTGTCGTCGCTTCCCTGTGGCATTGACGGCAAAACTGCCTGTATGGCGTTTGCAGTTACAAGAAGTCAAAATGGTCAATAATAAATTGGGTTTTGGCAGCAAGCTCTATTGGTCTAGAAATCGCTAGCGTAATTTATGGATCACTTGATTACTGCTTCCTCGCCAAAGTAACGCGGGGTCATGCAGCGCTTTTACAAATTTCCCATCAACCAGTACATTGATCAAACTCACCACCTTATGTTGCTCGGCGGTCAGTTCGGCAAATTGATAGCCTGTCCATAGCCAAATGTCTTTATCTGGACAAACGGTTTTTACACGTTTAACCAACTGAAAGATCGCTGATAAGTTAGCGGGATGTAGTGGATCCCCGCCGGAAAGGGATAAACCTTGCCGACGGATACGGGTATCTTGTAAGTCTTGAATGATCCTATCTTCCATTTCCTGAGTGAATGGAATACCCGAATCGAGGCGCCATGTGCTTTGGTTATAACATCCTCGGCACTGATGAACACATCCTGAGACGAACAGTGTGCAACGCGTGCCCGGACCATTCACGACATCAACAGGGTAATATTGATGATAATTCATACTATTAACCTAACTGCCCATTACCTAGGTGTTTGATACGTCGCTTCACTTCTTCTTGCTTGCCTGCATTAAATGGGCGTGCATCAGGGCTGCCAAGGTAACCACATACTCGGCGGATCACTGAGACACGGTTAGTATCATGGTTACCACAACGAGGGCAAACAAAGCCTTTACTGGTACAGTTAAACTCACCCGTAAATCCACACTCATAACATTCGTCTATGGGCGTATTTGTTCCATAATATGGAACATGCTCATAACTGTAATCCCAAACATCTTCGAGCGCTTTGAGGTTATGCTGCAAATTAGGATACTCGCCATAGCAGATAAAGCCCCCATTTGCGATGGCAGGGTAAGGCTGTTCAAAGTCTATTTTGTCGTATGGGTTCACGCGTTTTTCAACATCAAGATGGAAGCTATTTGTGTAGTAGCCTTTGTCTGTCACACCAGCTATTACGCCAAATTCAGCAGTATCAAGGCGGCAAAAACGATCACATAAGTTTTCACTAGGTGTACTGTACAGGCTAAAACCATAGCCAGTTTCTGCTTTCCACTCATCTGTTGCTTGGCGTAGGCGGTTAACAATCGCGATGGCTTTTTCCCTTAAGTGCTCACTGTCGTAAACATGGTTTTGCGTACCAAATAGTGCATTGATGGTCTCATGTAGTCCGATATAGCCGAGCGAAATTGAGGCTCGACCCTTTTTAAAGATTTCTGCAACGCTATCATCAGCGGCTAATCTTACACCGCAAGCCCCCTCCATATAGAGAATTGGCGCGACACGTGCTTTGACGTTTTCAAGGCGTGCGATCCGTGTCATAAGGGCTTTTTTAGCAATAGATAAACGTGCTTCTAACAGTTGCCAAAATGCGTCTTCATTGCCTTGTGCTTCAATGGCAATGCGAGGCAAATTAAGGCTGATCACCCCTAAATTATTGCGACCATCATGAATTTGTTGCCCCGCTTCTTCGTAGACCCCTAAGAAGCTACGGCAGCCCATGGGTGTTTTAAACGATCCGGTCACTTTAACAACTTGGTCATAATTAAGGATATCGGGGTACATGCGCTTGCTAGCACATTCAAGGGCTAACTGTTTGATATCATAGTTAGGATCACCAAATTGGTGGTTTAATCCTTTTTTAATGGCAAAGACCAACTTAGGGAATACGGCTGTTTTACGATTTTTGCCTAAACCTGCAATACGATTTTTCAAGATGGATTGTTGGATTAAGCGCGCTTCTTTCGAGGTGCCAAGACCAAAACCAAAGGTGACAAAGGGGGTTTGCCCATTCGCGGTATGCAATGTATTGACTTCATATTCTAGGGATTGGAAAGCATCATAGCACTCTTTTTCCGTTTGGCAGTCAGCATAACCTTGAGCATCATTGATACCCCACGTTTCAGCCGTTTTAAGATGTTTTTCATAGCTGATGCGTACATAAGGAGCCAGAATTTCATCGATGCGATTAATCGTCGTACCACCATAAATATGGCTAGCAACTTGCGCAATGATTTGTGCAGTCACGGCGGTTGCTGTTGAAATTGATTTTGGTGGTTCGATCTCTGCATTGCCCATTTTAAACCCTTGCGTAAGCATGCCTTCAAGATCGATCAACATACAGTTAAACATCGGGAAAAAGGGGGCATAATCAAGATCGTGATAGTGTATTTCTCCTCGTTCATGAGCGATAACGACATCACGAGGCAAAATATGTTGTTTGGCATAGTGCTTAGCCACAATACCAGCAAGTAAATCACGTTGAGTCGGGATCACTTTACTGTCTTTATTGGCATTTTCATTAAGCAGTGAAACGTTGCTTTGTTCGATAAGGCCGCGAATATCATGGGTAAGCTGGCTGCGTTTTTCGCGAGCACTATCCCTATCATGGCGATATTCAATATAGGCTCGAGCGAGGTCTTTATAAGGGCCTGACATTAGTTGATTTTCAACGGCGTCTTGGATCTCTCGAATATCGACTTTTTCACGGTTGCCAAGTTGCTCTGTGACCGTTGTAGCAACTTGAAGGCAATAGTCATCATCCTGAATATTCACAGCCGCTGATGCACGTTTTATTGCCTCTTGAATTCTTTGGAAGTCAAAGTTCACTTGGCAACCATCTCGTTTAATCACAACCGTTTTCACTGAAATGCTCCTTGTTGAGTTATCCACAACCTTAAACCTAGCGATAAGTTTCCGCTGCATGTGCGAAGGGAATGTGGATAAAACTGTGAATAAATACTATATGTAGTGTTTGTTTATGTAATTAAAGCACAATATATAGTTTATTGCTCTTTTTTAGCTATCGATAATTTGATCCACAACAAGGAAAAAAATAAATTGTATGAATATCAAAAGCGGAGAAGATGAAAAATAAAAACGCCCCTAATTATTTAGGATGATGGCAACCTTGAGCACGTGATAGGTTTTCGAACAAATGGTTTTTTCCAACAGCGCGATATATCGAACGGTGACCTAAGTTGTGTCATTACTGCAATTGGCAACTTAAATGAGACTCTCCTATGCCATCATCATTGGATGCATGGAATATCACGCTCCCCCTGAACTGGCTTCTGCTCTTTCCCACGGAAGAAGCCATATTTCCCACTTTTTGCCGTTCAAGAGCTAGCGCATTTCTGACAAGATTTGGCGGGTTATACAGGCAAAGTGGCCACCAAAACTGCGGGCCAAATTATTTTGTTGACCATTATCAGAGCATAGGCGTGGCTCTGGATATTAATATCCAGTTGAT
The DNA here is from genome assembly GCF_028482435.1 of Providencia sp. PROV119. Lineage (NCBI taxonomy): Bacteria > Pseudomonadati > Pseudomonadota > Gammaproteobacteria > Enterobacterales > Morganellaceae > Providencia > Providencia sp. PROV119. The sequence goes on from NZ_JAMPQL010000013.1 coordinate 164,242, forward strand.
AATCGATTAGTCGTATTGTCGATGGAGGATTTGAGTCGGTGAAGATTTTGAGGATAGGGCTTTGATAAGGGTATTGTTGGCATTTAAAGAGCGCTGATATGCGATGATGAGTAATATTTTTATTTCACTGTTAAAAAACAATAAATTATCATTAAATAAATTTAATAGCGAAAAGTGATAACGCATTTAATGAGTAATTAAGGTGGGTTATATTGTATTTAATGGGTTACACCTATGTTTATTATGGGTGTTCTTAGAGTGTATCTAAGTTTATGAGTATTTTTTCTATTTTTTAATGGCGCCAAAAAATAAGCAATATTGAGGTTTTTTGTTTTATTATTGAAAAAAATAAAGCTATATCTCTTATAAAAATATCAAAATAATTAAATATGTAACAAAATGAAAATAGCGTTAAATAAAATCAACATACTCTCATTAAGAATAAGACATTGTTTGGAGATTTATATGGTTTTGATTATCATGATTTATTGTAATCCATTGATATATAGGAACCAAATTAATATTTGGTTATGTCGATGCCATTAATAACAAATATTTAATAGTTATCACCTATCGAAATATGGAGACTTATCGTTAAAAACGTATTTACTCTAAATGGGGTTGGTTCTATATTCGCCATCAATTTATTATTTCAAAAATATCAAAATAATAGTTTTATTTTATGAATTTTTATTTGAGAAATTAAATTTAATATGGCAATAAAAATTCATTAAATATAAATATTGAGATTGTTTAAATAAAATAAGTTAGTGTAATTATTTCACGGAATGTTAATAATTAAATGTTAGATGTTTCTCCTATTTTAAGTCGATGAAATCAGTAATTAATATTTTAATTCCGGATACTATGCTCAACATTTTCGGGGAAATCTAACAGAATTTATTCTGTTCAGTCATGGTTAACTATGACGGCAAAATGTCAAATTAATTAATTCTATTTTAAGATTATATATAAATAAATTATATGGGTTAGCCTTAGCCTATAAGGAACTATTTGTCTCTTAGATATGGATAAGGGATAGGTAGCAGCAGGGACGATGTTTTTATTAATGATGTAACCTTTGCTTTATCAACAAAAAATGAAATTAACACTCTTCAATTTATGTGTGGTGACTGGTTTCTATTGTCTTTTTACTAGAAAGGAAAAATAAATGAAATTAACAAAATTAGCAGTTGCAACTGTATTTGCGGCGTCTGTTGTGTCATTTAGCGCAATGGCGGATAACACCGGAACGATTAACTTTGTGGGTACAGTTGTGAACACGCCTTGTAATATCGAGCAGTCTTCTCTGAAACAAACCGTTGATTTCGGTCAGCTGTCTCGTAAAGCGTTGGAAAGTGGTAAGCCTGCGGAAGCAGAGTTCGAGATCAAATTCACTGGCTGTGACTTTGCTAACTTTGGTAAAGATACTGAAGGTAACCCTGTTGCGGTGAAATCAATGGAACTCGTGTTTACTGGCCAAAGCTATGCAGATAAAGGCAACACGCTGCTGGCAACTTCCGCGGGGAATTCGAACAACCTCGGTATTTTGATTGATGGTTTTGAGTTCGGTAAAGCCACAGACGTTCTCCCTCGTATTGCCAACACAAATGGTGAAAATACTTTAATTTTTAAAGCATTGGCGAAAGCGGTTGATACCACTAAAGATGTTGCGGAAGGGCGATTCAGCGCCATCTCTAACTTCCGTATCACGTACCAGTAAGTCGATACATTGACCGTCAGTGAACGCTGGCGGCCAAGGGGCTCACGAAGAGGGGTAAAGTGCAATCTCGCCCTCTTCGTCTTCTCAATCGAAAGTCAATAAATTGATTTTCTTCATGGAGTTAACAACCTCTAACGACTGCCGTCAAACAGTATTTGTTTGTTAACAGTCATAACACAGGTGGATTTTTTTACTGTCTGCAAGGGAGAAACGGGTGGCTGTTTATCAACGCGTGAGTTTGCAAACAACAGGGATCCTCTTTTCGCTGATTTTGGGGGGCACATCGGCTTTTGGCGCCAACGAGGTGGGCATGCGCCATGAAGGTGTCACTCAACTGGTTGGCAGTGTGATCTCAACACCATGCTCGATTGTGATGTCAAATCGCGACCAAACGGTCGATTTTTCGTCGTTAACGTTGACGATGCTCTCAACCGCCGTGGCGCGTGAACAACAAACACGCCCTTTTGACATTGAGCTTCGTGACTGTGGCAGTGTGTACAGCACCCTTGACAGTAAAACATGGACAATACGTTTTGACGGGCAAGGGGCCGATAATATCGACGCATTTGCCTTGCAAGGGCCTTCTCAGGGGTTGGGCGTATCCGTGCTGGATAACACGAAAAATATCGTGATCCCTGGGGAAACCTATCCTTTGTTTGACAGTGTGTTACGGCAAGGTCAATCGGGGCAAACCCTCTTTTTGCGCTATTTTTTACGGCTCGAGCTGACAGGAAAGCCGCTACAAGCAGGACGTTATCACGGGCTGGTTCGTTTTTTTATCGATTATCAATAAAGCACAGAAGCACGTCTTCAATGATGACATTGAGGAGGCATTCTTGCTGTCTTTGGGATGGTACAGAGCATGATGTTCAAACTTAGCAAAGTCAGGCAGGCCGTTTTATTGGCGGTGAGCGTCAGTGCATGCACGGTGTCTGCAACAGAGTTCAATACTGACGTATTGGATGCGGAAGATATGCAAAACGTCGATATGAGCCAATTTTCCGTTGCGGGTTATGTACCTCCCGGAGACTATGTGTTAACCGTGTTTGTTAACGGCCAGCGCTTAGGGGCGCCTCGTGATATCACGGTCTTAGCACAACATGCCATTTGCATACCGGCGAACTTACTGGATCTGATTGGCCTGAAAGATTCGGCAAAACAAAAAGTCACCCTTTCCGAGGCGGGGCAGTGCCTTGATTTTTCCGCGTTAACTGGGGTGAAATCGACGGTTGAATTGTCCACACTCTCACTGAAAATCACTATTCCCCAGTTATGGATGGAATACCGTGATCCAAACTGGACACCCCCGGCGTTATGGGAAGAGGGGGTGAATGGTGCCTTTGTGGATTATAGCGCCAATGCGTCTGTCATCGAAGAAAGTCGCGGGAGCAAACGGGTCTATTTATCCACCAATGGTACAACAGGTCTTAACCTCGGTGCTTGGCGTTTTCGTGGTGACTATAACGCGAACTACCAAAAACAGCACGGTGGCAGCAACCCCCAAGAAACCCACCGTTTTGATTTTAGCCGGCTGTATGCGTTTACCTCCTTGAAGAAATTAGCCTCTATTTTGACCATTGGGGAAAACTACTTCTATTCTGATGTGTTTGAGTCATGGCAATACAGTGGTATCGCCCTCGAAAGTGACGACCGCATGTTACCGCCTAAATTGGTGGGGTACGCGCCGGAAATTATTGGCGTGGCGAACACGAATGCCACGGTGATTGTGCGTAGCCAAGACCGCGTGATCTTAGAAACCACGGTGCCCCCGGGGCCGTTTCGCATTCAGACCTTGGACAGCGGCGTACGAGGGGTGCTCGATGTCACTGTGCGTGAAGAAAATGGCGAAGAGAAAACATTTAGTCTCAACACCGCCTCACTGCCTTATTTAACCCGCCCGGGGCGCATTATTTATAAGTTAGTGGCGGGTAAAACGCGCTATGACGGTCATCGCCTAACTGGTAAGCCGGTGATCAGCGGCGAGTTGTCTTATGGGTTATCCAATGCGTGGTCACTGTATGGGGGGACGCAACTGAATGGGGATTACCAAACCGCAGCGATAGGGATTGGACGAGACTTGTTTGCATTTGGGGCATTGTCACTCGATATGACGCAGTCTTTTGCCCGCTTTACTCATCACACGCTGCAAGGCCGCTCCTATCGCCTCAACTATGCAAAGTCATTTGATGAGTTACGCACGGATATTACCTTTGCAGGGTATCGATTTGCCGATAGAGATTACCGCACATTAAGCCAATTTATAGATCAAAGCCGTAGCGGTCATGTGGCGCGTGTGGCAAAAGAAAACTACCAAATCTATCTGAACAAGTATTTTGATAATTTCAGTTTATCGTTGAATTATCAATACAGTACTTATTGGCAAGATAAACCGCAAACGCAATATGGTTTATACGCCAGTACCAATATCAGCATACCTAGGCTATCGCAGCAAGATGCCAATATTTCATTATCGGCGACGCGTACCGAGCGTGATAACGGCTATAAAGATGATGCTATCAACCTGTATTTAACGGTTCCTCTGTATCGCGGGCACAATATCACCTTCTCCGAACGCTATTCACGTGCCGGTGAGTATAACCAATATAGCCACAGTGTCGGGTATAGCGGCTATAGCGATCGTGATAATTACAGCCTGAATGTGGGGTATAACCACGGACAGCATATGCAGAGTCAGTCGAGTTTCAGTGGCTATTATTCACGCGATCTGTCGCAGGCTAACTTATCCACGAACGTCAGTTATGTGCCACAACAATATCGCAGTTTTGGCGCCTCGATTAACAGTGGGATCACGGCGACGGCTCACGGGGTAGCACTGCACCGTTCAGCAAATGGTGATACCCGCTTAATGATTGAAACACCGGGGGTGGGGGATGTGCCACTGGACAGTGGCGTCATCAAAACCAACCGTTTTGGGATTGCGGTTATTCCTAACGTGAACAGTTACCGTAAATCGACGGCGTCGATTAACACCAGTCAGCTGCCAGAGAATTTAGAAACGTTACAGTCAACGACCGACATTACCTTAACCAAAGGCGCGATAGGTTACCGCCGTTTATCGGTGATGAAAGGGGAAAAACTGTTCGCCATCGTATCGTTGAGTGATGGCAAAAATCCCCCGTTTGGGGCCAGTGTGCGCAATGCTGACAACCGTGAATTGGGCATTGTGGGTGAAGAGGGGGTGACGTGGTTGGTCGGTATTTCCCCTCAAGAAATCCTGTCTGTTTATTGGGCCGGAAAGAAGCAGTGTGAATTACGCATGCCTGACAATGTCACGTCATTATCCAGCATGTTATTGCTGCCTTGCGCTGCACCCGCGCCCGCGCTGTCAACGGCAAATGTAACGCCAGCAAAATAAGTCTTTTATTCGTTTTATGAGGTCAATGATGTTGAATTTAGGTCAAAGATTATGCCATATGTGGGTGGGTATCGCGGTATTTGTCTCAATGAGTGCCTACAGCGCAGTCACATTAGATAGAACACGCATCATTTTTCCGGGAACGGAAAAATCGATTAACGTCACCATTTCGAACGATAACCCTGAAGAAGCTTACTTAGCCCAAAGTTGGATTGAAGATTTACAGGGGAATAAGCTCACCAAAGGGGCTATTTTGGCGACGCCGCCGTTGCAACGCATTGAGCCCATGAGCAACAGTTTAGTGCGTTTAAGCACGACGCCGGCACTGAGCCAATTGCCACAAGATCGTGAGTCGGTGTTTTACTTCAATTTGCGTGAAGTGCCCCCTAAATCCACCGATGGCAATACCTTACAAATTGCCTTGCAATCACGGGTCAAACTGTTTTATCGACCGGCCAGTATTTTGCCTGAATCGGACACTAAGTGGGCGCATCAAGTCACATTAACAAAGATAGCGAAAGGTTATCGCATCAATAATACCACGCCATTTCACTTAACGGTGATTGGGCTAGGGAACAGTCAAGCCGCGGCTGAGCACAATTCATTTGATGTGGTTATGGTGCCGCCTAAGTCAACACAGGATGTGGTATCCCCCGCACTGTCCACACCGTATCTGACGTACATCAATGATTATGGTGGTAAGCCCACGCTGGCATTTCGTTGCCAAGGTGAGACTTGCACGGTAACGGGTGAGCCGTAATTTTCAGCGTATGAGCGAACGGGAAAGGACGATGCGTAAACACAACATGTTCATCAAAACAGCCGGGTACAACGCGGTACTGTTTGTTCTTGGCAGTGTCTTGAGCCAATGGGCGATGGCTAATAGCCCTGTGGCGAATACACCGGTTAATCAATCGGACTACGAACCGCAGCATCAAGGCCAAATACAGGTGAGTGCCACGCTATTTAATGCCCCCTGCAATTTGTCGTTAGATAACACGCTGCGTTTGATTGGGTGTGGCGCGGGAAACAAGTACCAAGAAATGGCGGTGTTTAATGCAGCAGCCAATACCCCAGCGAGTGTGCGGCTTTACGATGTACAACGCGGGGTGTTTTCAGTGCGTTACCCGCTGTCTTTGCTAAATGGGGATAATCCAATCGACCTACCGACATGGATGAAAGATGGGCACACGGTGCGTTTAGAGGTGAGCTATGAATAGGGCAGCAAAGTATATTTGGCTGTTTTCGGTGGCGCTTTTCGGGGGAGCTTCTCAGGTACGCGCGGCCAATAGCTTAGATATTGAGTTGAGTGGTGAGCTGGTCAACACGGCATGCCAAGTGGCAGCCGGCTCTCTCCATCAGAAAATCACACTGTATAACTTGCGTTGGCAATTGATTAATGAAAATGGCACCAGCGCGGTGACGCCCTTTACCATTGCCATCGATAAGTGTAGTGCAACGGATTTACAAAAAAGTATTCAATTAACGTGGAAAAGCAGCGAATTAGTCACGATTGGCGGTGAGAGTTTTTTAACCACCAAAGGCGACAGTGGGGTCGTCTTGGGGCTGGTCGATCATGATGAAAAACCCCTTGTGTGGAATAAGCCGATGACGATGGGTGATGTCAGTGTGGTTGACGGCTTACAACAATTTGATTTTGGTGTTTTTGTCCGTAAACCCGCCACTGGCGAAGCTAATGTGGGCGATTTTTCCGGGATCGTGACCTTTCAGGTGGAGTACGAATAGTGATAAAACTGAATAAACTCAAACAGCCTCTCGGGTTACTCCTGTTATTGACCGTATTAGAGAGCCACGCTGACGTTTTGGTGGATGTGACCGCCACCATGGTAGATCCCGCTTGTAATATTCGCAGTGAAAACAGCAGCTCACCACTGAAAATTGGTTTCGGCACACTTAACCCAAACTCACTGAATACATCGGCGGCAGTGAACGATTTTTCACTCTATATCACGGGGTGTAATTTCAACAATACGTTAGCTATCGTGTTGAGCCCCAAAGGGGGCAGCAGCGTGTTATATAACGGGAAAAATATTTTAGCGACCAGTATCAATGGGCTGGGTATTGATTTTAAAGAGGTGACGGGCGGCACGGTGCGTGCATTGGAAGTGAGTAAAAAGCAACGAATTTACCCCGAACGGGTGGACGCGACATTGTATCGCATGGATTTACAAGCGCAATTAGTGAGTACGGTGCCGATCAATCAATTGGCTCTGGGGAAATTTACGTCAACCGTCACCCTTTCTGTGACTTATCATTAGTAGGATCATGATTATGTTGAACTTAAAAGGCATTATTCTTACACACGGGTTGCAGTCTTTTAAAAAAAAGAAAATCGGCTGGGGGGGCATTGCATCAGGCGGTTTATTACTTCCCTCGATTGCCCTAGCAAACTATGCACCGATGATCCAAAACCCAAATGATGGCTATTTGATCACACTGGCGAGTAATAGCGCAATCGTTTCGACGCCTGTCACCGGCTCTGATGGTAAAAATTATTATCGTGTGGGGGAGCCGATAGTGATTAGTAGCATTGACTCAGCGGTTAAAGCAACGGGAGCGGCAAAATGTATTGGTAGAACTTGGGGGGGAACAAGTACGAGGATTATTGGTAGTGATAGTGCTTACCACAGGCTATTCATGTATGTCCCTGAAGCCGCTACGATAGAAGGCAAACCAGGTTATCGCATCAATAGTAACGTCGTGATGACCGTTGAGAGTAGAATGCTTAATTGGATCAATATTACGGGAGCTGGAGTTTGTGCGAATGCTTCGAGTACAGCGATGATAGCGTCGGCATCTAATTTTGGAGTACAGTTTCCCATCACCGTAACATTTTATATTAATGAGCGCATTATTGATGGTCAGGTGATGATTGCTGCTATGCCTCTTGGGGGGTATGTACGTGCATTTATGAACCCTAAAGTACCGCCAATCTATACATCTTGGCCATTAGAGGAAACAACGGTTCCAATGCGCTTACTCTCTTCAACATTAAATGTGGGCTCATCGTGTAATACCACCACGACCACTGGGCAAGCGGGGACAGTAAACTTACGGCATGGACACTTAAACACATTAAATTACGATAGTGTTGTCACTGAACAAGTGACTTATAACTGCAAGTTCGCTATTCCAACAAATGTCAGGTTACGCCTTGATTATGCAACAGACAATGACCCACAGAAACGTTTACCAATGACGAGTAGCCAAAATAGTAATCATAAAATCTACAGTAACTTGACCATGACCGATGAAACAACGGGTCAAACGGGTAAAGATTTTAAAATTGAGATTAAAGACCTAAGAACAATTAAAATTACGAGTCATATCCAAGGAACAAATGCCGCCGCGGGGGATTATAAAGGTTCGGCTTGGTTGATAGCGACATTTGATTAATTGTTTATATTTTTTCTCGATAAGATAAAAGTAAGTTAATAAACGGCCTTGATAAAATATCAAAGCCGTTTATTGACAGGGGCAGGAAATGAGAAAATCTTCCTTAGCTAATTTTGAATATTTCATCAATATCAGCCCCCTAAGGGGATAACTGTTTTTTTTTCAGCGCTAATTAATAGCCAGTCATCACTGGCTGTTAATTGCCAATTCATCAAGAGTACTATTTAACTATTGTAACTTTACCATCAATAATGGATAGATAAGGCGTTGTTGTAAAGATTTCACCATCTGCATATTTTTATAATTATAAAATGCAATATTTAACTTGGTGATAGTTTTAGTCTAGAAAGAACAATGGGTTATCAATAATTAATAGCTTCCTACAACTGTGTATTACTGATTAATTCTTTTTGAATTTTGCTATTTTTAGCATTGGATTTAAACTAACCCTCTTTAACAGTTGTCTCTTGCTCTGCTAATAATGTCTATTCTTCATTAATGGGGAGGGAGTGGACATGGGTCTATCATCATTTGTGTAGGGCCATGTTTAACATGGCCCGAGTTTGAATTACTAATGAGGATTATTGATGTTTAAAGTATTATTATCTAGAAATAATAAATTTTTCACCATCAAAGCGTAATTTCGGATTAATACCAATAGACTGACCAGACTCTAAATCTTTAAAAGCGATTGGTGACTTAAAAACTGAAATAACACGATTATCAAGGTATTTAGAGATCTTACTATTACTAGAAATATTGAGTGGTTTTAACTGATACTGCTCTTTGTCGAAAAGCATAGAAAAACCAAGGGAGTTATAATATGATTCAACGCTCCCTCCATCTGCGGAACTTGATTCTTCTAACATCTCATTAAACAATAGTTTTATTTTTTTCTCATCTTGTCGGTTAAAAGCATCCCATATTTCGGTATAAATCTCTTTTAATTTAGCTTGCTGTTCAAGAGGGAGGTCATTAAAAAATTTAATGTTATCATTAAATTGGTATGATGTAGTCCACTTCCAAGCTGGAAAGTCTTCTCTGATATTAAATTGTTGAGTCATTCTATAGTACTTATTATTCTTATCAACGAACTCAACCTTTAAATCATCCGCTAGTTCTCCCCAGTTAATGTTCGAATTTTTATAGTGAGATGCTTTTTTTATGTTAAAATCAATATCTTCGTTTGGTCTGTAACTAATAAGTGAAATATGGTTTAACTTATCACTTTCAAATCTATCTCTAGCTAGAAACTCAAAATTACACTCGGTACCTGTAGTGAAGATTTCGGAATTTTTATTTAGTGAAAGTAATACGATTCTGATTTTGTTGTTTTTTTCTTTAAGAAAGGAGCCAATACCAAATGTAGTATTGAATTTATTCATATCAGAATTATATATCATCATTACATCATTAACATATAGTTCCATCCCACATTGATTTAAATCAATACCTATTTTATAGTCATATTTTTTTAGTTCATTATCATGCATTTTTGTGGCAGCAACATTAGATGAAATGAAGATCAACATTAATAATAGTATTTTCTTAATCATAATTTACCCGTTAAAATGATAAATAGGTATCGTACCTTCAGCCTTAGGAGCGAGAACTATATCTTCTGGGAGAAATTCTCATTTAAATTTATTGGTAGTAGAACCTGTTAATTGACTTGTTCATTTCCCACTATACCAGCTTTAACCTCAAATTTATAATTGAATTTAAGTTACGGTTAAACCGATCCTATTTTTATCCACCACTAACCTAAAGTTAATACTGCCACTAAATTCCCCTTCTAATTTAGAAGTGAGCTTCATTTCATTATCAAAAGTTAGTTTTAATCCGCTGTCTAAGAGCCGAGCTTCAATGAAAAGGCCTTGTATAGCCATTCAAGTCTGGCTTATTGCGTGATTCCTCTTTTTCTTCCATATGCAGACAGAACTTACGCCATTTTTCTCTAGTTTCTGTACGAGTGAAAACAACATTAATAATATCAATTCATAATCCTAAACCAATAAGTGGTCCGAAGGAGAAGTCAAAGGGGTTGTTGTTAGCATTGTAATTAATATCGCTAATAGATATTTTCTAATGCTCGACTATATTTTAATCTATTGATATATAAGTGAATTATTTTTGGATAATCAAGGGTGACTCTAAAGATAAACCTCAATAGCATATTATTTGAGCAATACTTATTATCCTTTGTGATGGCTTTAATTGCCAATCCCATTGAATACAAAAAGACCCCCAATAATTGGTTGCCCAGTTATTGGAGGTCACTTCAAGTCACGCTTTTAAATCAAAAGGGTTATTGTTTGATTAAATCAAACTTAGCTAAATACTCCCCCCAATCAGCTAGGCCTTGAAATTCAAACCCGACACTCTGATAAAAGTGGTGTGCACCCACGTTATCGGTGTGATAGCCAATCATAATGGCAGGAATATTATCCTTATTTGATGACTTTATCTCATCAATTAATAAAAGCATGGCCTGCAAACCATAGCCTTGACGCTGATGAGATTCATCTATCATAAAGCGATAAATCCAATAATTCCCATCGTCAGGGTCAATGCCATACATGACTAACCCAACGAGTGTTTCTTGATGCTGGATCCCTTTAACGATAAACCGTGGTAAGAATTGGACTTCGGCAATTGAATATAAATTGGAAGCAATAAATTGTGATTGTTCCTCTGATACTTGCAAATCAGCACAATCTTCCCAGTTATCTTGATTCAGCTCAACAAGTGTTACCATTAACTTCTCCTTTTTAGAGAAGCAAACCTTCTCTAAATTATGAATGAATAGAATATGCAGTGAGTTTATTTAGATTGTTTTTACGCATGGTAACCCCCTTAGTGAAATTGATGGCATAGCCGAATTGGCAATTTAAAATGCGGCTCAAATATGCCGGAATGGTGGTGAAATAACAAGATAGCGCACAAAATATTTTATTGTGTCGGTAGGAAATACATTGGGGCATTGATAAAAAAACCTGCCAATTTTATTTAGCAGGTTTTCCAATGATAGGTAAATTATTTACGAACAGCGATCGCTTCGATCTCGATTTTTACATCTTTCGGTAAACGGGCAACTTCAACGCAAGAGCGCGCTGGGAATGGTGCATTATGCTGCTTGAAAAACTCTTCATAAGTTGCATTTACGGTTGCGAAATCGTTCAAATCTTTCACAAATACCGTGGTTTTCACGATATTGGCAGCGCTAAGGCCTGCTTTTTCTAAGATAGCTGCCACGTTTGCGAGTGATTGACGAGTTTGTGCCGCGATATCTTCAGGCACTTCACCTGTTTTTGGATCAACAGGGATCTGGCCAGATGTAATGACCATACTGCCTAAGTCAACACCTTGAACATAAGGGCCAATAGCTGCCGGTGCGTTTTCTGTACTGATTTCGTATGACATAAATACTCCGTTTAATCAGGTAAAAAAGTGGTAACTTTCGCTTATAGAAGTTCAGTATAAAGCTTTGAAGCTCACATACAAAGCCGTGGTCACACGAATCTCATTTATTGGTTATTAATAACGGCGTCTCTGTCGAACTCTTTTTCACAAAATTTACAGGTTAGCGCCACTTCTTTGCCCATTTTTTTCACCTTAAAGCTACTAGACACCGGCTCATTATGGCTAATACAGTTACTATTTGGGCAAATCAATACATTGTCGATATATTCAGGTAATCGTAACTCTAATTTTTCAACTACTTGGTAGTCTTCGATACGATTAACGGTTGCTTCTGGTGCATACATCGCTAATTGGTTGGCTTGCTCTGGTGTCAAAAAAGTATTTTCGATTTTGATTAAATCTTTTTTCCCCAAGTTATTCGAGGGTAAATTTAAACCGATGGTAATGCGCTCATCTGTTAAGGTGAGTTTAAATAGACTCAATAGCTTAAAACCAATTTGAGCAGGAATATGGTCGATGACAGTGCCACAACTAATTGCTTCAACTTGTAATTTATGATCGTGTGTCATGATGTGTTTCTCCTCAGATGGCCAATTCTTTATTTAAAACCAGAGACAACAAAGCTTGCCTTGCGAAAATGCCGTTACCCGCTTGTTGGAAATAGTAGGCGTAAGGGGTCTTATCAACATCAACAGTGATTTCATCAACGCGCGGTAATGGATGTAAAACTTTAAGATTGGGTTTGGCATCTTGTAAATCTGCGGCACGGAGTACAAATTGCGCTTTGACATTGGCATATTCAGACGGGTCTAAACGTTCTTTCTGTACTCGTGTCATATAAAGGATATCCAACTCAGGCAGCACTTCATCAATATTGTTATGTAAGCTGTATGTGGAGCCTTTTTCTTCAAGAAGATGCAGGATATGGATTGGCATAGATAGCGCTTCTGGCGCAATAAAATAAAAGTGATTGCCTTCAAATTTAGAGAGGGCTTGTGTCAGTGAATGGACTGTTCTGCCGTATTTTAAATCACCCACCATTGCGACTTGTAGGTTTTCAAGACGACCTTGGGTTTCTTGGATAGTGAAGAGGTCGAGTAGTGTTTGTGTTGGATGTTGGTTTGAACCATCACCAGCATTGATAATGGGAATTTCCCCCGCAAATTGGCTGGCTAAGCGTGCAGCACCTTCTTGTGGGTGGCGCATCACGATAGCATCGACATATTGGCTGATCACCGAAATGGTATCTGCGAGTGTTTCACCTTTTTTCCCCAGTGACGTGTTGGTGCTGTCAGAAAACCCCACAACAGATGCTCCTAGGCGGTGAATTGCGGTCTCAAAGGATAAACGTGTGCGAGTCGACGCTTCGAAGAAACAACTGGCGATGACTTTATGTTTTAAAAATTCTGGCTGAGGTTGCTGTTTTAGGGAGGCAGCCACTTTGAGCACAAGTTCAAGGTCGGTGCGATCTAAATCATTAATTGAGATTATGTCGCGTAGGTATAGAGGGTTCGGCATCGTTGTTCTCCTGTGTCAGCAAGACGTATAAGGTGAAAGGCCAAAAAAAAGCCCCTCAATGAGGGGCTTTTCTTGAAATACGGAGGGGAAAAACAGGCTGTCCAGACCGCCAGAAGGCAGTGCAGTGGAGGTGTTCTTTGAAACAAATAGAGCAACAGCGTTCATGTTTTCTCCCGGCAAATTGTGGCGCATTATACGCGTGTCTTTTCATGACGCAAGCGTTTGCATACAGAAAAATAGATTTTTTTGCGTCTAAGTCCACTTACGTTTCCAGTTATTTTGTATAAAAACAGTCAAATCAGAGAGATATTTGTCATTGACTGAGTCGCTTAGCGAGTCGTTCTAATTTAATCATCAATAACACCCTGACCTTTATCTAAAATATCAGGCTCATACATCTGCCACCATGCTTTTTCTTTGAGGTAAATTTCGTTAAACGGATCACCCTTTTGGGGTAGCAATAAATCCGTCACTCCATTAGGACTGCCTTTTTCTATCCGCAACCACGGCTGACCATGATTATATTTCGGAGAAGGTAAGAGTTGCAGAGGTGCTGGAGATTGCGCTAACACCGACATTATGCGCATAGCACTCATGCCCAGCACTAATCCCATCGGCATCGAATGCTCCCCAAGAGCTGCCAAGAAGAGACAGCTCGAATAAATTGATATTTTTTGAGTTTTTATGGAGTATCGGTGCATATTCAATAAACCAACGATAATTTGTCGAGCGATGAACCGACATACCGTGTTCGGCCAGCATATCACTGACTTTAGTGACATGACTTTTCCTAAAGAAGCGAGCAATGACCTTAATGTTGTTCACTTCGACAATTTTTGCAACAAGCCCACAAAAAGTGCAGTTTATCCTATAATCAACGCATCGAATACTCGACCGTCTCCTTTCACTTAAAATCAAGTTTCTTGATATTTATTCGAGGATTAAGCTTGTGTCGACCCTCTAGTAACAACTTTTAACGTAACGAACTGTTTTTCTATGATTTGTGGATTATTTGATATTTTTTCTAATAGCATTTTGATAGCGATTTCCCCTATGTATTGAGTCGGAATTTGTACGGTAGATAATTCTGGGTTCAAATAGCTGCAAAGATCTGTGTCATTGAATCCTATTACTGCCACATCGTTAGGAATATGAATGTTCAGGTGTTTTGCTGCCCGATAGATAGCACCTGCTAAAATATCGTCATCACAAAAAACAATATTGGGTTTTTGCTGCAGTAATATCTCTGCATTCTCAGTTGATTGCGCGAGATTGAATGATGAATACACGATATGCTTAGATTTTTCTGGATTTTCTAATGAATTGAATTGCTGATCAAAAAGTTCATGTCGCGTTAAGAAGTGTTGCCTTGGAAGATCAGTTCTAAAAGAACCAACTCTGAATCGTTTCATTTTACTTGCAATGTAAAATATAGATTCGATCGCTTTTTTTACCTCTAAGCAAATATCGTTGTTTTTTTCGTCATCAGACTCAATAAATATCAGTTTTTCTCGGTAATATCTTAATAATTCGATGTTTTTCTTGTCACATGAGTAAATTATACCGCCACTGATAAGCTTACTTTGAAATAATGATATTAGATGCTCATGCCATTGTTTGTTAGCATAACTATCTAAAAGAATTAAAGAATAACCAGATTTGGTTGCGAAAATTTCTGCTGCATGAACAACTTTTGCAAAATAAGGTTGCTGAATATCTGGGACAATAAAGGCGATAGTCTTAGAATTCCCACTGCGTAAAACTTGCGCATTAATATTGGGATGATAACCAAGTTCTTTTGCAACGCTGAGAATTTTTTCGCGCGTTTTATCAGATACTCTGCCATGATAACGACCACTGAATACGAGAGATACTGTTGATTGTGATACATTCGCTAAACGGGCGACATCTTTGCTATTAACCGTAGACATTTTCTCTCCAACAATAAAAAACATAATCAATAGATAAATAATAATATATTCTTATATCAAATAGGTAATGACCGCATGTATTAATACTAAGGGATAAAACCTATTTGAGCCTACTAATTTATCAGCATTCTTCAATGATATGATCACCATCAAGTCATACGTATAACCTATTGTGAAGTACATCACTTTATTCTTACTAGTTAGTGAGTATATTAATTGAACATGATAAGCGTTTATGGGATAGACTGTGATTAATTTAAGTTAAAAATATTTTTAAGTGCAATGCCTCGGCTCCCATAATAAATAAGTGTATTTATATATTATTTCGTGAGGTAAAAAGACTATCATGAGTATAATCACTCGATTAAAAATAGTTTCATTTTTACAGTTTTTCATATGGGGCTCTTGGTTAGTTACCTTTGCATCATATATGCTCAATACCCTTCATTTTAAAGGTGGGGATGTAGGGTTAATATTTAGCACACTAGGAATAGCATCATTATGCTCACCTATTTTAATCGGTCTAATAGCAGATAAAATCAACAATAGAAAATTAGTTTATGTCACAACTCATTTGATATCAGCATTTTTTCTAATTCTAATGGCGCATAGTTCTTCATTTAGCTTACTTTTTTTAATGACATTGTTTCATCTTCTTTTTTATATGCCAACAATGTCGATATGCAATAGCATAATTTTTGAAACTATTGGTAAGGAGAAATTAAATTCAGAAGAATATTTTCCTAAAATTAGAGTGTATGGAACGGTTGGGTTTATATCCGCAATGTGGATAATTAGTTTATTGGAATTAGAAACTAGCTATTATCAACTGTACATTGCTGCAATTGCTTCTGTTATTTTGAGTATTTATTCTATTGTTTTTATCTCAATAAATAATCACAGTAAATCTGTAATAGATGCTCCTCATGCTTTTGAATTTAGCGACTTAAAAATTCTATTTGGAAAGCCTCAAGTGGTTGTTTTTCTGTTTTTTTCTATGCTCTTAGGATCTGTTTTACAGATCACAAATACATTAGGCGTACCTTTTTTACAAGACCTTTCTGAATTACCTGAAGCCAAAAATTCAATTTTTTCAGCGCATCCGACAATATTCTTATCAATATCGCAATTTTCTGAGGTCTTTTTTATATTGCTACTCCCATTGTTATTAAGGCACATAAAAATAGAGAAAATTTTATTACTAAGTATGATTGCGTGGATATTACGTTTTGGATTATTTGCTTATGGCGATTTTACATATATAGGAACCATGGTGTTATTTCTTTCTATGATAATTTATGGTTGTGCATTTGATTTTTTTAATATATCTAGTTCTTTATTTTTGGAAAAAGAAATAACCCCGCAATTTCGATCTACCGCGCAAGGTGTATTTACTACATTGGTTAATGGTTTTGGTACTTTTTTAGGGGCAATACTGAGTGGTTGGGTATTAGACCTTAATACAACGAATGGTGTTGTTGATTGGAAAATGTTCTGGATTATATTCACTAGTTATACGCTTGTATTTACACTAGCTTATGTGGTCTATCTGATTTTTAAAAAAAACAATGTTAAAAAAATTCATGTTTAATAAAAATGTAAAATTTTTGAGGTATATATTATGTTAGATATCGATCAGTACTCTATTCAAGATATGAGTTTGGCAGAACTTGGGATGAAGCGTATTAATTGGGCAAAAACACATATGCCTATTATGAAGCATTTAATAAAAAGACTTGAACAGGAACAGCCTTTTAAAGGAATGACTATTGGCATTTGTTTGCATGTTGAAGCGAAAACAGGAGTATGGCTTGAAGCTTTAACAAAAGGTGGCGCAAGAATTGCCATTACAGGCTCTCCTGGTTCGACACAGGATGAAACAGCCGCAGCATTGGTTAAGTATATGAATGTCAGTGTTTTTGCGAGAAGAAACGAGTCATTTGAGGATCATATTACCTATTGTAAAAAGGTATTAGAAATGAACCCTTGCATCATTGCTGATAATGGCGCTGATTTGCATGAACTAGTCCTGACTGATCCTAAATTTAAGTCGTTACAAAAGACAATTATTGGTGCAACTGAAGAGACAACAACAGGTGCAAATCGTTTACGAGAAAACTTTGTTTCTCAACTTTGGCCAACACTCATTATTAATGATACTCAGTCTAAGCGAATTATAGAAAACAGATATGGCGTCGGTTCATCAGTTGTTGAAAGTATTGCTCATGCGACTAATGTGATGATACACGGTAAAAAGGTTGTCGTTATCGGATATGGATATTGTGGTTCTGGTGTAGCGCAGCGCTTCAGAGGAATGGGGGCTCATGTTACTGTTGTTGACACAAATCCACTGACTCGGTTGGAGGCACATTTAGAAGGTTTTCAGACCGCGGAACTTTTGGATACTTTGTGTGATGCTGATTTTGTTGTCAGTGTAGTGGGACGAGATAACATACTGACCTCGAAGCATTTTACGGCAATGAAAGATAATGTCATTGTGGCAAATGCAGGGCACTTTCAACGTGAAGTTGATATAAAAGCGCTGAATTCCATCACATCTAGTTGCGAAGACGTCACGCCTAATATCAACAGATACCAACTGAAAACAGGTAAAAATATATTTTTAATGTCTGATGCAAATTTAGTCAATTTATCCGCAGGTAATGGTAATCCTATTGAAGTGATGGATTTAGGACTGGCGCTACAAACATTAAGCTTAGAAAAAATAGCACTCAGTAGTAAAACATTAAAAAATATCCCACAACCAGTTCCTTTTGATATAGAAATGAAAGTGGCGCAACTCGCCTGTGATAATTGGATCACGCATTAATTTGAGTCAAGGTGTAATGACTTAATAAACATTAATGTTTAGTGCAAAACAATTATTATAATAAATTAATTTTGAGATAATAATATGAAGAGAATATTTCTTGGTTCATTATTAATAAGCGTTTTAATCTCATCATCGTATGCTGATAATTTAGTTGAGGTTAATATACTCAGTACATCAGATATCCATTCTTTTATTAGTGATGATAACTATTACAGTAATACTAAAAGCGAAAATTATGGTTTGATATCATGGATAGGCACTATTGAAAAGTTTAGACGTGACCATAAAAATACTTATTTAGTTGATACTGGCGATCTTTTATCAGGAAACCCAATCGGTAATCATGTCATTAAACGTTATAATCAGAATGATGCCTATTATAATATTTCTCCTATTATATGCAGCTTGAATGCCCTAAATTATGATGTCGCAACTCCAGGTAATCATGATTTTGATAATGGCGTTGATTTTTTAAAGAAGTCTTATTCAGGTGCAAACTTTCCTGTGGTTTTAAGTAATGTTATTGATAAAGAAAAACAGGAAAGCCTTTATCCTGAGTATATTATAAAAGAAAAAAATGTAATCGATGACGTAGGTAAACATCACTCATTGAAAATTGCTTACATAGGCTTGGTTCCTCCGCAAACAATGCTTTTTAATAAAAGTAAACTGGAAAATAAAATTATATTTTTTGATATGCTAGAATCTGCCAATAGCGCAGCAGATAAGGCTAGAAAGGATGGTGCAGATCTTGTAATTGCTTTATCCCATTCAGGGATTGATGTATCACCAATTGAATATGGAATGGAGAATGTAGCATATTATCTTGCAAGAAATCCAAATATTGATGGTGTTTTATTTGGTCATACTCATGAAATATTTCCTTCTAAAAAAACGATAGTGCATGAAAATATTAATATTGAATCAGGAAAAATATTTGATAAGCCAGCCGCACAACCAGGGAAATGGGGGGAGTCAGTATCTGCAATAACCTTTAACCTTGAAAAAAAGAATGGGCAATGGCTTATTAAAAGTAGTAAAGGTTATCAGTTAGAAAAAAGTGATGTGCCTGCTGCGGAAAATACTATTAAAAGTGTATTATCATGTATAAATGATACAGAAATAGACTTAAAAAAAGATTTAGATAAGGATGTCAGTCTTGATCAATTTAAAATTGATAATAATTTTAATTTAATAGGAAATGAAAGTTTAACAACACTCCTTGTTGATTCAATTCATGATTATATGAAAAATTACACAAATGAAAATGATAAGCTGCTTGTTTCTATTTCACCTTCTTTTTCATTAAATGACGATAATTATATCATTGATATACAGGATAGAA
The DNA here is from genome assembly GCF_028482435.1 of Providencia sp. PROV119. NCBI lineage: Bacteria > Pseudomonadati > Pseudomonadota > Gammaproteobacteria > Enterobacterales > Morganellaceae > Providencia > Providencia sp. PROV119. The sequence continues at coordinate 183,808 of NZ_JAMPQL010000013.1, forward strand.
AGCTTACGAATAGAGACTTAAATCAAATTTTCTACCCTGCTTATTTATCCGCCCTAAGAGTAAATAAACAGCAGATAATTGAATGGTTAGAAATGAGCTCGAATATATACAACTCCCCTGATGGTGACTCTACTCCTTTGATAAATAATCAGTTTCATAGTTTTCTATTTTACCCAATAATAGGGTTGACATATGATGTAAATATTAGCAATCAGCCGTTATACGACTTGTCTGGTAAGCGGAATGAACAGGTGAAAAAAGGAAGGATATCTAATATTCGTTATAATGGTATAGAAATAACGGACGAAGATTCCTTTATTATTGTTGCTAGTAAATATGCGCCTTTTTTTCAAAATAATAAAGATAGCCCTTATTTAGATATTGGAAATGAAAGAAATATTGATATTTTCAGTAAATATATTTCCTCACACCATGAATATTCTAAACCTAAAAATAATTATCGCATAATTTCTGACTTACCAGTACAAATGCATTTAGTATTACCGCATTACACAGACAAGTCAGCGACGTTCTTATGGAATAATCAATATGAACTGAAGTTGAATAGCCAAGATAAAAAGTGGATGACTTACCAAATAAAAATAAGCAAGTGACATTTGGAGACTATTTTAGGTCGTTGAGAATGGCTAAGGTAGTCTCCATTTTTAGTTGACCGTTACAGCTTACCTGTATTTAAAGTTTTTGGTTGCCGTTCGGTCGGATACTATTGGATTGCGAGTGATGATTTAGCGGCGGGTGGTCGCCTTGGCTTATGGATGGCGCTACAAAATGTCATTGAATTGGGTATCGATTCAGTTGCCCATTGCATTAAGGTTGATGATGCGGCACCGGGTATTGAAGAAGGGCGTAATGCGGGTATGTGGAGTGTTGGTCTTGCTTTATCAGGTAATGAGTTTGGTAAAACATGGGATGAATATCAAAGCATGTCAGCCGATGACACCACACAATTACGCCAGCAAGCAGCTAATAAATTATTTACTGCGGGGGCGCATTATGTGATAGGGACATTAGCTGAGCTACCTGATCTTATAGAGAAGATAAATATTCGACTGGCTAATGGCGAAAGACCTTAAGTCACCGTATCGCCGATTTCAATTAGGCTGAGTTCGAGTCTGTGCGATATTGTGGTGCCTATTACCTCAATTTTATGAGTAGGCACCACCGACCTAAGCCACTCAATTAAATAACACCACGAGGTAATTCAGGTGCTAATGTTGCAACCATTACCGCTTTGATTGTGTGTAAACGGTTTTCTGCTTCATCGAACACAATGCTGTAAGGGGATTCAAAAACCTCTTCCGTGACTTCCAAACCTCCCCACATATCAAACTCTTTAGCGAGTTGTGCGCCAAGGGTAGTATCTTCATTATGAAATGCAGGTAAACAATGTAGGAATTTGACATCTGGGTTACCAGTGAGCTTAATGACATCCATATTCACTTGATATGGCTTAAGTAAATGAATTCGTTCAGCCCAGACTGCTTTTGCTTCACCCATTGACACCCAAACGTCGGTATACAGGAAATCTGCACCTTTGACCCCTTCAGTGACATCCTCAGTGAGCGTGATTTTCCCTCCCGTTTTCAGCGCCGCTTTTTGGCAAATTTCAACTAATTCAGCTTCCGGCCAGCAACTTTTGGGTGCAACTAAACGCACGTCCATCCCCGTCAGTGCGGCGGCTTCTAGCATGGAATTCCCCATGTTGTTACGCGCATCGCCTAAATAAGCAAATTTAATTTCGGATAGAGGCTTGTTCGGTTGATGTTCTCGGATAGTGAGTAAGTCGGCTAATAACTGTGTGGGATGGAATTCATTCGTTAATCCATTCCATACAGGCACTCCCGAATGTGTTGCTAAGGTTTCAACCGTTGACTGACTAAACCCCCGATATTGAATACCATCATACATCCGACCAAGCACTCTCGCGGTATCTTTCATGGTCTCTTTATGCCCGATTTGACTACCGGAAGGGCCAAGGTAAGTCACTCTAGCTCCTTGATTAAACGCTCCAACTTCAAAGGCGCAGCGTGTGCGTGTAGAGTCTTTTTCAAAGATAAGGGCAATATTTTTACCCGCGAGTAGCGGTTTTTCGAGGCCAGCTTTCTTCTGTGCTTTTAGCCATGCTGACAGTTTCAATAATGAATGAATTTCGTTAGGTGTAAAATCAAGTAACCTAAGAAAATGCTTTTTATAGAAGGGGTTCATAAAATTCAGCCTTTTTTATTTGAATTAATATTCAATTTATATTCATAAAAATTCAAAATCAACCCCCAATAGAAAAGAAATTATTCATTCAGGTATGGTGTCACTGGCAGCCCTATGGGAGAATGGCCTAGAGACTAGCGATAATGAAAAAAGAGGTGTGGATATGGTGGATAAAGCTGAGTTAGAGGCACAATACGAAGAAACGCGTCTAATTATTGAAGAGTTACTGGAAGATGGCAGTGATCCTGATGCATTGTATGCAATTGAACACCATTTCTCAGCAGACAATTTTGAACTACTAGAAAAAGCAGCGGTAGAAGCCTTTAAATTAGGCTATGAAGTCACTGATGCGGAAGAGTTGGAAGTCGAAAATGGTGTGACGCTAATGTGTTGTGATGTGATCAGCGAAAGTGCACTTAATGCAGAGTTGATCGATGCGCAAGTTGAACAGTTGATGAAGTTAGCTGAAAAATTAGGTATCAACTATGATGGTTGGGGAACTTACTTTGAAGACCCTGATGCTGAATATGATGACGAAGACGAAGACGAAGACGGCGAAGAAGGTGGAGAACGTTTCCATTAATTCGGCAAAGGCTGTAATTTAAACCGTGTAATTGCCTGCTTTTGATATGTTGATCCTAACAACAAAGCAGGCACATGATGACCGAAAAATAGTTAACGATTCAATCCATATCCTAAATAACTGGCTAACATGGCATATCTATCTTAGTCAGCCAGCTATCAATAAACCTTTCTTAAGCTGGATCTGCTGGGTACCCTGCTGTACTGAGTGCGGTACGGAAAATACTTTCATCAATACGGCTGTTGATCTGCACTTTTTTCGTCGCAGGGTCTGCTTCAACCTGTGCTTGCGCATCAATATCTAATACCACTTTTTTGATTGATTTCGCGCAGCCATCACAAGCCATTTTTGGGATAGTTAAATTAATCATTTTTACACTCCTATTATCAATACGTTAATCAATATAAAGCTTCCCCCTATTGGAAGGTCAATCAATTTTTTACCATACGCATTGAGAAATTATCGAATCGACGATTTTTAGCTGGCGGCGTCTCATCGCGCTTTGTTGGGTTCACTAAATTTTCAATGATCGGACAATCAGGTTTATTGTCGCCATGGCAATGTTGAGTCAGTGTTTCTAATGTTTTAGCGATAGCTTGTAGTTCATTGATTTTTCTTTTTAGCTCGGAAAGATGGGTGAGTGCCATCGCCTTAACATCGGCGCTAGTGCGTTCTCTATCCCGCCATAAGTACAGTAAAACAGAAATTTGTTCAGTGGAAAAACCGAGTGCTCGAGCGCGGCGGATAAGATTAAAGCTATCGACATCGGATTGATTGTAATAACGGTATCCTGCATCGGTACGCTTAGCCTTGGGGAGCAAACCTGTTTGTTCATAATAACGGATCATTTTTGCTGAGATACCAGAAAGTTTGGCTGCTTGACCAATATTCATAATTTTACCTCTCCAACAGTATGATACCCCTTGAAACAAGGTGCTTATGACTTCTCTTTTGCCCGTTTAAGAGCGGCGATAATGTTTGGTTTTTGTGAGGCAAAAGTGCCGTAAAATAGATGCTCTCCAATTAGGGTAATTGGCGCGACACGTACGCCAGTACGCGCCTTCGCCTCGGCCATAATTTGTGGGTCGGTCAGATCCCGCTCGTCAAATGTAAGTTGCTCTTTAACCAACCACTCTTTGAGCAATTGGCAATCGGGGCAGGTGGGGGTGGTGTAAATTGTAATTTTAGGTTGAGATGTCAGCGCCATCATGTTCTCCTTTCGATTGGTATAGCCAGACCTGAGCAAGGCCTGGCTTGTCGATTGTTTATTGAGTGATGCCTTCTTTCATCGGTGCTTGGAAGCGTTTAAGACGTAAGGCGTTACCTAATACAAAGACGCTAGAAAGAGCCATTGCCGCCGCCGCTAAAATCGGTGAAAGCAAAGTGCCATTAATTGGGTACAGTAAGCCTGCTGCCACTGGGATCAAGAGCGCGTTATAAGCGAACGCCCAAAATAGGTTTTGTTTTATATTACGGATAGTCGCTTGGCTTAAGGCAATTGCATCGACAACACCACGCAAATCACCTGACATCAAGACCACATCTGCCGCTTCAATGGCGACGTCTGTTCCCGTACCGATAGCCAACCCAACATCGGCTTCGGCAAGTGCAGGAGCATCGTTAATACCATCTCCCACAAAGGCGACTTTATTGCCATTACTACGGAACTGTTTTAGTGCTGCGACTTTGCCGTCAGGCAGTACTTCGGCAGCCACTTCATCAATACCGAGTTGCTTAGCGATTGCAGCAGCCGTTGCCGCATTATCACCGGTGATCATCGCCACTTTTAAGCCTAATGAATGTAAGGCTTTAATCGCTTCTGGGGTGGTCTCTTTTATTGGGTCAGCAACGGCAATAATTGCTGCTAAACGCCCATCAATTGCCGCATACAGCGGGCTTTTGCCTTGTTCGCCTAAACGTAATGCGGTTGGTTGGAAATGGCTCACTTCTAAGCCGAGTTGTTTCATAAAGCGATCAGCCCCGACAGAAACTGAACGGCCTCCTACTTTCGCTGAAACACCAAACCCAGGTACAGCTTCAAACTCTTCGATTGCGGCAAATGAAATCCCTTTTTCTTTTGCGGCAGCCACAATGGCTTCGGCTATCGGATGCTCGGAGCGGGTTTCAATCGCAGCAACTAAGGCTAAAACTTCATCATATTCAAATCCTTCTGCTGGAACGAGATCGGTTAATTCAGGGCGACCTTTTGTTAACGTACCGGTTTTATCCAGAGCGACGACACTGACATCACGCAGAGCTTGTAAGGCTTCACCTTTACGGAAAAGAACACCTAATTCCGCTGCACGACCAGTACCGACCATAATAGATGTTGGTGTCGCAAGGCCCATCGCACACGGACATGCAATAATCAATACCGCAACGGCGTTGATCAGAGCAAAGGTGAGCGCAGGATCTGGGCCAAAAATCAACCAAATAAAGAATGTGATAACCGCACCTGCCATGACCGCTGGCACAAACCACATCGTGACTTTATCCACTAATGCTTGGATTGGTAGTTTGGATCCTTGCGCTTCTTCAACTAAGCGAATAATTTGTGCTAATACGGTGTTTGAACCAATTTGGATCACACGGAAACTGAATGCCCCTGTTTTATTGATAGTACCGCCGACAACCTCAGAGCCTATTTCTTTTGAGACAGGAACAGGTTCACCGGTGATCATGCTTTCATCGACATAAGAAGCCCCTTCGATAACAACACCATCAACAGGAATTTTTTCACCCGGACGAACGAAAACAATGTCGTCGGTGGCGACTTCATCGAGTGGAATTTCGATCATTTTGCCATCACGTTCCACTCGTGCTGTTTTGGCTTGTAAGCCAACAAGGCGTTTAATGGCTTGAGACGTCTTCCCTTTTGCTCGCGCCTCCAATGTGCGACCAAGCAGAATTAATGTCACGATAACGACCGCGGCTTCGAAATACACATTCGCAGTGCCAACGGGCAGAATTTGTGGCATAAAGGTGGCAACAACGGAATAGCCGTAAGCGGCCGCCGTACCGACTGCAACCAGTGAGTTCATATCCGGTGCAGCACGCAGCAACGCGGGAACCCCTTTTTGGAAAAAGCGCAAGCCTGGGCCGAATAAAACGAGAGTGGCTAACACAAATTGGATATACCAATTGAGTTGCTGACCGAGAGTATTTGCAACCCAATGATGAATACCCGGAATAAAGTGAGAGCCCATTTCAATAATAAATACTGGTAGCGTAAATATTGCGGCAGTAAATAGTGAACGGCGCAGTGAACGCTCCTCTTGTTCACGACGTTCATCCGCTTGCTCATTCACATTGGTGCTGGCATCGGATAAGCGACGAGGCTTATAACCGGCTTGAACAACGGCAGCTTCTAAGTCAGCGACGGTGACGGCTCCAGACAAATGGCGAATGCGAGCGCGCTCGGTGGCTAAATTGACACTCGCTTCAATAACACCGGGTATTTGAGTAAGTGCTTTTTCAACACGACCAACACAAGATGCACACGTCATCTCTTCAATGGCTAATTCTGTGATTTCTTCTCTGACTTTATAGCCTGAACTTTCAATCGCACGGATCGCGGCGTCTACATCAACATGCTCTTTAAATGTAATGTCTGCACGTTCAGTTGCTAAGTTCACGACGGCGGTGTCAATATTATCGACCGCTTTTAAGGCACGTTCGACACGGCCTACACAGGATGCACAGGTCATTCCTTCGACTGGTAAACTCAGCCTATTGGCTGAAGATTGAGATAGATTCGTAGTCATTGATTTACCCTCTTAAGTATCATCATGCGTAAAGCCTAACGTTTACCTTAAGGGGAAGGTCAAGCATTTTTTTTATTATTATGTTCAAAAAAGAGATAGCCACAGTCAAATGTAACTATCTCTTTGTTTTATATGCAATATAATAGGTTTGTATTATGAGTTCGCTAAACTATCGTTGTTTAGCGAACTGTTTTTGAGGTCGATTATGGGGATTTTTTACCCGCTAATTTACGTATCATCATGTAGAAAACAGGGGTTAATAGTAAACCAAATAGCGTTACACCTAGCATGCCGAAGAACACCGCAACCCCCACGGCTTGTCTCATCTCTGAACCCGCTCCCGTCGCTAAAACAAGCGGGATCACGCCAGCAATAAAGGCAAAGGATGTCATCAAAATAGGGCGTAATCGTAGATGAGCGGCTTCTGATACGGCGGCTAAAGGATCTTTTCCTTGTTTCTCTTGGGCGATCGCAAATTCAACAATCAAAATCGCATTTTTTGCAGCAAGGCCGACCAGCACAATGAAAGCGATTTGTGTGAAGATATTATTATCTCCATTGAGCAACCATACGCCGGCAATAGCAGAAAGTAGAGCCATTGGCGCGATTAATAGTACAGAGAATGGTAATGACCAACTGTTATATTGAGCAGCCAAGATCAAGAAAGCAAATAGCACTGCTAATGGGAAAATATAGAGTGCTGAATTACCCGCTAACTGCTCTTGATAGGTTAGATCTGTCCATTCAAAGCTCATGCCTTCGGGCAATGTTTCACGTAGGATCTTCTCCATCGCATCAGTGGCTTGTCCTGAAGTAAAGCCAGGAGCCGCGTTGCCGGTGATATCGACAGAAGGGTAACCGTTATAGTGGATCACGCGATCAGGGCCATTTGTACGGGTAATCGTCACTAAGCTACTCAGAGGGATCATCTCCCCATGCTTATTACGCACCTTGATGAGTTCAATATCTTTAGGATCCATTCTAAAGGGCGTATCTGCTTGCACAATGACGCGATAGGTTCGACCAAAACGATTGAAATCATTGACGTAGAGTGATCCCAAATTAATCTGTAATGCATCAAAGATATCGGTGAGCGTAACACCTTGCGCTTTGGCTTTTTCGCGATCAATATCCACATCGATTTGTGGCGAATTGGTCTGGAAACTTGCCATCATGCCAGTTAATTCGGGAGCTTGCATTGCTTTCATCAACACTTGCTCTTGCACTTGCGCTAACGCATCAAAGCCAAGATCAGCCCTATCTTCTATTTGTACCTTAAAGCCCCCCATCGAACCCAAGCCGGGAACCGGAGGTGGAGGGAATATGCCAACAAAACCATCCGGTATTTGACTAAATTTACCCATTAGGCGTTCGGCGATGGCATTTGCTGATAGTGAAGGATCAGTACGCTCATCAAACGGTTTGAGCATTGCAAACATGAGTGCTGAATTCGGTAAGTTAACGGGGCCATTTACAGAGAGGCCAGGGAACGCTACCACGTTTTCAACACCAGGCTCCATCAGTGCGAGGCGTGACATCTCTTTAACAACCGCTTCTGTTCTATCGAGAGAAGCACCCGAAGGCAATTGCGCGACGCCAATTAAGTAATATTTATCCTGTGCAGGAACAAAGCCATTAGGAACCACTTTAAACCCGAGTGCGGTTAGCCCAACAAAGCCAAGATATAGCACAAGAATAATTAAACTTCCTCGTATGCAGCGGCGTACAATCTGAACGTATTTGTTGGATAATGCATTGAAAAAGAGATTAAATTTAGCGAAAAAGCGACTAAATATCGCATTGATAATGCGAGTCAACCAGTCTGGTTTGCTATTTTTATCATGGGGCTTCAGTAAGATAGCACTGAGAGCAGGAGATAAGGTCAATGAGTTAATCGCAGAAATAATCGTTGAAATCACGATCGTTAATGAAAATTGTCGATAAAACTCACCTTGTAAACCGGATAAAAATGCGGTTGGAATAAAAACAGCCGCTAATACTGATGTAATGGCAATAATAGGGCCTGTGACCTCTTCCATCGCTTTAAAGGCGGCTTCTTTTGGTGTTAATCCTTCCGTGATATGCCTTTCAACGTTTTCAACGACGACTATCGCGTCATCCACCACTATCCCTATTGAGATAACTAAACCGAATAGCGATAGTGTATTGAGAGAAAAGCCGAATAGGTACATAAAGGCAAATGTTCCCACGAGTGATACGGGAACAGCTACTAACGGAATGATTGATGCTCGCCAACTTTGTAAAAAGAGCACCACGACAATAACCACTAATATGGTGGCTTCAAGTAAGGTGATAGCGACCGATTTTAGTGAGGCGCTGACAAAAATGGTTGGATCGTAGGCAATTTTATAGTCGATCCCCTCGATAAAGTTAGCCTGTAAACGAGCCATGGTTTCTCGTACCGACTCTGCCACTTCCAACGCATTTGCTCCGGGGCTCATGACAATCTGTAAGCCAACCGCGTTTTGCCCATTCAGTAAGCTGCGAAGTGAATAATTATCGGCACCTAGCTCTAATCGAGCGACATCTTTTAAATAGGTCGACTGCCCATCTTCGCCTGTTTGAATAATAATATTGCCAAATTGCTCTTCGGTTGTGAGTCGACCAAGTGCATTGACGCTGATTTGAAATGAGGACGTTGAGTTCGGCTGCTGCCCAATCGAACCTGTAGCGACTTGAATATTTTGTTCGCGAATAGCCGTAACGATATCATTTGCCGTTAAGCCTAATGATGCGACTTTTGTGGGATCAATCCATGCTCGCATCGCATATTCACCTTCCCCCCAAACTAATGCGCTGGCAACACCGGGTAATCTAGCAATTTCATCACGTACATTGAGTAAAGCGTAATTAGAGACAAACAGTGGGTCATAGACATTATTGGGTGAGTACATATGGACGACCATTAGGACATCCGGTGACGTTTTTTCCGTTGTGACGCCAATTTGTTGAACTTCTTGAGGCAAGCGAGGAATGACGCGCGAAACTAAGTTTTGCACTTGAATTTGTGCAATATCGGGGTCGACATCTTGCCTAAAAGAGATGGTCAGTACCATTTTTCCATCGGTCGACATTTGCGAGCTCATATAGAGCATGCCTTCTACCCCATTAACCGCTTGTTCGATGGGGGAGGCCACCGTATCAGCGATCACCTTGGGTGTTGCACCTGGATAACTGGCGATAACCTGAACCGTAGGGGGAGTCACGGATGGATATTCGCTTAGGGGCAATTTATAAAAGCTCAAAATCCCTGCTATCAATATAAATATTGATAAGACCATGGCAAAGATAGGGCGCTGTATAAAGAAACGGGGAAAATTCATTATCTGTTTTCCTCTATTTCATCTGAAGGTTGATGTTGAGTTTGGTGAGGCTCTTTTGTTGATGAAGGCTCCATTGAGGTGTATTCAGGCATCACCGCCATACCCGGTCTAACAAGGCCTTTAATAATGACCTTTTCACCCGCTGTTAAACCCTCATTGATCACTCTAAGGCCATCAACTAGGGCACCTAACTGGACAGGGCGATATTCAGCTTGGTTATTGTTATCAAGAACCAAGACATAGTTTTGCCCTTGATTAGAGCCGATTGCTTGGTCATCAATTAAAATGGTGGTTTTTTTAGGGCCGGTAGGAAGTTGTGCACGAATAAAAGCGCCGGGAATCAGTTTCCCCTCTTTGTTAGCAACGACGGCGCGCACTTTTACTGTGCCTGTTGTCCGCTCTATTTGGTTACCAACAAAATTCAGGCTTCCTGAATAGTGGGTACTTTTTTCATTCGGTAATTGTATGGTAACGGGCGGTAATGTGGCCTTAGTATTGCTTATTGTTGATGATTGTAACCCCGCTAATTGATGAAAAGTGGCTTCATCAATATCAAAATAAGCATATATTGGGTCAATTGAAACAATCGTAGTTAAACGTGTTGCACTACTGGTGTCGCCACCAGTCACTAGGTTCCCTTCAGTAATAAAGGCTCTATCGACTCGGCCTGCAATAGGGGAACGAATTTGCGTATAAGATAAATTGAGTTTGGCGGATTCTACCGCGGCTTTTGCTGATTTTACTTGTGCATTATTTGCGGTCAGCGTGGATAAGGCATCATCATAATCTTTCCGCGAAACGGCACCTTTATTTACTAATCCTTTGAGGCGTTGGTAATTTCTACTAGCTTGAGCCGCTAAGGCTTCTGCTTGGCTTAATTTTCCCTCAGCCTCAAGCAAGGCGATTTGAAATGGATGAGGGTCGATTTGGAAGAGTAAATCGCCTTTTTTAACCAGTTGCCCTTCAGGAACGTCTACAGAATTAATCCGTCCACCCACGCGAGAGCGTAAATCAACCGTTTTGGGTGAAGCTAAGTAGCCTGTAAATTCAGAAAAAGGAGTCATTTCCCGTTGGATCACTTCCGCGACAGGCACTTTAGGGAGCATCGTAGAACTTGTCGTTTCGGGTTTATTATCATTATTAGCATCTTGTGCGATAGCGAGGCCGCTTATCCCCATAGCCACAACAAATGTCGCATATATTCCGATTTTCATCTTCATAATAAACTTTACCTAATTAATTGATTTCATTGTTAGCTTTAATGTTGAATAACCAATGTTGTGTAAGGGTAAAGGTTACAGTAGTTGTAAGGTCAACAGTTTTAATGCAAGCAGGTGTGGGAATATATTGAAGGACAGTGTTTACGTTTATTTTTAATTAAATAAATTGAATACTCTCAATAAGGTTATCTTAGAGATAGATATAAAAATAAGTTTGCAAAAGCCAAATAAGTTATTGACCTTGTATCTACTTTAAGGTTTTTAATATTCATCATTAATTAAAACACGGACATAAATAAGGATTAATGATGAAAAAGATTATCGCTTTATTTGTATTAAGCCTAGTTAGTTATCAAGGCGTCGCTGCAAATAATCAAACATATTCTCAACAGGCATCAAGTAAGGTTACTGAGAATTATTTATCTGTAGATATACATAAAAAAATACTCAGCTCAGCCACATTTATTGGTGATGCGAGTTTATCATCAATAGAAACGCAAGCTCAGGAAACGGCAAAAAAGATAGGGGCGAGTAGTTATAAAATTGTTGGAGCAAGTGGCGAAACTAAACTCCGAGGACATGTTATATTTTATCAATAAAATCCTTTGATTTTATAAGGAGATGAGCGATGAGTCATCACACCATTAGAGAAAATGTGATACAAGATATTCTTTTATGGATTGATATGAATGTGGATAAGCCACTGAATATTGCGGAAATCTCTCATAGGGCTGGCTATTCAAAATGGTATTTTCAACGTATTTTTAAAAATACCGTGGGCGTCAGCTTAGGGCAATATCTTTTAATTAATAGGCTATTAAAGGTGTCATCTGATTTGAAACAGACAAATGACAAGATTATTGATATTGCTTTTAGATACGGTTTTGATGGACAGCAAGGGTTAACAAGAGCTTTTAAGCGTAAATTGAAAGTAACCCCTGCTAAATATAGGAGAGAAACCGCACTCAGGTACCATGCGTAGTATAGCGTATTTTGATAACAATCGTGTCATAAAGTATTAAGCCTAGCTAGCCAGCTAGATAATGCAATAAACTAAAAATTGTTGGTCTAGCGGCTAGCTGAATAGGTTAACCTTTGATGGTTTTACTTTTAATTTGTTGAAATAAAAAAATTAAATAAGAAAAATAATCAAATCATCGTTTTTCTTGACCTTACAATAATGGTAAGGATTAGCATTATTGAAAATTTAAAATAACCTATCTCTGTTTTTAGGTGGAAGAATATGAAAATAGGTGAAGTATCAAAATTATTCAATATTCCAAGAGAGACAATACGGTTTTATGAAAAAGAGGGCCTAATCGTTCCTCCGAATAGAAATGATAATAACTATCGCAGTTACAGTGAAAACCATATTGAACGACTCCGTTTTATAAAAAATTGCCGTAGTCTTAATATGTCTCATCGTGAAATAAAAAAACTATTAGATCTGGTGGATAATAATAGTGATGATTGTGAGCTCGTTGAGGGCGTGATTAACTCACATCTATTTAATATTAGAGAAAATATCGAAAAGCTGAAGAAGCTCGAAAGAGAATTGATTATCTTACAAGATCATAGCAATGAAATGAATAGCAATCATAAGTGTGGGATAATAAAAAACTTATTATCTAAAGAGATTTGATCTTTAACGTTATACGATTTTCTATCTATATAGGTAATAAGGATAGCAGCTTGGCTATCCTTATGGAGACTGTGATTACAGTGCTTTTAGCATACGGATTTCACAATCGCTGTGGCCTGTATTGCCGAGTGGCTCATCGATAAATTCAAAGCCTAATTTCTCATACAGTTTAATGGCTGCTTGTAAATCTGCGGTTGTTTCTAGGTAGCAGCGTGTATAACCTTGTGCTTTAGCAAACTCTAATGACATTAGTACAATCTGCTTAGCGACCCCTTTACCTCTTAATACCGAAGAGAGATACATTTTTTGTAGCTCGGCTGTTTCATTATCACCGCCAGCTAATTGTGATATGCCACCACCACCGACAATTTTACCGTCCATTTCAACGACCCAGTAAGCACTACGAGGCTTGCTATAGACTTCATAGAGCGTATCTAAAATAGGATCGGCTACCGCAAAACCTTTATCAGCCGTTAAGCCATGTTCTGCTGAAACTTCACGGATAACCGCGGCAATCCCCGCATTATCTTTTTGTTCGATTAAACGAATAGTGTGGGTTGTTGTATTTGTTGTCATGAGAAACTCTCTTTATTTATTGTTTTGTACTACTCAGTGAGAGAGAACCAGAAGGGAACTTCAATCTGAGATCTGCGAACGCAGTCGTATCATAATAATCGATTAATTAACGTGGGTATAGGGTTCGGGATTGATTTACTTATTTAGATAGATGTTCTAATAAAAAACCCCTATTGGCGAACCAATAAGGGTTTTAAGTCAGTGTGAAAGAGGCAGATTATAGCGACGCAATGGTCACTTTTTGTGCTTCTAACTTACCTTTAGCTTCAATGTTAGCCGCTAGGCGCTCGCGCTCTTTCTCAACAACGGCAGCAGGTGCACGGCTGACAAAACCTTCATTAGCGAGTTTGCTTTCAATAGACTCAATCTCTTTGAGTACTTTCTCTAACTCTTTATCCAAACGCGCTAACTCGGCATCTTTATCAATCAGGCCTGCCATTGGGATCAATAGCTCAGTACCGCTAACCAGTTTTGTCACAGAAACTGGCGCTTCTTCACCGTCTGCCAGTACCGTGATACTTGCAAGGCGTGCCATGGATTTAATAAAGTTTTGGTTTTCTGCAACGCGACGTTTCGCATCTTCAGAAGCACCACGCAGTAATACATCTAGTGGTTTACCCGGCGAAATATTCATTTCGGCACGAATATTACGGACAGCAATGATAGCTTCTTTGATCCATTCCAAATCACTCAGTGCTTGCTCGTCCACTTTAGCTGCATCAAATTCAGGGAATGGTTGTAGCATGATGGTATCTGCATCAATCCCTTTGACGACTTTCACACGTTGCCAGATAGTTTCCGTGATAAATGGAATAATAGGGTGTGCTAAACGTAATAGCGCTTCTAATACTTCGATCAGCGTGAAACGTGCTGCACGAGCTTGCGCTTCATTACCTTTGTGAACAGCAGGTTTTGATAGCTCCAAGTACCAGTCACAGAATTCGTTCCAAGTGAAATCATACAAAATACCCGCGGCAATATCATAACGATGGGTATCGAGGGCTTCACGGTACGCTTTGATGGTTTGGTTGAACTGAGCCATGATCCAGCGATCAGCCAAAGAGAAGCTCATTTCACCACCGTTCTGACCACAGTCTTGATTTTCTGTGTTCATTAGGACAAAGCGGCTTGCGTTCCATAATTTATTACAGAAGTTGCGGTAGCCAGACAGACGTTTCATATCCCAGTTGATATCTCGGCCTGTTGAGGCAAGCGCCGCTAAGGTAAAGCGTAGTGCGTCAGTACCATGTGCTTCAATACCGTTTGGATACTCTTTGCGAGTACGCTTGGCAATTTTTTCAGCCAATTGTGGCTGCATCATATTGCCAGTACGTTTCTCAAGCAGATCTTCTAACGAAATACCGTCGATCATGTCCAGAGGGTCGATAACGTTCCCTTTGGATTTAGACATTTTTTGGCCTTCTTCATCACGGATCAAACCCGTCATATAAACGGTTTTGAACGGTACTTGCGGTACGCCGTTCTCATCTTTAATGAAGTGCATGGTCATCATGATCATGCGGGCTATCCAGAAGAAAATAATGTCGAAACCACTGACCAACACATCGGTAGGATGGAACGTTTTCAGAGCTTCGGTATTTTCAGGCCAGCCTAATGTTGAGAAGGTCCATAAACCGGAAGAGAACCAAGTATCCAATACGTCTTCGTCTTGGCGCAGTGCAATCTCTGCCCCCAAGTTGTTTTCACGACGAACTTCATCTTCATCGCGACCCACATAGACATTACCTTTGTCGTCATACCATGCAGGAATACGATGACCCCACCACAATTGGCGAGAGATACACCAATCTTGGATATCACGCATCCAAGAGTAATACATATTTTCGTATTGGCGAGGTACGAATTGAATACGACCATCTTCAACCGCTTTAATGGCATCTTCTGCTAGCGGCTTAGTACGAACATACCATTGGTCAGTTAGCATTGGCTCGATAACGACGCCACCGCGGTCACCATAAGGCACTGTTAAGTCATGCGGCTTAACTTCAACCAATAAACCTAACTGCTCAAATTCCGCGACAATCGCTTTACGTGCGGCAAAACGCTCCATACCACGGTAAGCTTCTGGGATTTCACTGCTATATGCGGTTGATGGGTTACCGTGAGTATCAAAGACTTCTGCTTCACTACGGACATTACCATCTAAATCCATCATGTTGATCATAATGAGCTGATGACGTTTACCGACTTCATAGTCATTAAAGTCATGAGCAGGGGTAATTTTCACGCAGCCAGTGCCTTTTTCCATGTCGGCGTGTTCGTCACCGACAATTGGAATACGGCGATTGACGATTGGAAGAATAATTTCTTTACCAATTAAATCTTTATAACGGGGATCTTCTGGGTTAACCGCCACACCTGTATCACCCAGCATAGTTTCTGGGCGTGTGGTTGCGACAACCAGATAATCTTTACCTTCGGCTGTTTTTGCACCATCTGCAAGTGGATAGCGTAAATGCCACATGGAGCCTTTGATTTCACGGTTTTCGACTTCCAAATCAGAAATCGCAGTGTGGAGTTTAGGATCCCAGTTAACGAGGCGTTTACCACGATAAATTAAGTTATCTTTATAAAGACGAACGAAGGCTTCTTTAACGGCTTTTGATAGGCCTTCATCCATTGTGAAGCGCTCGCGCTCCCAATCAACAGAGTCACCTAAACGGCGCATTTGTTGTGAAATGGTGCCACCAGACTCTGCTTTCCATTGCCAAATTTTGTCAATAAACGCATCGCGGCCGTAATCGTGACGAGTTTTGTTCTCTTCAGCCGCGATCTTACGTTCAACAACCATTTGGGTTGCGATACCAGCATGGTCAGTACCTGTTTGCCACAGCGTATTTTTACCTTGCATGCGTTGGTAACGGATCATGGTATCCATAATCGTTTGCTGGAAAGCATGCCCCATATGCAGGCTACCTGTGACGTTTGGTGGTGGAATAACGACACAGAAACTCTCTTTGCTAGTATCCCCGTTTGGTTTGAAATAACCGCTTTTTTCCCAATGAGCATAGCGTGCTTGCTCTATCTCAGCGGGATTATAAGTTTTATCGAGCGAAGGCTCGGCAATCGCATTATCTGGTTTCTTATCCATTTTTATATCGTATTCAGTTAGTTGGCGGCGTCGCCATAGTCAAATTGAAGCCGACGCTGCGGTAAATTTTATACCGTTCACGCGCCAACTGTTTTAAAGTTTCATCAATAGGCACAAAGTCTATCACTTCATGGAATGCAGTGGCAAAGTCTGCAAACTGGCTCTGAAGATTGATCAAAATATCGCGTTGGGCATTTCCGCGTTTCCCCGGCCAGCAAATTTCAATCGGTGCGCCATAACGAGGCCCTTCACCAGCGAGGTTATGAGGCACGAACTGATGAGGATCTCTTTGCCAAAGTGACTCATCCAGTTTTTCTGCTTGCTCAGCGGTTTCACACGCGACTAAAACACGCTTACCATCACGCCACATTTGCGCCGCAAGTTCGCAAGCAAGCCATTCATGGGCTTCTAACTCCACTTGCGGCGATGGTTGTTCAAGCAAATAAAAGGTGGCGTTTTTCATCTCTTTCTTTATGGAATAGAAAAATGTTATGCAAAAAGGGTATTGCGACAGGCAATACCCTGAAATGAAGATGGGGCTATTTTAGCGTATCGCACTCTTGAGTGCTATATACTCGTCATAGTTCAAGTTGCAACGCCAATTTGACTCGCTACACCTTGAGCTATTTAGCGTCTAGACCCATGACCCGAGTTACAACGCAATGGTCTGTAACTCGCGTCATTATAGGACATCAATTAAGACTAATCGTCGCCGTTCAGGCCAGCGCGGTTCAGTAAGAACTGTGACAACAATGACACAGGACGGCCTGTTGCGCCTTTTGCTTTACCTGAACGCCATGCTGTACCAGCAATATCCAAGTGCGCCCAATTGTATTTGGTCGCAAAACGAGCGAGGAAGCAGCCCGCAGTAATTGCACCCGCAGGACGACCACCTGTATTGGCTAAGTCAGCAAAATTAGAGCTGATTTGCTCATAGTATTCATCAGCTAACGGTAAGCGCCATGCACGGTCACCTGCTTGCTCAGAAGCGTTTAATAACTCATGAGCCAGAGGGTTGTGGTTTGACATTAAGCCAGTGTAATGGCTACCTAACGCAATTACACAAGCCCCTGTCAATGTGGCGATATCGATAACCAATTCCGGCTCAAAACGCTCGACATAGGTGAGGGTATCACATAGCACTAAACGACCTTCGGCGTCAGTATTAAGTACTTCAACCGTTTGCCCTGACATCGTGGTGAGGATATCACCTGGGCGATAGGCTCGTCCTCCTGGCATATTTTCACAGCCAGCCAGCACACCGACCACGTTGATTGGCAACTGCAATTCGGTGATAAAACGCATCACACCGTAAACCGTTGCAGCACCGCACATGTCATATTTCATTTCATCCATGCTATCTGCTGGCTTGATAGAAATACCACCTGAGTCAAATGTGAGGCCTTTACCGACTAATACAATAGGTTTCGCTTCAGGATCAGGGTTACCTTTGTACTCCATGATAGACATCAGCGATTCATTTTGTGAGCCTTGACCAACAGCGAGGTAAGCATTCATGCCTAGCTCTTTCATCTGCTCTTCACCGATAACACGTGTTGTCAGCCTATTTTCAGAAATGTCAGCTAATTGACGTGCTTGTGATGCTAAATATGCCGCATTACAAATGTTTGGTGGCATGTTGCTGAGATCTTTCGCGGCCTTAACACCGGACGCAATGGCGAGTCCATGGGCGATAGCACGCTCACCGCTCGTTAATTCACGGCGTGTTGGCACATTGAAAACCAACTTACGCAGTGGACGGCGATGTTCCGTTTTATTGCTTTTCAATTGATCAAAGACGTAGAGCGACTCTTTTGCCGTTTCAACAGCTTGACGTACTTTCCAATAATTATTACGGCCTTTAACGTGTAACTCAGTTAAAAAACAGACGGCTTCCATTGAACCAGTTTCATTCAATGTGCTGATTGTTTTCTGAATAATCTGTTTGAATTGACGCTCATCTAGCTCACGTTCTTTACCACAGCCGATGAGTAGAATACGTTCAGACAGGATATTTGGTACATGATGGAGTAGTAGGGATTGCCCTACTTTACCTTCAAGTTCCCCGCGGCGCAGCAGGGCGCTGATATATCCGTCACTTATTTTGTCCAGCTGTTCAGCTATAGGGGACAGACGGCGTGGTTCAAAGACTCCGACAACGATACATGCGCTACGTTGTTTTTCCGGGCTACCACTTTTTACACTAAACTCCATGCGTTCTCCTGAATCTTAAAGACAAAGGCCCATGCTCCCGCTAAAATTAGCGTTACAGCATAATCTACCTCATAGAGAATGAACTCTTTATGTTAAACTGAGCAGATATCTGGTATTTCAATAATATTAAGCATGTTCTGATTGGGTAATCAGTATAGAGAATGCTTTTATATCATTCTAGTCATACAATGAGCCAGAGTATATGTTAACAAATGGTAGATATTGAACGAACTTAGCCATTTTCCACCCAAAAGACAAGTTTTCACAGGCGTATAAGCGTGATCATTATTAGATATTTGGTACGGGAGACCCTGAAAAGTCAGCTAGCTATCCTTTTTGTGCTAATGTTGATTTTTTTTAGTCAGAAGTCCATCGATATTCTCGGGGCTGCTGTTCAGGGAAATATTCCTTCAGATTTAGTATTACCGTTACTGGGATTGGGCGTGCCTGAAATGGCGCAATTGATCCTCCCTTTAAGCCTATTTCTTGGGCTACTGATGACATACAGCAAACTGTACACCGAAAGTGAAATTACGGTGATGCATGCATGCGGGCTCGGGAAAAGCGTTCTGGTTAAGGCCGCTCTGGTGCTTGCAACGTTGACCGCATTGGTCGCAATAGGCAATATTGCGTGGATGCTTCCTTGGTCGTCGCAATATCAAGAACAGGTGCTGGCAGACGCTAAAGCTAACCCTGGGCTAGCTGCCATGGTGGAAGGGCAATTCAAAACCACCAAAGATAGAAACATCGTATTGTATATTGGCGACGTCAAAGGTAATGACTTTAAAAATGTCTTCTTAGCACAATTGCGCGCCACTAATGAACAGCGCCCATCGGTAGTGGTCGCCGATAGTGGCTATATGCGAGAAGATGCCGATGGTCGACAAATTGTGGTATTGGATGAAGGAACTCGCTACGAAGGAACGGCATTATTACGTGATTTCCGCATCACCGACTTTAAAAATTATCAGGCGGTTATTGATCACAAACCAAGTGATGCCCGCAATGATAGAGTCGAACAAAAAAATATGCTTCAGTTATGGAAGGCGAATGACTTTGATTCCAATGCAGAATTCCATTGGCGTTTGACGATTGTCTTCTCGGTGGTGGTGATGGCATTAATGGTAGTGCCGCTGAGTGAAGTGAACCCTCGTCAAGGGCGGGTATTGAGCATGCTGCCAGCCATGTTGCTGTATCTTATTTTCTTCCTATTACAAAGTACATTGCGTAATAGCGCAGAAAAAGGGGATGTTGATCCGAAATATGCAATGTGGGCAGTTAACTTAGGGTATCTGGCTTTAGCGATTATCCTAAATGTATGGAATACCGTGCCAATGCGCCGTTTACGCGTCAAATTTAATAGAGGGGCTGCCTGATGTTTGGTGTTTTAGACAGGTACATTGGACGAACCATCCTCAACTCTATTTTAATGACCTTGTTTATGTTGGTGTCCCTTTCAGGGATCATCAAATTTGTCGAGCAACTACGTAAAGTTGGTGATGGTGAATATACGACCCTAGGCGCTGGGGTATTTACGTTATTAACGATCCCAAAAGATATCGATATTTTCTTTCCGATGGCGGCGCTGCTCGGAGCGTTACTAGGGTTAGGTGCTTTAGCATCACGTAGTGAGCTGGTGGTTATGCAAGCTTCTGGCTTTACACGCTTGCAAATTGCACTGTCCGTGATGAAAACAGCGATCCCTCTGGTTATTGTGGCGATGTTGATTGGCGAATGGGTTGCCCCAAGCGCAGATCAATGGGCGAGAAATTATCGCGCAGAAAAAATTGTGGGTAACTCATTAGTTGTGACCGATGAAGGGATGTGGGCGAAAGATGGTCCTGATTTTATTCATATTCAACGCGTCTCTGATACCACATCGATTCAAGAAGTGTCTATCTACCGCTTTAATGAGCAGCATAAGTTAACATCGGTGATGTTTGCTTCAAGCGGCGCTTATGACAAAGACAATCAATTGTGGGTGCTGTCTCAAGTTGATGAGTCTATTTTAAGTAGTGAGAAAAAAATTACGGGCTCCCAGCGCTTAACTTATGAGTGGAAAACGAATCTGACACCCGAAAAACTCGGTATCGTTTCCTTGAGTGCAGACTCCCTTTCGATTCGCGGGCTTTATCAATATATCGCTTACTTAAAAGAGAGTGGGCAGGTAGCCGCAGTCTATGAATTGAGTATGTGGAAAAAGATCTTAGCGCCTCTATCCGCAGCAGTGATGATGTTTATGGCCGTTTCATTTATCTTCGGTCCATTACGTACTGTACCGATGGGGGTACGTGTCGTCTCTGGGATTGTTGGTGGCTTCCTGTTTTATGTCCTAAATGAAGGGTTTGGTAAGTGGAGTTTGGTCTACTCGATACCGCCTATTATTGCGGCGTTACTACCAAGCGTCCTATTCCTTGGGGTCAGTATTGTCTTGCTGGTGAAACGTAAGTAAGCCAATTTTAAAATCGATAATATTCCAATAAGCCATCGTATTGAGTAATGCGGTGGCTTATTTATTTGTATTAAACCAATCAATACTTGAAAGGCTCAGGGAGAGTTGGATGAGTAATAAAAATTCTAATTTTGAGTAAGTTACCAATAAATCGATTACCTAGCTCACTTATTTTGGCATTTAATTTATTTTCTTGAGGATGGAAAATAGGGTGTGCTTTTTTATTGCCAGTAGCTGCTTTCACGATATTCTCGTGCGTGATGCCATAAAACCCCATTACAGGGAGTTTTAATTGATTGGCCATGACTTGTGCATTTGAGAATCGCCCCCCTTCAGCACTATGACAACTACATAGTTTTATAAGCGAAGGGCTCTGTTTTATGCCTTTAATTTTATCTGCTAGCAGCGCATGGCAATTGGCGTTAGTCACTTTCGCAAAAGTGCCATCTCGCATTTGCAGCAACCCTTTCTCACCATGCGTTTTAATAATAATTGATGACATAAAATTCTCTCCTTGAATTGTTTATGTCACTAGTATTGCGATGAATATGTCTCGGTGCTTGCAAAAACCAATGATTGATAGTTATACAGTAAGAACAGTATTAATAAGCCATCAATATAATATAAAAAGATTTGCCCCGTGATGCGTGCTGTCACTCTATTAAATAAGCTCTTACTGGTTATCATTGTGATCACAAAGGATAAAAATTAAGCGGGTAAGCACTGTTACCGACCAAAATCGCTCGGTAATAGTCGAGAAAATTTGCTGTTTGGCAATGACAACACGCAGTTATTTATCAACCTATTGCTAATTTAAGGACATTTAGAGTTAGTATCACTCGCCGTGCATTCAATACATTATGGTTGGCGATAACAAAGGATAAAAGTTAAGCGCATCTGGCTCTTTTAGTGCTGCAAGGACTA